>PWYW01000016.1 GCA_003567685.1 Gammaproteobacteria bacterium
AACCAATACTCTAGATCAAAACATTTAATTTGCCAAATACTGTTCCCGCCGAGTAGCCTGAAATGATCCAACATACGGTGGCGAACGGAGCGATGAAGCAATCCTCTCAGCATTATCCAGACGCACATTTGAATGACGCGGGTCAGGCCGTCCGGTTTATCGCCGGGCTGCCGGCTGCGGCCAAACCGCTGTTGTCGGCCCAGGTGGTGAATTTGCTGGGCAAGCTGGGCCAGCGATATCGGGAGCGGGTCGATCAGCTTCTGGCGCATCGTCGGGAACGTCAGGCTGCCTTCAACCAGGGCGAACTGCCGGATTTCGACCCCGAAACCAAAGCCATTCGAGAGGGTCGCTGGCAAGTTGCGCCTATCCCGAAAGATTTGCGCGACCGGCGGGTTGAAATTACCGGTCCGGTCGACCGCAAGATGATCATCAACGCCTTGAACAGCGGAGCCCGCGTATTCATGGCCGACTGCGAAGACTCGTCCTCGCCCAGTTGGACCAACATGGTCGACGGACAGGTCAATCTGCACGATGCGGTCTATCGCACGATTGATTTCACAGCGCCCAACGGCAAGCACTACGCCTTGAACGACGATCCGGCGGTGCTGATCGTTCGTCCGCGCGGTTGGCACCTGGATGAAGGTCACGTGGAGGTCGATGGACGCCCGATACCCGGCGGTCTGTTCGACGCGGCGGTCTATCTGGCCAACAACGCCGAAACGCTGATCAAGCGCGGCAGCGGCCCGTACCTGTATCTGCCGAAAATGGAGCACTGGCGTGAGGCTGAGCTGTGGGAGGAGGTGCTGACCGACATTGAAAAAGTGCTGGAGCTTCCGCCCGGAACGGTGAAGGTGACCGTGTTGATCGAAACCCTTCCCGCTGTGTTCCAGATGCACGAGATTCTGCATGCGCTGAAAAGCCGCATCGTCGGTCTGAACTGTGGACGTTGGGACTACATCTTCAGTTACATCAAGGTGTTCCAGGCTCATCCCGACCGGGTCTTGCCAGACCGTGCCCAGGTCACGATGACCGTTCCCTTCCTGAAAGCCTATTCGCAACTGTTGATCAAGACCTGTCACCAGCGCGGCGCCTTTGCCATGGGCGGCATGGCAGCCCAGATTCCGATCAAGAACGACGAAAAAGCCAATGAGCAGGCGCTGAGCAAGGTTCGCGAGGACAAGGAGCGTGAGGCCTCGAATGGCCACGACGGCACCTGGGTGGCCCATCCAGGCCTGATTCCTGTGGCCATGGAGATCTTTGACCGCGTGCTGGGTGATCGGAAAAACCAGTTGGACCGACTGCGCGAAGATGTCAGCGTGACCGCTGCTGATCTGATCGCCCCCTGTGACGGGACGATTACCGAGGCCGGTGTGCGTGGCAACCTGAACGTGGCGATTCGCTACATGGCGGCCTGGCTGAGCGGTCAGGGCTGCGTGCCGATCAACAACCTGATGGAAGATGCGGCCACGGCAGAGATTGCCCGCGCCCAGATCTGGCAGTGGATACGCCACCCCGCCGGTCGTCTGGATGACGGGCGCGATATCGACCTGGCGCTGGTCCAGCAGTGGCACGACGAAGAGCTTGCCCGAATCCGCGAGGATGTCGGTGACCAGGCTTTTGGAAACGGCCGTTTCCATGCCGCCGCCGATCTGCTGGCCGAGGTAACGGCCAGCGACGAATTCATTGAATTTCTCACCCTGCCGGGTTACCGGCAACTTGAACCGACGAATGCAGACGCCAACAAGGGAGCGAGCGCATGACCAACGTAACAAGCATCATCGATATGGAGAAGGACTGGCTGGAGAATCCGCGCTGGAAAGGCGTGGAGCGGCCCTACGACGCCGCCGAAGTGATGCGTCTGCGCGGAAGCGTCCAGATTGAATACACGCTGGCCCGGATGGGTGCCGAGAAACTCTGGCGCCTGATGCACGAGGAAGACTTCGTCAACGCACTGGGTGCGCTGACCGGCAACCAGGCCATGCAGCAGGTTCGCGCCGGTCTCAAGGCCATCTACCTGTCAGGTTGGCAGGTGGCGGCTGATGCCAACCTGGCTGGCCAGATGTACCCGGACCAGTCGCTGTATCCGGCCGATTCCGTGCCGGCGGTGGTCAAGCGCATCAACAATACTTTCCAGCGTGCTGACCAGATCCAGACGATGGAAGGCAAGGGCGATATCGACTGGTTTGCCCCGATCGTGGCTGATGCCGAAGCCGGTTTCGGCGGCGTGCTGAACGCGCACGAGCTGATGAAGGCGATGATCGAAGCGGGCGCTGCCGGCGTTCATTTCGAGGATCAGCTGGCCTCGGCCAAAAAGTGTGGCCATATGGGCGGCAAGGTGCTGGTGCCTACCCAGGAAGCCGTCCAGAAGCTGGTGGCTGCCCGGCTTGCTGCTGATATTTGTGGCGTTCCAACCATTATTGTTGCTCGGACCGACGCCATGGGCGCTGACTTGCTGACCAGCGATATTGATGAGCGTGACGCCTCGTTCATGACTGGCGAGCGCACCGTGGAAGGCTTCCATCGAGTCCGCGCCAGCCATGAGCAGGCAGTGGCCCGAGGGCTCGCCTACGCTCCCTACGCCGACCTGGTCTGGTGTGAAACCTCAACGCCGGATCTTGACCAGGCCAAGGCCTTTGCAGAAACCATTCGTGCGGAATACCCGGAAAAAATGCTGGCTTACAACTGCTCACCCAGCTTCAACTGGAAAAAGAACCTGTCGGACGTCGATATCGCTCGTTTCCAGCGTGAGCTGGGTGCCATGGGTTACAAGTTCCAGTTCATCACGCTGGCTGGCTTCCATGCCCTGAATCACTCGATGTTCCAGCTGGCAAGAGGCTACAAGGCCCGACAGATGGAGGCTTACGTGGAGCTGCAGGAAGCTGAGTTTGCGGCCGAGTCGCAGGGCTACACCGCAACCCGGCACCAGCGCGAGGTGGGCACGGGCTATTTCGATCAACTCACCCAGGCAATCAGCGCTGGTCAGTCCTCACTGAGCGCCTTGAAGGGATCCACTGAGGAAGAGCAGTTCGACGAAGCCGGCTGACCGGTCGGCAGGCTTGGCCGGCCGCTCTGCGGCCGGTTGAACCATTGAAAAGGTCTCTACAGTGCCGCAGTATGATGTTGACATCAATCAGCCATACTGCGGGCCATGAGCGAACACGAAAAACCCTCCCATCAAGACCAGAGCGGCAGTGGCCTGGCGCTGGAAGAAGCGCGGCCCAAGGTAAAGAAGCCACCGCTCTACAAGGTCATTATCCTCAATGACGACTACACGCCGATGGAGTTCGTCGTTCAGGTACTCAAGCGTTTCTTCGGCATGTCGCAAGACAAGGCCACCAGCGTGATGCTGCACGTGCATACCCGCGGACGCGGCGTTGCGGGGGTTTATACCTACGAGATCGCCGAAACCAAGGTCGTCATGGTTAATGACTTCGCCCGCGAGCACGAGCACCCGCTCCAGTGCACGCTCGAACAGGCTGGTGAGGACTGATGCCTCCCTTCAGTCGCTCATCAGGAATCATCCGGCCGGCAACTGGTCTCAGTGATATGAGGGCAGCGATGCAACCCGAGGTAAAAAGGAACCCCGATCATGTTCAGTAAAGACCTGGAGCTTTCAATATCGCAGGCCTATCACAGTGCCCGCAGCAAACGCCATGAATTTCTCACGGTCGAGCATCTGCTGCTGGCCTTGCTGGACAACCCTTCAGCCCGGGAGGTTCTTGAATCCAGTGAGGTCGACTTGAATGCCCTTGGGCAGGATTTGCGCCAGATTCTCGACGAGACGATTCCCGTCCTCTCGGCTGGTGATCAGCGAGATACCCAGCCAACCGTCGGCTTCCAACGCGTGCTGCAGCGCGCGCTCTATCACGTCCAGTCAGCCGAAAGAAAGGAAGTGCTGGGTGCCAACGTGCTGGTAGCCATCTTCGGCGAGAAAGATTCCCATGCCGTCTACTTGCTGGGCAAACAGGATCTGTCGCGGCTGGACGTGGTCAATTTCATTTCTCACGGCATTGCCAAGAAGGAGTCGCCAAGTGCCGACGCCGAAGCCTTGGGCGAGGCTGACGGCAAGGCTGATGAAGAAAAGTCGCCGCTCGCCGCCTATGCCACCAATCTCAATGAGCGCGCACAAGCGGACAAAATTGATCCTTTGATTGGCCGTGACCTCGAAGTCGAGCGGACCATCCAGATCTTGTGTCGACGTCGCAAGAACAATCCGCTCTATGTGGGTGAATCCGGAGTCGGCAAGACCGCGCTGGCCGAAGGGCTCGCCCGGCGCATTGTTGAAGGTAGCGTGCCTGACATTCTGCTGGATGCCGAGATATGGTCACTGGATCTGGGTGCCTTGTTGGCTGGCACCAAGTACCGGGGTGATTTCGAGAAGCGCCTGAAAGCCGTTCTCGCCGAGCTTCGTCAACGCGACAAGTCGGTGCTGTTCATTGATGAAATTCATACGATCATTGGTGCTGGAGCGGCTTCGGGTGGCGTGATGGACGCCTCCAATCTGATCAAGCCCGTGTTGGCCAATGGTGAGCTTCGATGCATCGGCTCGACTACCTTCGAGGAGTATCGTGGGGTTTTCGAGAAGGATCGCGCATTGGCCAGGCGTTTTCAGAAAATTGACATTGTCGAGCCAAGTGTGGGCGAGACAATCGAGATTCTCAACGGCCTCAAGCACCGTTTTGAAGAACATCACGGTGTCAAATATACCCCGGAGGCGCTTGAGGCTGCTGCAACGTTGGCGGCCCGTCACATCAACGACCGCCATCTTCCGGACAAGGCCATCGACGTTATCGATGAAGCCGGCGCACGTGAACGCCTGAAGCCTGATGATGAACGGGTCGAGGCGCTGGGTGTGCATCAAATCGAGGAAGTCATTGCCAAGATGGCCCGCATTCCGCCCCGGCAGGTATCCCGTTCCGACAGAGATGCCCTGAAAACGCTGGAGCGCGATCTCAAAATGGCGGTATTTGGGCAAGACACTGCGATTACCACCCTGGCTTCGGCGATCAAGATGTCGCGATCGGGTCTGGCGGATGACGACCGGCCCATTGGCAGTTTCCTGTTCGCCGGGCCAACCGGGGTTGGCAAGACTGAGGTGACGCGACAGCTGGCGTTGACGCTCGGGATCGAACTGGTTCGCTTTGACATGTCGGAATACATGGAGGCCCACTCGGTGTCTCGACTTGTCGGTGCGCCTCCGGGCTACGTGGGCTTTGATAGAGGCGGTCTTTTGACCGAGGCTGTCACCCAGACGCCGCACGCCGTGCTGTTGCTGGACGAAATCGAAAAAGCCCACCCGGACGTCTACAACCTGTTGCTGCAGGTCATGGATCACGGGAAACTGACCGATGCCAACGGTCGAAGCGCTGACTTCCGAAACGTCATCATTGTCATGACGACCAATGCGGGCGCGGCCATGATCAGCCGTCGCAGCATCGGCTTCACGGAATCCGATCAGAGCCCCGACGGCATGGAGGCGATTCGGCGTCAGTTCACGCCGGAATTCAGAAACCGGCTGGACGCCATCATCCAGTTTGGCTCGCTACCCTTCGATGTCATCTTGAAGGTGGTCGACAAGTTCCTCATGGATCTGGAGAACCAGTTGGCCGACAAGGGCGTCACCCTTGAAGTTGACCAGGACGCACGTCATTGGTTGGCAGAAAACGGGTTTGATCAGAGCATGGGCGCGCGGCCGATGAAACGTGTCATCCAGGATCACATAAAACGACCATTGGCAGACGAATTGCTATTTGGTGCGCTGGCCGAGGAGGGTGGTCTCGTTTCAGTGAGTCTCGCAGACGATGGCAAGGGTCTGGCGGTCAAGACTCAGGCCGTTCGACTGGAGCCGGCGGAGACCACCGCGCCAGAGGCCTGATGTAGAGCTTTGCCGGGCCTGGAGGCAGGCCCGGTTACTTCATGCGGTAGGTGATGCGACCTTTCGAGAGATCGTAGGGTGTCATCTCGACCTTGACGCGGTCCCCGGTCAGGATCCGGATATAGTTCTTGCGCATGCGCCCGGAAATATGGGCAGTGACGATGTGTCCATTGTCGAGTTCGACCCGGAACATCGTGTTGGGCAGGGTGTCCAGTACCTTGCCTTCCATTTCAATATGATCGTCTTTCGGCATAACCTTCTTCAGGGTTGTTAAAACCGCGTTATTGTGCCAGCTTTCGCGTCAGGATCAAGTGACCCGGGCGGTTTTATTTCCTGCCGCCTGCCGAAACCCCCGACTCAGTCCGGGATTTGACCGGGCAATCGAAGCTGTTCAGGTGTGAAGCCCGAGGCAACTCGCCAGTAAAGTCGGCGCACCGGCTGGCCATCGCGCTCGATAATTTCCACGTTGAGAGGTCCCAGGTCCGGCAGAACGATAGCGAGCCAGTCACGATCGATCAGTTCCAGCCGATAATTGACCAGAATCACTGGACGGTTGGGGTCGGTGTCCGGGTCAAACCAGTACTCCCACATCGAACCACTCATGCCGATCAGGTTCTGGGAAGTCAGGTGATCGATACGGCCGTCGGGGCTGTGCCAGGCCAGGGCGGCGGCGATACCCCACTTGCTGGTGGCCGCAATGATGGGCTGCTGCCCGGTTTGCTCGGCGACATCCCGTTCTATTTGCGCTACCACTTGTGCGGTTTCCTGCCAGCCCAGGTAGCTGGCATTGAAATCGGTGGTTTTGAGTCCTGGCAAGCCTAGCGTCAGGTAGTGCAACAGAAGTCCATACAGAACAACCAGAGCCATTACCGAGGGAGGCCAGGCCTTCACCAGCCAGCGATGAAGGCGCCCTTGAGGCTGGCGATCAGGCCAAACCGGGTAGACCAGCACGGTCATGATCATCGGCAGCAGGGCGATCCAGGGAGGCAAGGTCCAATGGAATTTGATGACGGTGAAAAGTCCGTAAGCCAGGAAAATCAGCAGTGGGACACCGGTCATTGTCAGCATGAACAACCGCTTGCGCTGGTTTTCTTCCAGGACATGCCGAAGTTTCCCGAATGCCAGAAAGCCGGCGACTGCGACAACTGGTGATAGAAGCAGCAGGGCGTAGATGAGCACCAGGTGGGACGCGAACGTCGGATTTTCAAACAAGCGACGTGTGCTTTGGAAAACAAACGAGGCCCAGTCATTCTGGGCATTCCAGACCAGGACGGGGCTGAAAATCAGGGTGGTCAGTAGTACCGACAGGTAGGGTTCGGGTCGGAAGAACCAGCGCCGGGCACGGGCATCCAGCAACATGAACACCAGGCCGGCCGGGGCCAGTAGCGCAATGGCGTACTTTGCCAGCAGCCCGATGCCCATGGCGACACCCAGGCCAAAAAACGCCCAGGGTTGGTCATCGATCAGGGCTTTCTTGAAATAGTAAAGAGCGGCAGCCCAGGCCACCAGCATGGGGGCATCCGGCGTCATCAGCAGGCCAGAGACGGCGAAAAACGGCAGGATGGCCAGGGCCATCACGCACAACAGGCCAATGGTGCGTCCGCCCATCTCTGCACCGTAGCGATAAAAGTACCAGGCAGCCATCAGGGTCAATGGCAGCAACCAGGCGCGGACCCCAAGGATCGTATCGCCCAGCAGCCACGTCGAGCCGGCAATCAGCCAGCCTGTCAGCGGCGGATGGTCGAGGTAGGAAAGGGCAAGACGCTGGCTGTACACCCAGTAATACATCTCGTCCGGGATCAGCTCAAGATGACCCATGTAGAGCAGGCGCAACAGAAGCACATAGGCAAACAGGCCGAGTGCGGCCAGATGCCAGCGCACGCGCAGAATGACGCCGGATTCGGTGGAGGCAAAGACGAAGAAGGCCGACCCCAGGTAATTGACTGCGGCGGTAATGATGATGGCCGGGATAATGGCCAGCATGGCCGGCAGGGTCATTACCTCCACCAGCAATACCAGTACGCCACCACGAATCATCAGGGCCAGTATGGCAATGAAGAAGAACCGGAAATAGCGTTGACCCAGCCCCAGCTTTGCTTGTGCGCTGCCGGCAAAGGTCCAGCGGTAGTTCAGAATGAAATTGGTGATGGTGGCGACCAGAAAGGCGCCAATGTGGGCTGAGCCAAGGCTGCTGCCGCTGCGCAGCAGGAAATGGAAGATCAGGAGATCAAGCAGCATGCCACTCAAGCCGACCAGGGCAAAGCGCGACGCTGAGCTGGCCGACACCCGGCCGCCTGCCAAATAGGTCAGCCGCTGGAGGTAGGTGAGTTGCTGGCTGATGCCCAGCTTGGACTGGCCGGCCTGGCGGTCTTCAAAGCGAATGGGCACCTCGGTCGTACGCACCGAGTCGCCGCCCTGGACCAGCATTTCCAGCAAAATCTTGTAGCCGGCAGTATGTGAGGGCAGGGCAAGCAGTCGAGAGCGTTCGGTGGCAAAAAAACCGGCCATCGGATCGCGCACCTCGGTAAACGGCCAGGCAAGCAGGGTGGCCACCCTAGAGGTCAAGTGGCGGTGCCAGGGCCAGCCGGTTGTTTGGCCCCCGGATACATGCCGTGACCCGACGGTAACATCCGCCTCACCACTGATCAGTGGCAAGGCCAGGGAAGGGATGGCATCGGCGGGGTGCGAGCCGTCTGCATCCATGACCATGACCCAGCGCCCGGTTGCTGCTTCGGCACCGTCAAGAACCGACCCCGATAAATCGGCCGGGCCCTGGCGACGAATGACGCGGACATCGAGGCGGTCTTGCCATTGCTCCGCGCGCTCCGCAGTGCCGTCGGTCGAGCCGTCGTCCACCACGATGACTTCTATGCGCAGTCGATCATGGCAACTGGAGCGGATGCCCTGAAGAAGCGAATCGATATTGTCAGCTTCATTCAATGTGGGGACGACAATTGAAACCAGCCCGTCTCGCGGATTGGTTGCTCTGGGTTTCTGAATGATGGTGTCCGGTTCGGACATCGTTGTGGGTTGTCCCGTAATCGTGAGACCATATTGTGACTGATTCAGAGCCTGCTATCACCGGCATCGGCCTGGCCTCATGGGCACTCACGACGGATTGCGCAGGAATCGGAAATTTTTCGGTCTTGCGCTTGACACTGGGCCAAAGTTGATTAAAATGCTCGCCTGTTTCGCGGGAATAGCTCAGTTGGTAGAGCACAACCTTGCCAAGGTTGGGGTCGCGAGTTCGAGTCTCGTTTCCCGCTCCAAGTTTTGAACAAAGGCCCCGGATTTACCCGGGGCCTTTGCGTTTCAGAGGAGTGAACAGTCGCTCTGGAATCAGTTAGAATACAATGACACTCAAAGGCTAGGTGGCAGAGTGGTTATGCAGCGGCCTGCAAAGCCGTGTACCTCGGTTCGACTCCGGGCCTAGCCTCCATTGATCTTGCAGCAAGCCGGCCGCGGTTTCCGCGCCGGCTTGTTTGCTTTGAGTCATGCCGCTTTTCGGTCGGCAAACGTGCCGGCTTAGGCTTTATGATGTACGGCAGCTTTCGCCCGGGTGGCGAAATTGGTAGACGCAAGGGACTTAAAATCCCTCGACCGCAAGGTCATGCCGGTTCGAGTCCGGCCCCGGGCACCACTCGCGACGCGCACCCTATCTTGAGGATGAACTCTTGAGCATCAGGATCAAGCTGAATTCAGAAATAGGTCCGCTGGACACTGTTGTTGTGCACACGCCGGGCAAGGAAATCGAGAACATGACGCCTGACACCGCGGCTGAAGTTCTCTACGATGACATCCTGACGCTTTCCCTGGCCTCTCGCGAACACCAGCAACTGAAAGGTGTTTTGAGTCGGGTTGCCCGTGTCATCGAACTGAAAGACCTGCTGGCCGGTGTGCTTGAGCAGCAGAAGGTCCGCGAGGCGCTGGTCAGCGAGCTTTGTCATTTGTACGGCTGTCTTGAGGTGCGCAATGCCCTGATGGAAATGCCCGCAGGGAGATTGGCCGCACAACTGATTGAGGGAACCCCCAAGCAAGCGGTCAGCCTCGAAAAGTTCTTAAGCACATCGCGCTATGCGATTCCGCCGCTGCCCAACACCTTTTTTACCCGCGACGCCACCATGTGCGTCAACGACCGTATCGTGATCGGCGCCATGGCCTACAAGGCCCGGGTTGCCGAGGCCCTGTTGCTCAAAGCTATTTTCAAGTATCACCCCGACGTCGAGAGTGCCGGTTTCTATTACGACGGCACCAGCAACCAGGATTCCGAGGTCACCATCGAGGGCGGTGATCTGCTGGTCATCCGGGAAGACCTGGTGGTGATTGGTTACAGCGAACGAACCTCGGTGGCGGCGATCGACCGTCTGATGCGCCAGATTGCCTCGCAAGGGCCGGTGCGTCATTTCGTTGTGGTGGAAATTCCGAAAACCCGCGCCACGATTCATCTGGACATGATTTTCACCATGGTTGATCGGAACAAGTGCGTGGTGTTCCCGCCGTTGATCACCGGTGCCCGCCGTAGCCGGGCGTTCCACTGTCAGTTTGAACAGGGTGAAGTGGCTGGAATTCAGGAGTATCCCGGCGTACTGGACGCGCTCGGTGCGCTTGGCGTTGATCTGGAACCGATTGCCTGTGGCGGGCCGGATGCCTTCCACCAGGAGCGGGAGCAATGGGGCAGTGGGGCTAATTTCTTCGCTTTTGGTCCCGGGCAGATCGTCGGCTATGAACACAACAAACACACCGTCGACGCTTTGGCAGCCGCCGATTTTCGCGTTATTCCGGCACCTGACCTGATCGAGGGTCGAAGCCGTATTGAAAACGGCGAACGGGTGGTGGTCACGATTGCTGGCGCTGAACTTTCGCGCGGCGGTGGCGGCTGTCGCTGCATGACCATGCCATTGGCCCGCGCCGATTTCTGACGTCTGCCACTCGGCCTGAATTTCACTTAGTTATTACTCGGAGAATCAATCTCATGGAGATCACATCTCTAAAAATCCTCAAGGACGATCTGGAGCGCCGCGTGGCTGCGCTTAGGGGGTATCTTTGACTACGATGGCAAAGTAGAAAAACTCGAGGAAGTCACTCGGGAGCTGGAAGACCCAGAGGTCTGGAACAATCCCGAGCATGCCCAACAGCTGGGCAAGGACCGCGCTGAACTGGACAAATCAGTGACTGCCCAGCGGGCGGTGATCGACGGCATCCGCGATGCGGCCGAATTGCTTGAATTGGCAATGATGGAAGACGACGCTGACACGCTGGAAAGCCTTGGCAGTGACCTGAAACGCATCGAAAAGCAGGTTGAAGCGCTGGAGTTCCAGCGGATGTTTTCCGGCGAAATGGACAATCGCCCCTGCTTTATCGACATCCAGGCCGGCTCAGGCGGCACGGAAGCCCAGGACTGGGCGGAAATGCTTCTGAGGATGTACCTGCGCTGGGCGGAACAAAGAGGTTGGGCCAGCGAGCTGGTCGAAGTGTCGGCGGGGGAAGTGGCCGGCATCAAGTCGGCCACGATCCGGGTTGAAGGTGAGTACGCCTTTGGTTGGTGCCGCACCGAAACGGGCGTTCATCGGCTGGTGCGAAAATCACCGTACGATTCCGGGAATCGTCGGCACACCTCGTTCGCCAGCGTATTCGTCTCGCCCGAAGTGGACGACAACATCGATATCGAGATTGATCCGTCGGATCTGCGAATCGATGTTTACCGGGCTTCGGGCGCCGGTGGTCAGCACGTCAACCGAACCGAATCGGCCGTGCGTATCACCCATGAGCCCTCGGGCATCGTGGTTCAATGCCAGACAGACCGCTCGCAGCACAAGAACAAGGATCGCGCCATGGCCCAGTTGCGGGCCAAGCTCTATGAAATGGAGTTGCAGAAGAAGCGCGAAGTGGCCCAGGCTGCCGAAGACGAAAAGGCGGATATTGGCTGGGGCAGCCAGATTCGCAACTACGTGCTTGATCAGTCGCGAATCAAGGACCTGCGCACCGGCATCGAGCGCTCGGATACACAAAAAGTGCTGGATGGAGATCTGGATGAATTTGTTGCCGCCTCGCTCAAGGCCGGACTGGAGTAATTTCGATGAGTGATCGTCAGGACACTGCAACCACCGAAGGGCAGGACGAAAACCGCCTGATTGCCGAGCGGCGTGACAAGCTCACCAGCCTGCGGGAAGCGGGCCAGGCCTATCCCAACGACTGGCGGGCCGAGAACGTGGCCAGCGAGTTGCTCGAGCGTTATGCCGATGAAGAAACCTGGAATCAGTCCGCGCTGGAGGCGCTGGACGAGCGTTTCACCCTGGCCGGCCGGCTGATGAGCCGCCGGATCATGGGCAAGGCCAGCTTCGTGCACATCCAGGACCGCTCGGGCCAGCGTTTCCAGTTGTACCTGCGCCGCGACGATCTGGCCGAAGGGGTTTACCAGGCCTTCAAGCACTGGGATATCGGCGATATCGTTGGTGTCGGCGGCCGTTTGATGCGCACCCGCACCGGTGAGCTCAGCCTGCACGCCGACGAAGTTCGCCTGCTGACCAAATCGCTGAGGCCACTGCCGGAAAAATGGCATGGCCTGACCGATCAGGAGACGCGCTACCGCCAGCGCTACGTGGATCTGATCGTCAACCCGGAAGTGCGCGATACGTTTGTCCGCCGCAGCCAGGTCATTCGGGGGATCCGGGAGTTTCTCGACCAGCGCGATTTCCTCGAGGTCGAGACGCCGATGATGCATCACATCCCCGGCGGCGCCACGGCGCGTCCCTTTGTCACCCACCACAACGCGCTGGACCTGGATCTGTACCTGCGCGTTGCCCCCGAGCTGTACCTCAAGCGACTGGTGGTAGGCGGCTTCGAGCGGGTTTACGAAATCAACCGAAACTTCCGCAACGAAGGCGTTTCGACCCGGCACAACCCCGAGTTCACCATGCTGGAGTTCTACTGGGCGCACGCCGACGTCGAAGACCTGATTCGCCTGACCGAGGCGCTGCTTCACGACCTGGTTGCCCATCTGCCAGGGTTGGACCCCTCAGCCGTGGCATTTCAGGGTGACAACATTGATTTCGCCTCGCGTTTCCGCCGCCTGACCGTGGCCGACAGCATCCTTGAGCATTACGACGAAGTCAGCGCCGGGCAGCTGCGCGATGTCGAACACCTGCGCCGGGTTTGCGATGCCGAAGGCATTCGCCATGAGGCTTCATGGGGCTGGGGCCGACTGCAAATGGAGTTGTTCGAGCATCGGGTGGAACATCTTCTGGTGCAGCCGACCTTTGTGACCGCCTATCCCATCGAGGTTTCCCCGCTGTCGCGCCGCAACGATGACGATCCGGAGCTGGCCGATCGTTTCGAGCTGTTCATCGCCGGGCGCGAAATCGCCAATGGCTTCTCGGAGCTCAATGACCCCGAGGACCAGGCCGCTCGTTTCCGCGCACAGGTCGAGGCCCGCGACGCCGGTGACGCCGAGGCCATGCACTTTGACCATGACTACATCCGAGCGCTGGAGTACGGCATGCCGCCGGCGGCCGGCGAGGGCATTGGCATCGACCGCCTGGTGATGTTGCTGACCGACTCGCCCTCTATCCGGGACGTGCTCCTGTTTCCCTATCTGCGGCCTGAAAGCCACTGCGCATGAAGGATCTGGCGGTCATTGGAGCCGGCTGGTCAGGCCTGACGGCTGCCTCAACGTTGGCCAGGCAGGGTCTGGACGTGGTGGTTCTGGAAAAAGCGCGAGGTCCTGGCGGACGCTGCGCAACCCGCCGCCAGGACGATCTGCAGTTCGATCATGGCGCCCAGTACTTCACCGCGCGCAACCCGAGCTTTGTCGAGGAGGTCCAGCGTTGGAGCTCGCAGGGCTGGGTAGCGGAATGGCAGCCGCGCATCAAGGTGATTGGCGAGCGGCCGGACGCCGCCATGTCGTCGCCGGCAGCCCGCCTGGTGGGCGTGCCCGGCATGAACGGCGTTCTCAGGCAACTGGCCGAGGGGCTGGACTGTCGCTATGGCTGGCAAGTCGCCCAGTTGCAGCACGATATCGAACAAAAGGCATGGACCTTGTTCACCGCTGACGGCAACAGTCTCCAGGCACGACGACTGCTGGTCACGGCACCGCCCGCGCAGACGGTCCAGTTGATCGGGCCCGAGCATGCTCTCGCCGGGCAAATTGCCAGCGTGGACATGCAGCCTTGCTGGGCCCTGATGCTGGGCTTTGACCAGCCATTGTCAACCGATTTTGACGCGGCCTTTGTTAACCAGGGTCCGGTGTCGTGGATCGCCCGCGACAGCCACAAACCTGGCCGTTCCGGTGAAGCCTGGCTGGCCCATGCCTCCGGCGAGTGGTCCCGCCAATGGCTGGAGGCCGATTTCGATCAGGCGGCCGACGCCTTGCTGGAGGCCTTTATCGAACTCGTGCCACAAGCCGAGGCTGAACCGCCAAGGCTGATCAGCTCGCACCGGTGGCGCTATTCCATGGCCGCTAACCCTCTGGATGACGGATGTTTGCTGGACGCCGGGCAGGGGCTGTTCATTGCCGGTGACTGGTGCTCGGGCAACCGCGTGGAAGGCGCCTGGGCCAGTGGTCGTGCCGCCGCCGAGGCCATTATCAACAACGCCTGAGGGTATGGTCCACTAGGCCTTTATTCCAGCGGCAGCAGCCGCGCCGTGTTGCCCTGAATTTCGATCAGACTGCCTCGGCGGCCATGCCAGTCGCCCAAAACCAGGCGCTGACGGGCGTTGCCGTCAACGTCCACGTCGTGGACGGCCGGACGGTGGGTATGGCCGTGAATCAGGCGCTGCACGGCGTATTTACGAAAACACTCGTGCACAGCCTGCGGGTTGACATCCATGATGGCGGCCGGCTTGCGGCCATTGCGCCAGCGGCTGATGGAGCGGGCGAACCGGGCCAGCAACTTGCGCCAAACCAGCGGGCGAGACAGGATTTTCTGCTGCCAGTCCGGGTTTCTGACCTTGCGGCGAAAGCGCTGGTAATCGGCATCGTCGGTGCATAGCGTATCGCCGTGCATCAGCAGGGTGGGTGGTTCGACTCCGTCAAGCAGCAGAGGCTCGTCGATACGCTGGATGTGAGCCCGCCGGCAGTAGTCATCGCCGACCAGGAAGTCGCGATTACCGGCCATGAAATAGACCCGGGTGCCGCGGGCGGCGAGTTGGCGAAACGGTTCGATGAGTTGCTCGCCGACCGAATCCCGAGCGTCGTCGCCAATCCAGACTTCAAATAAATCTCCCAGGATATAAAGCGAAGCGGCCCGGTGGGCCGGGCCGCTCAGATACTCGATCAAATGTTGCGTGGTTTCCGGCCTGCTCTCGTCGAGATGCAGGTCGGAAATCAGGTGAATGATGGAATCACTCACTCAAGTCACGATTACTCAGTGATTTCAACGCGTTCAATGATGACCGGCTCAACCGGCACATCCTGGTGGAACCCCTGACGGCCGGTTGGAACCTGCCGGATGGCATCCACCACGTCCATGCCGTCGGTTACCTGGCCGAACACGGCATAACCCCAGGTCTGGCCAGAGGCCGGGCTGCGGTGGTTCAGGAAGGCGTTGTCGGTGACGTTGATGAAGAACTGCGAGGTGGCGGAATGGGGGTCGTTGGTGCGAGCCATGGCCAGCGTGCCGCGAGTGTTTTCCAGCCCGTTGTCGGCCTCGTTTTCGATCGGTTCGCGGGTTGTTTTTTGCTGAAATTCAGCGTCGAAACCACCGCCCTGGATCATGAAGTTCTCGATGACGCGGTGGAACAGGGTTCCGTCATAGTGGCCGTCGCGCGCGTACTGCAGGAAGTTCTCGACCGACTTGGGCGCCTTGTCGGCGAACAGCTCGACGGTGATGGCGCCGTGGTTGGTGTGCAGGATCACTTGGCTTGTCTCCATTTCGTGGTTCTGGTCGTCTTCGGTTTCAGCCTGAACGGGGGTGGCCATAAAGGAACCAGCCAGCAGGGTCAGGCCCAGGAAAGTCATCAGGTTTCTCATGAGCGTTGAACGGCTCCAGTGGGTTAATGACAAGTCCGCCATAATACTGGCAGACGGGGAGAATGTCATCGACACCCCGGTTTTGTCCAAGTTCATCATCATCCAGCGACCAGGAGCTTCTTGCATGGATTTCAGTGCGCCCAAGAACGGCTTTCAGGCGATTCGTTTTGACGGCGATTGCCTTAAGTTACTGGACCAGCGGCTGCTGCCGGCCCAGGAGCGATGGATTCGCGTTGAAACCGCCGCACAGGCCGCACAGGCCATTGTTGACCTGGTCGTGCGTGGAGCGCCGGCCATTGGCATTACCGCTGCCTATGCCGCGGTACTGGCTGCACGCCAGCGTGGTTCGAACCTGGCCGCCTGGCAGGCGGACCTCGACCTACTGGGCCAGGCCAGGCCCACGGCGGTCAACCTGCGATGGGCGGTAGAGCGGATGCGGTCCCAGGCAGCCACCGACGACGGCCTCGACCCGGACCGCTTGCTGGGCCTGGCCGAATCCATTCACGCCGAAGACATCGACGCCAATCGCACCATGGCCAGGCTCGGCGCTGAGCTGATTCAAGCCGGGTCAGGCGTGTTGACCCACTGCAATACCGGTTCGCTGGCGACCGGCGGGGGCGGCACGGCGCTGGGCGTCATCATTGAAGCGGCCAGGCAGGGCCGGGTAGACCAGGTGTTTGCGGATGAAACCCGGCCCTGGCTGCAGGGCTCACGCCTGACCGCCTGGGAATTGGCGCGTGCCGGCGTTGGCGCGCGCGTGATTGTTGAAGGCGCAGCCTGTGCCCTCCTGGCCAGTGGTCAAGTGCAGTGGGTGATTACCGGGGCCGATCGAATCACGGCCAATGGCGATGTGGCCAACAAGATTGGCACCTACGGCCTGGCGGTGCTGGCGCGCCATCACGGCGCGAAATTCATGGTGGTGGCGCCTCAGAGCACGGTCGACCCGGCCATGGCCAACGGCCAGGGCATTGAGATCGAGGAGCGAGACCCGGGCGAAATCTGGCGTGCTGCCGGCCTGGATGTCGCGCCTCAGGGCTTTGCTGCCTGGAACCCGGTGTTCGATGTCACCCCGGCTGACCTGGTGGACGTGATTGTCACTGAACGTGGCGTGCATCGACCACCGTTTGCTTTCGGCCAACACTAGCCCGGATAATTCATGAACTCGCGCGATGATCGCGCAGGATATTGTTCGCACAGTAGATTTTCCGATGGAGTGCCGTATCGAGCCATACGGCCGACTGAGGAAAATCCGCTGTGCGGACAATGGACTAGCGAGGGCGCTCGTATGTTCATGAATTGTCCGGGCTTGGGGGGGATTCAAGCCGTGATTGCTATACTCAAGGCCGGTTTTGCCAATAGGGCCCGAGCATGAGCGACTACCGTATCGAGCGCGACAGCATGGGCGAACTCAAGGTGCCGGCCAACGCACTTTGGGGTGCCCAGACCCAGCGTGCCGTTGACAACTTCCCGATCAGTCATCGCCCCATGCCGGCGGCCTTCATCCGCGCGCTTGGGCTGATCAAACAGGCCTGTGCCGAGGCCAATCACGACCTTGAGCTGCTGGATGCTGCGCGTGCCCAGGCGATTGTGGCCGCAGCCGGGGAGGTCGCCGAGAACCGCCATGACGACCAGTTTCCGGTGGATATCTACCAGACCGGGTCCGGGACCAGCTCGAACATGAATGCCAACGAGGTCATTGCGCATCTGGCTGACCCGGATGGACAACTTGACATTCATCCGAATGATCACGTCAACATGAGCCAAAGTTCGAACGACGTGATCCCCACGGCGATCCAGGTCAGTGCTTGCCTGATGACCAGCGAACAACTGCTGCCGGCGCTCAAGCCCCTTCACCAGGTGCTTGGCAAGCGGGCGGCCGAGCTGGATCGGGTGGCCAAGACCGGGCGCACCCACCTGATGGATGCCATGCCGGTCACGCTGGGCCAGGAGCTGCGGGCCTGGGCGGCCCAGATCGCCAGTGCTTGCGAACGCCTGACTGATGCCCTGTCGCGGCTGCGACGGCTCCCACAGGGAGGCACGGCCGTGGGCACGGGCATCAATGCCCATCCGGATTTCGGTGCTGCCGTGTCCACCCACCTGGCGCGACGCACCGGTTTCGAGTTCGAGCCTTCTGACAATGCCTTCGAGGGCATTGGCAGCCAGGATGCGGCCGTGGAGCTGTCGGGCCAGCTCAAGACCCTGGCCGTGTCGCTGATGAAAATTGCCAACGACCTTCGCTGGATGAATTCCGGTCCGCTGGCCGGGCTGGGTGAAATCGAGCTTGAAGCGCTTCAGCCGGGGTCATCGATCATGCCGGGCAAGGTCAATCCGGTCATCCCCGAGGCCGTCTGCATGGTGGCGGCCCGGGTGATTGGCAATGACAGCACCATTACCGTGGCCGGGCAGTCCGGCAATTTCCAGCTCAACGTCATGCTGCCGATCGTCGGTGCCACGCTGCTGGAAAGCCTGGAGATTCTGGCCAATGCCTCCCGCTTGCTGGCCGACCGGGCCATTGCTACCTTCAAGGTGCGTCAGGACTCGCTGGATGCGGCGTTGTCGAAAAACCCGATTCTGGTCACCGCGCTGAACCGGGTGATTGGCTATGAAAAAGGCGCTGCTGCGGCCAAGCAGGCCTATCAGCAAGGCCGCCCGATCATCGACGTGGCCGAAGAGCTGACGGATCTGAGCCGCGAGGAATTGACTCAACTGCTCGACCCTCTCAAGCTCACCAAGGGCGGGCTTTGAGCGAGCCCTGATGCGCTGGCGTCCTCCACCCCCGCGGTCCAGCCCCTACATCACGGCGCAGGGCCATCGTCAACTGCAGGATGAGCTGAAAGAGCGCTGGATCTTGCGGCGCGAAGTGACGGCCGCGCTGTCGGCTGCCGCGGCCGAGGGGGACCGGTCTGAAAACGCTGAATACATCTATCGCAAGAAGCAGTTGCGCGAAATCGACCGCCGGATTCGCTACCTGCAAAAACGTCTTGATGTGGTCAAGGTTGTCCAGCGGCCCGTCGGTCCGGGCGACAAGGTGTTCTTTGGCGCTCGCGTTCGGCTGGAAGAAGCCGATGGGGCTGAACACGAGTACCGGATTGTCGGCGCCGATGAGACCGATGCCGAGCGCGGCTGGATCTCGGTGGATTCGCCGGTTGCCCGGGCCTTGCTGGGCAAGGCGATTGACGACGAGGTCGCGGTTCCGACCCCGGCCGGGCTCAGGGAACTGAGCATTGTGACGATCCAATACGATTGAAGCCTGCCCTTGAAACTTGCCTGGGCTTTCCCTATCTAATCGACTGAGGATGCCGACAGGGTCCTCGCAACGGGTCCGGCCGAATGGTTCGGCGGATCATTTTTGATAGAAATGACGATTGCTTCAAAGGAGGATGCGTCATGAACACGTTTGATCTTTCCCCCCTGTATCGCACCGCGATTGGTTTTGATCGCCTGGCCGACATGCTGAGCAACGCTTCGCGCGTGGACGCCAACGGCTATCCGCCCTACAACATCGAGTCGTTGGGCGAAGACCGCTATCGCATCACCATGGCCGTGGCCGGTTTCAGTGAAACCGACCTGGACATCGTGACCGAGCGCAACACGCTGACCGTTTCCGGTGGTCGCAGCGAGCCGGAATCTGACGAATCCCGTCAATTCCTGCATCGCGGCATTGCTACGCGTTCGTTCGAGCGTCGGTTCCAGTTGGCTGACCACGTGGAAGTCAGCAGAGCGCGGTTGGAGAATGGCCTGCTTCACATCGACCTGAAGCGTGAGCTGCCCGAGCAGATGAAAGCGCGCAAGATCGAGATCGGCACCGGTCAAAGCCGACTGATCGACGAGACGGAAGCGCGCGACAGCAAGGCGGCCTGAGTCAGCTTTGCCAAACCGCGGATCGACAGGGCGCCCACGGGGCGCCCTTTTTGTTGCGCCCGCCTGCCAGGGTGCGGCGGTTTTCGGTAGGATAGGGCGATGAACGAATCCACCAGCACCGCCAATGGTTTTCCTGCCCTCTACCCACTTTGGCAGTGGTTGGTATTCGTGCCGATCGCCTGCCTGGCCACGGTCATCGGTGCCATCCTCGCTGTGCCGCTGGCCGTCCTGATTTCGCCGCGACTGGCCAATCTGTACGTGGCCGCCAACTGGGCCCGTGTTCTTACCCGCTGTGCACCGGTTCGTGTCGATATCGACGGCATGGAAAACATTGTTCCCGGCCAATCCTACGTGGTCGTGGCCAATCACCAGAGCCAGTTTGATATTCCCGTCATTTATGGCCACTGTGGTCTGGACCTGCGTTGGGTGATGAAAGCCGAGCTTCGCAAAATTCCTTTTGTCGCGGCCGGCTGCCGGGCCATTGGCCATATTTTCGTCAACCGTGCCGATCCGGACCAGGCCAGGGCCGCGATCAATCAGGCGGTCTCCCGTTTGCCCCAGGGCACCGGCATCCTGTTCTTTCCGGAAGGCACCCGAAGCCGCAGCGGCCAGTTGCTGCAGTTCAAGAAGGGCGCCTTTCGTGTGGCGATTGACCAGAAAATGCCGGTTTTGCCGATTTCCGTGACCGGAACCCGCGAGGTCATGCCGGCGGATTCGATTCGCATACGCCCCGGCACCGTTCGTCTGACCATCCATCCGCCCATTGCTACGGATTCGCTGTCGGTGAACCAGTTGTCAGAGTTGAGTCGTCGCACCCAGGCGGTGATCGCCAGCAGCCTTTCCCCGGCCAGCGCCTGATGCGCCTGGATATCCCAGACCCGGCATATACGGCCTCGCGTCGTTCGCGCCAGAATTTTTCGCTGGCCGTTCGGCTGAGCCTGGCTTTTGTCGGGCTGATCTGGCTGGTGTTCTTGATGGAGTGGCTGACCGGCCTGTCGTTGTCGGGCTTTGGGCTGCGCCCGCGTGAACCCATCGGCCTGCTGGGCCTGATTACCACGCCGCTGCTGCACGGTAGCCTCGCCCACATCAGTTCCAACAGCCTGCCGCTGTTCGTCGGCGGCGTCGCCATTCTGTTTCTCTATCCCAATTCCTCGCTGCGGGTGCTACCGCTGATTTACCTCGGTTCGGCCGCGCTGGCATGGACTTTTGCCCGTCCAAGCGTGCATATCGGTGCCTCGGGGTTGGTTTACGGCATTCTGGCCTACGTCTTCGTCGCCGGGATTCTCCGCCGGGATATCCGCTCTGTCGGCGTTTCGCTGATGATCTGGTTTTTCTATGGCTCGATGATCTGGGGCGTATTACCGGCAGGCCGGCCCATGAGCTGGGAGCTCCATGCGACCGGTTTGCTGCTGGGGGTGGTGCTGGCCTTCGTCTATCGCCAATGGGATCGACCGCCGCTCAAGCGCTACGACTGGGAAGACGAGGACGAGGATGATGAGCCGCCTGATGACGACGATCCCGATTTTCCGGCCGGATGGAGCGAGCCACCGTCTGGATCGCCTTCACCACCGCCGCGTGACGATTGGCGCCACTGATGTCACCGATCGCCACGGCGAATCGGTCTTTTGTCTTGGAAGGGTTAGGGAACCTCTGAACCATTATGCTCGGAGCGCGTTTCAGTCGGAGAAGCCGCAGATCGTGCGGTGCGACGCGAGTGACAGTAGCCACAGCTCAGGCCGAGCGGCGCAACGTGCGAGATGCGGCTTCTCCGGCGAAACCCTTACGGGACGGGCCTTTGCGGGGCCTCCGCCTCGTTTGGGCTTGCTTATTTGGAATGACCAAACCACGCTCACCCAAGCCGAGCCGGAGCCTCCCGCAAAGGCCCGTCGCGCCCGAGCATAATTGTTCAGAGGTTCCTTAGATGTTACGCAAAGTTTTCCTGAGTCTGCTTGGCCTGTTGCTGGTTCTGGTCGTGATCGGCTTTTTGTTGCCGCGCCAGGTGACCTTCGAGCGCAGCCTGGTCATCGACCAGCCGGCGGCCGCGATATTTGACGTGCTGGTCGACATGGACCAGTTCATGGCCTGGTCGCCTTGGGGCGAAGCCCAGGGCATCGAAAACTGGTGGGTCGAGGGCCAGAGAGGCGATGCCACCGGCGGCACGCTTGTCTGGCAGGGGCAGGGCGGCCAGCAAGGTCGACTGTGGGTCGTATCGACCGACCGGCCCCGACGGATCGACCTGCAGATGGAGCTTGACGACAACGTCGTGGATACCTTCTATCGAATCGAGCCCGAGGGCTTCGGCCAGCGGGTCAGCTGGGGCATGTCCCTGGAGTTCGGCATGTTTGATTTGACTGGCCGATACGTTGGCCAGATTTTGCCGCGCATGATTGGGGGCAGCTATGACCAGGGCCTGGCCAACCTGGCCGAGTACCTGGCCGCGGGCGGCCCGGAATCCGTCGGCGAGTGAGCGTGGGTTCTACCCCGCGCCCGCGCTTGCATGTGCTCGGTGCCGGCCGCGCCGCCCGAGTCGTGGCCCGGTGGCTGTTTGATCGCGGGCGTGTCGAGATTGGCCAGGTGCTGAATCGGCGTTTGTCGAGCGCGCAACAGGCGGTTCAGTTCATCGGAAGTGGCCAGGCTGTTGAGGAATTCAAGGGTGAGCTGCTCGGAGACCTGTTGCTGCTGGGCGTGCCGGACGGGCAGCTTTCCGAGATTTTGCAGGCCCGGACGCTCCGGCCCGCGCTGGTAGTGCATCTGTCAGGCGCGCACCCGGCCGATGTGATTGGGCGCAGTGATCTTGAGACTGGTTCCCTTCATCCCGTCCTTCCCTTTGCCGACCCCGCCAGCGCTCTGGCCAGAATGGATGATTGCCGTTGGGTTACCGAGGGCTCGGCGCCTGCGCTGGACCGCCTACGCGCGGTCTGGGCAGTTCGGGATACCCATTGGTCGACCATCGCCAAGTCGGCCAAGCCGGCCTACCATGCCGCCATGATCTGCGCCAGCAACTACCTGGTGACCCTGACCGACATGGCTCGCCAACTGGCCGCCCAGGCCGGGCTGCCTGATGCCTCCGCCGCGGATTTGATCGCAACCCTGCAATTCGCCACCCTGGACAATCTCGAGGGTCAGACTACCGCCGCAGCCCTGACCGGGCCAATCGAGCGCGGCGATCTGGCAACGCTCGAGCGCGTGACCGCATCATTGCAGCCCGGCCGCCAGTCCAGGGCATACGGGCAGTTGGGACTGGCGACACTGGAATTGGCTCGCCAGTCGCGTCTTCCCAAGCCCTCTGATGAGCGGATCGAAGATCTGTTCATGGCACTGCTTCGAGGCTGATCAAGGCGCTGACTTGCCAAGAAATTGGCGGTAGCGTTCCGTCCAGGGGCCGATTTGGTCTGGCTGGCCGAGACCCGCTTCAATTGCATGAATAAACTGGGGTCGGCTCAGCAGTGAGACCCCTAGCCGTTCCAGGTGGGGGTTCCAAAGCTGGCAGTCGGCTAGCACGAACCCCCAGTGCTCGAGTGCCGCCAACAGCTGTGCCAACGCTACCTTGGAAGCATCGCGTTGGCGATGAAACTTGGATTCGGCGAAAAACACCTTGCCGATTGACACGCCATACACTCCGCCAACCAGGACATCTTCGTTCCAGACTTCCACGCTGTGAGCGTGACCCAACTGATTCAGCTGGCCATAAGCCTGTTGCATACTGTCGGTTATCCATGTTCCTGTCTGGCCCGCTCGCGGTGCCGCGCAGCCAGCAAGCACCTCGAGAAAGGCGCTGTCCATCGTGGTAGCGAAGCGTTGTTGACGCAGAGTTCGAGCCAGTCGTCGCGGCGGTTGCCACTGCCCGGGGAAAAACACAGCACGCGGTTGGGGCGACCACCAGAGTATCGGTGAGTCATCCTCGAACCACGGGAAGATGCCGGCGCGGTAAGCGTTGAGCAAGCGTTCTGGCGCCAGGTCCCCGCCCCAGGCAATCAGGCCTTCGGGATGCTGGCTGTGGGCCGGGTCCGGGAAGGCACCGGCCGGGTTGTCAGGCAGCCGGGGAATCGGGTAGCGATGTCGCATCGTCGCGGGCTAGCCGGCCTCAGCCGTAAGGGTTGAGCTGTTCAAGTTGCTGACGATAGTCATTCAATGCCTGTGCCTCGGCGGCCAGGTAGCGGGCAATGGCATCGCGCAGTCCTGGGTGAACAATCCGGTGTGCCGAGAACGTCTTGACCGGCAGGAAGCCGCGGCGAATCTTGTGTTCGCCCTGGGCGCCGGGTTCGAATACCGACAGGCCGTGAGCGATGCAGTAATCAATGCCTTGATAGTAACAAGCCTCGAAGTGGACATCGCGACTGTCTTCCAGGCTGCCCCAGTAGCGCCCGTAGAGGCGGTGATCATCGCGCCAGAAAATCGCCGTGGCCAGGTCCTGGCCGCCGCGACTGGCGACGCACAGCAAAAACCGCTCGCCGAAGGTTTGCGCGGCACGCGCGAAGAAATCCCGGTTGAGCATGGGCAGGTTGCCGTACAAGGCGAAGGTGCTCTGGTAACAGGCATGGGCCAGTTCGATCTCGTCGTCGCTTGCTTCGAGTCCATTGACCCATCGGCACTCCCAGCCCGCTTCGAGCACTTTGCGCCGCTCGGCGCGAATGTTCTTGCGCGGCTTGCGCTTGAGCGCATCGAGAAAATCATCGAAGTCGCGATAGCCCGGGTTGTGCCAGTGGTACTGCCAATCGAAACGCGGCAGCCAGCCAGCCTGGGCCAGTTGCTGCTGCTCTGATTCGGAACAGAAATTGACGCCGGCGGAAAGCACCCGCAGGCGGCTGACGGCCTGATCGATGGCCTCGACCAGGCGGGCGGTGACTTCGAGGTTTTGATCGACGCTCAGCAGGCGGGGGCCGCTGACCGGGCTGAACGGCGATGCAATCAGCAGCTTGGGGTACCAGGGCAGGCCAGCCTGCTGGGCTGCGCGGGCCCAGGCCCAGCCGAAGACGAACTCGCCGTGCGAGTGCTGCTTGATGAAACCGGGCGCGGCACCCTCAAGCTGCCCGTCGGATCCATGCACCTGAATCGGATAGGGTTTCCAGCCCGAACGGAAACCCACGCAGCCGCTTTCCTCAACCCCGGACAAGAATCGCCAGTCGACGAACGGGTTGCCCGTTGGGTCCAGGCGGTTCCAGTCATCGGCGATGATGGCACCGTAACCGCCCAGGCGTTGCCGGTGGTCGAGATCAGCCTTCGTCAAGAAACTTTTCGGCGTCGAGGGCGGCCATGCAGCCGAAGCCAGCCGAGGTTACCGCCTGGCGGTAGACGTGGTCGGCCACATCACCGGCCGCAAATACGCCCGGAACGCTGGTGGCCGTGGCCATGCCTTCCAGGCCGCTCTTGATCTGAATGTATCCGTCTTTCATGTCGAGTTGGTCGGCGAAAATCTTGGTATTGGGATCGTGCCCGATGGCGATGAAGACGGCATCGAGATCAAAGTCCCGGGTGTCGCTGGTGGCCACATGACGGATACGCATGCCGGTGACGCCGTCGTCATCGCCCAGCACCTCGTCCAGGACGTGATCCCAGACGATTTCGACCTTGCCCTCGGCTTCGCGGGCAAACAGCCGTTCCTGGAGAATTTTTTCGGCGCGCAATTCGTCTCGACGATGAACCAGCACTACCTTGCTGGCGATGTTGGCCAGGTACAGCGCTTCTTCCACGGCGGTGTTGCCGCCGCCAATCACAGCCACGGGCTTGTTGCGGTAGAAAAAGCCGTCGCAGGTGGCGCAGGCCGACACGCCCCGGCCCTTGAAGGCCTCCTCGGAGTCCAGGCCAAGATAGCGGGCCGAGGCGCCGGTGGCGATGATCAGGGCATCGCAGGTGTAGCTGCCACTGTCGCCGTCCAGTCGGTAGGGCTGCTTGCTCAGATCGGCGGTGTGGATGTGGTCGAAAACCATCTCGGTATCGAAGGCTTCGGCGTGCTTGAGCATGCGCTGCATCAACTCCGGCCCTTGCAGATCCGGATAGTCGCCTGGCCAGTTTTCAACGTCGGTGGTGGTCATCAACTGGCCACCTTGCTGGATGCCGGTAATGATGGCGGGCTTCAGGTTGGCGCGGGCGGCGTAAACGGCGGCGGTGTATCCGGCCGGTCCTGATCCAAGGATCAGAAGGCGGAAATGGCGAGGGTCGGCCATAGTATAATTTTCTCCAGTTGATGGGCTTGGCTCAAGGCCTCGAATCTTGGGACCCGGGATTCAGAATCCAAGGTCGCCAAAGAGTCTGGCCTGCTTTGGTTTTTCCGGCAGCCTGCCAGAAGTCTTGGTTATCACAAGACCAGAGGCTGTCCTCTACACTCGCATTTTGCCTCAAAAGGAGTTTTTGTAATGCGTATCGGTATTCCCCGCGAAACCAAAACGCTCGAGGGACGGGTTGCCCTGGTTCCGGCTGCCTGTGGCGATCTGGTTCGCGCCGGGCACGACGTGTTCATCGAAGCCGGTGCCGGCGACAAGAGTGGCTTCCCCGATGCGGCCTTCGAAGCCGTTGGTGTCTCCATTTTGCCCGATGCCGCTGCCCTCTACGGCAAGGCCGAGCTGGTCGTCAAGGTGAAGGAGCCGATCGAGGGCGATCTTAAGCACCTGCGCAAGGATCATCTGCTGTTTTGCTACCTGCACCTGGCAGCCGAGCCGGCCCTGACTGAGCGGCTGCTTGATATCGGCTTGACCGGTGTGGCCTTCGAAACGGTCGAAGAAGCCGATGGTTCGTTGCCGCTGTTGGCCCCGATGAGCAACATCGCCGGTCGCATCGGCGTGCAGGTGGCCACGCATTTGCTGCACCAGCCGCAAGGCGGTCGCGGCATTCTGTTGGGTGGCCTGCCGTCAACCGATCGTGGCCATGTGGTGGTGCTGGGTGCCGGTGCCGCCGGCGGCAACGCCGCCCGTCTGGCCGCGGCTGCCGGCGCACGCGTCACCGTGTTCGACAAGCGTCAGGATCGGCTGGCCGAAATGATGGCGATCGGTGCCAACGTCACGGCGCTGTACCCTTACGTTGAAACCGTGGCGGATACGGTCAGCCGCGCCGACATGGTGATCGGTGCCGTTCTGGTGACTGGCGCCCGCGCACCGCACGTGTTGACGCGCCAGATGATCAGCGACATGCCGGACGGCAGCGTGGTGGTGGATATCTCGGTCGATCAGGGTGGCTGCTTTGAAACGACCCGGCCGACCACCTACGCCGACCCCACCTACCAGGTCGATGGCGTTACCCACTTTGCCGTCACCAATATGCCCGGTGCGGTGCCGAAAACCTCCAGCCATGCGCTGTCTGCAGCGATCCTGCCGTACGTTCAGCAGATGGCTCGCAGTGACTGGGAGGCCAATCCCTCCCTGGCCCGTGGCGTAAACGTTCGAGACGGTGATATCGTCCACCCGGCACTCAAGTGACCGGGGAACTGGCCTGAGCATGGCAGCCGAACAGAAAAAAGCCGCCCGAAGCGGTCGGACGCGTTCCAAAGCGTCGACGTCGACGCCGACGTCGGCGCCGGCACTGAGCGGCGCCCTGAGCCGGCGACTGGCCGAATCCCTGTTCCTGGTCATTCTTGTGGCTGCAGCCTACCTCCTGCTCAGCCTGGTCAGCCACCACCCGGCTGATCCGGGATGGTCCCGAGACCTTGCTTCTGGCGAGGTTCGCAACCTTGGCGGCAGCTTTGGTGCCTGGATGTCGGACTTGTTCCTGGTGCTGTTTGGCTACATGGCTTACGTGGCCCCGATCCTGCTCGCGCTGGCCGGCGTGCGTTTGCTGCGCGAGCGTGCTGAACCCGCGCCGCTGGTGGAGTGGGGCATTCGCGCAGGCGGCCTGCTGCTGGTGATCCTCAGCGGCTGCATGCTGCTGGATATGCAGGATCGCGGTGGCCTTGCCCAGGGCGGTGGCGCCATAGGCAATCTGTTGGCCAGTGGCATGGTCAATGCCATGGGCTTTGTCGGCGCGGCGCTGATCAACCTGGCCATCCTGCTGGCCGGGGTGACCTTGTTTACCGGCTTGTCCTGGATTCGTGTGATCGAGAGAACCGGTCTGATTGCCCTGAATGCCGGGCCGTGGCTGATGACCCGCTACGAAAAGGCCCGCGACTGGATTGCCGGAAGGCGCGCCCGCGCCGAGCGCGTGGAAGTCAGAAAGCGCGACTCGATCAAACGCCGATCCAAGCCCGAAGTCCGCATCGAGCCGCGGGTTGAACCCGAGATCAGCAAGCCGGTGGCGCCGAAGCTACGCCAGCAGCCCCTGTTCAAGCACTTGAGCGATAGCGGCCTGCCGCCGCTTGACCTGCTGGATGAACCCAAGGTTCAGGCGTCCGGCTATTCGGAAGAAACGCTCAAGGCCATGAGCCGACAGGTGGAACTCAAGCTGGCTGATTTCGGCGTTGAGGTCGAAGTGGTGGCCGTCCACCCGGGCCCGGTGATCACCCGCTTCGAACTGCAGCCGGCACCGGGCGTCAAGGGTGCTCAGATCTCCAACCTGTCCAAGGACCTGGCGCGCGGCCTGTCGGTGATTTCGGTGCGCGTGGTCGACGTGATTCCGGGCAAGAGCGTGGTGGGTCTGGAAATTCCCAACCAAAACCGGGAAATCGTCTACCTGCGCGAAATTCTGTCGTCCGAGGCCTATCACAAGACCTCATCGCCGCTGACTCTCGGCATGGGCAAAAGCATTTCCGGCAAGCCGATGACGGCCGACGTCGCCAAGATGCCGCACATGCTGGTTGCCGGCACCACCGGGTCGGGTAAATCGGTGGCCATCAACGTGATGATCCTGAGCCTGCTCTACAAGGCTACGCCGGAGGATGTCCGGATCATCATGGTTGATCCGAAAATGCTCGAGCTGTCGGTTTATGAGGGCATTCAGCACTTGCTCACGCCGGTGGTAACCGACATGAAGGAAGCCGCCAATGCGCTGCGCTGGTGCGTGGCCGAGATGGAGCGTCGCTACCGGCTGATGGCCGCCCTTGGCGTGCGTAACCTGGCCGGTTACAACCGCAAGGTCAAGGAGGCCGCCGACAAGGGCGAGCCGCTGAAAGACCCGATGGTGGACCCGGCCATGCTGCTGGAAGGTTCGGAACCACCGACGCTGGAAAAGCTGCCCTTCATCGTGGTGGTGGTGGATGAATTCGCCGACATGATGATGATTGTCGGCAAGAAGGTCGAGCAGTTGATTGCCCGGCTGGCCCAGAAAGCGCGTGCCTCGGGTATCCACCTGATCCTGGCCACCCAGCGCCCGTCGGTCGACGTGATCACCGGCCTGATCAAGGCCAATATCCCGACCCGCATGGCGTTTCAGGTCTCTTCGCGGATTGACTCACGCACCATTCTCGACCAGCAGGGTGCCGAGCAGCTGTTGGGGCACGGCGATATGCTTTACCTGCCGCCCGGCACCAGTTTGCCGGAACGCATCCACGGTGCCTTTGTCGACGATCACGAGGTGCATGCCGTGGTCGAGTGGCTGAAGTCGCAGGGTGAGCCCAATTACCTGGAAGACGTGTTGGCCGATACCCAGACCACCAGCGACGGCCAGACCATTGGCGAGAACGGCCTGCCCGAAGCCGCCGCCGGTGATTCCGAGGACGAGCTTTACGACAAGGCCGTGGCTTATGTTCTGGAGTCTCGCCGGGCATCGATTTCCAGCGTCCAGCGCCAGCTTCGGATTGGTTACAACCGGGCGGCTCGGTTGATTGAAGAGATGGAAGCCCAGGGCGTGGTCAGCCCGCCCGAGCATAATGGCCAGCGCGAAGTGCTCGCTCCGGCGCCGCCGCGTGACTGAGGCCGTGGCCGGTTCCGCTGCGGTTCAGGCGGGAACTGGCAAGCTGAATCCAGGGTCACAAGCCCGTCCTTTTCTGATCCATTGCTGATTCCGGGAGCGTTGCCGTGAAGCCTGAAATGACCACTCGTCGCTGGTGCCATTCCATCCTGTTTTCGCTGGCGCTGGTGGCGTCACTGGCCTGGGCCGAGCCGGTTGTCGAGCAAGAGACCGAGCGCCCGGATGCCCGCGCTCAGCTTGATGTCTTCTCGCAAGGCCTTGAAAGCATCAGTGCCCGTTTCAGCCAGATGACGCTGGACCCGGACGGTTTGGTGATTGACAGTTCGGAAGGCGCCATGGTGTTTCAGGCGCCGGATCGCTTTCGGTGGAGCTACGAGGAGCCGTTCCCGATGGAAATTGTCGCCGATGGCAAGCAGCTTTGGCATTACGACGAATCACTCGACCAGGTGACGGTGCGCGAGCAGCCGGCCGCCGGCGAGTCGCCCCTGATGGTGTTGACCCAGCCTGAGTTGCTGGATCGCTTTTACCGGATTGAAGACAGCGGACGACGGGATGTCCTGCGTTTTCGGCCACTGTCCGACGAGGTTGAATTCGAGTTTGCCACGCTGGAGTTTTACCAGGGCGAACCGGTCATGCTGGAACTGCTGGATCGTTTCCAGCAAATCACCCGCCTCGAGTTGATTGATCTGGAACGCAATCCCGAGCTTGAAGCTGACTTGTTTGAATTCGAAGTCCCCGAAGGCGCTGACGTGCTGCAAGGCTTCGAGCCCTGAGGAAATACTAAGACCTTCGTATGCTCAGGGCGGGTTGCGCTCCGGGCGCTGCCGCTCCAGTAGCGCATCGGATTCCCGGCGGGTGCCGGGCAAGCGGCCGGACAGTGCGGAATAGGGGGGTTCGTCGCGAGTGACTCGCTCCGGGCGAGTTCGCGGTCGCCCGTCGGCCTGAAGGCGCCGGTCTTGCTGAATCCACTCAGGAACAAGCCGAATGCCACTGCTGACCTGGCCGCTCGGGGGTGGCTGTCGGCTGTGGTCGGGTGTGGGCTCGACTTGGTTCCGAGCGGCATGTCGCGCTTCCCGGCGCTCCTGGCGTCGTTCGGCTTCTCGCTGCTGGAACGCCCGGTTCTCGGCTTCGATCTCGGCTAATTGTTCGGTGGCGGGAACCACGCTGAGGCCGGCGGCCGGCGAATAGGCGCGCGCCTGATCGCCGCAGGGCCGATCGCTGAAAATCACGCCCGTCTCGGTCTCACAGCGATAGATGGTGTCGGCCGGGGCGGGCGCCGACAAGACCAGCGTGGCCAGCGTCAGGCAGGCCACGCGCATCGTGTCTTTTCGCTCAATAGCCATCCGGCTTGTGGAACAGGCGACGGATGCGCCCGGTCAGAGTGTCGGCGTTGACCACGATGATGAAGACCTTGCGCAGGCGGTCTTCCGGGCAGTTGAGTGTCTTGACCCCGTGCCAGGAGTTGCCCTGGCGCTGGAACAGTAGTGAACGGTTACCCATGGCATCGGCCGACCAGCTGCGCTCAAAATCGTCGAAGTCCGGTGCGCTGGCGCGCGAAAACCGCCCGCCATCGTCCAGCACCACCGTTTCCCCACCCCAGTCCGCGCTCCATTCGTCGTCGGTGTTGAAGTAGAAGATGTGCGAGCCAAGCTTGCGCTTGGCGTCGCAATGCGGAGAAACCGAAGCGCCACGTGGCGCGTAGTGCCAGTGATAGCTCAGGCGGAAGCGTCGGGTAGCGAACAAGCGGGCCAGCCAGTCCTGGTAGACCGGGCCGTTGAGCTCGGCGACAAAGTCGTGCCAGGCAGGATGGATGTCGAGGTCCGGACGGTATTCCAGGGCATAGCGATCGTGCGGCTTTTGGCCATGGGCACGCTTGCGACCGAAGCTGGCTTTCATGACGTCCAGCGGCGGCATGTTCTGCCGCAGCGTATCGAAGCCTTCCTGGGTCAGAATCCCCTCGGGGTTCAGCCAGGGGTAGGGGTCTGCCTTGCGAAACTGGTCGGTGGTGATCGAGGCCAGCGTGTTGGCATCAATGATGGCTTGGCTCATCAGGCGTCCTGTGATTCCTTGGTGGTGTTTTCTTGCTTGGATGGTTGTCGGGGCTGAAGTTCCAGCCGCCGCAGGATTTGGGGGACGACGCGGTCAAGGCCTTGCTGGTTCTTGAAACTGGTCGGGACGGGCTGCCCAAACGGCGCTGCAAGCCCTCGATCGTAAAGGGTCTGATGCAGACTATCGAGTCGGCGCGGCGGAATGACCCAGTGGCGGGCCAGAAGTCGGGCGCAGAAATAGCGCAGTCCCTGTTGCGGGCGAATGCTGCCGCGACGGTTAAAGCGCGGCCTGACCGCGGTGTCGGCCACCCAGCGACTGAACCGCTGCCACGCCGTGTAGGGCTTTTCGGCAAGCGGCCAGATGAGAAAGCCGCGACCCGAGGACAGGGCATCGGCCATCATCGATTCGCTCTCGCCGGTGACAATCAGGCAGTCGGCCTCGCTCAAGGCCAGTTGGTAGGGGTTGCTGGCGTCGTCGGCCTGCCAGCGATAGTAGGCAACGGATTCGGGCAGGGCACTGGCCATGGCCTGGTCAATCGGCTGGCTGCGGCGGCTGCCGACCACCAGCAAGGCGTAGTCGTGCTCCTGTTGCCAGCGCGCCAGGTTGTTGGCGAAGCTGCTGGCGTCGCCTGGTTCCATGCGATGGCTGCGGCTGGGCCCGCCCAGCAGTACGGCGGCCCTGCGCGGTGCGTTCAGCCAGTCCTGCCAGCGTTGCCGGTCGGCCGTGGTCGAACTGACGCCAGCGTTCAAGGGAAGCTCGCTCAGCAAGCGGTTGGGATGCGGCGGCAGGCCGAAATGCGGGCATTGAATACCAACCACGTTGGTATCCGGCAGCGGGCCGCACTTGCGACCGGCCACTACCAGCCTGAGATCGGTCTGGCGCTGGCGCATCACCCGCGCCACCCGCGATGGCAGCCAACCGCCAGCGACTACAAGGGCGGTGTCCTGGGCTTCAGGCGGGCGATACAGGCAGAACAACCGACGGATGAAGAAGCCCGCCTCGGAAGTGCTCAGGCGTACCTCGCGTATTTCGCGTCCGGTTTGTTGCGCCAGGGCTTCGGCAATGGCTCGGGCCTGGTGGTTGTGGCCGGGTTTGCGGTGCAGCAACAAGGTGATGGCCCCGTTACGGGCCGGGCCACCGGTGTGGTGCGTTGAACGGCCCAGGTTTGAACGTCGATGGTGCAGGCACCAGCGGGTATCCGGGTGCAATCGTCCGGCCTGCTGGAACTGCTGGACCCAGAACCAGCGGCTCCTGCGCAGTCGTCCAGCGCGCTGGCTGCGCGGTTCACGGATGGTGACAGTCAGCGACTGGCTGAAGCGAAACAGTCGTTCTAGAACCCAGGGTACGTCCTGGTCCGGCACCAGTTCCATCAATCCTTCAAGTGCCCTGTGCTCAACGCGCTCGACGCCCTCCGGTCGTGATTCGAGCAGGGCATCAAGCTGCTGCCCGTCAGGACGTGACGACAGGAACAGGCGCAGATTGGCCCAGTCGCGCGATGGGCGGGTGGCAGATACCGGCAGGAAGGTGGCCTCGTCGGCCTCGCGCTCCAGGTTTGGCCACAGCGGGTCGGTCGGGTTGTCGAAGTACACCAGCTGGTCCGGGAATGGTCGCCAGGGCTGGGTATGCAGCGTGGTGAAATGGACCAGATGGGAGCGCTTGGGGTGGTATTCGCTGTCGCGCGCATTCCAGCCGTCGTCCAGATCGCCCCAAAGCCCGGCCTGTCGCGCGCGAGCTTCCAGCGCCTTGCGACTGAGACGGCGCACGTCGTGATCATTCCAGGCGTCGGCCATTCGTTCGCAGTCAATCAGCATCACCGAGGTGTCGCGATCGTTGATTGACAGAAAGCCTTTGCCGTTCATCGGCGTATCGAACAGCTTGGCCGGGTCGGTCAGATAGACCTGATCGGCATCGTTGTAGATGGCCCGTCCCTTGAAGCCGCTGAAGCCGGGAATGGCAAAGCGATAATTGGTGAAACCGGTCAGCCAGAAACCGCGCTTGAAGCCCTTGATCTCCCGCATCAGGAAGATTTCGTAGATTCGCGAGGGATCGCGATGTTTTTCGATGGACCACAGGAAAATACGCTCGGCCCGAAACTGGTTGCGTTCGGTGCCGAGAAAAATACGAACCGGCGGCTTTTCCGACGGACGGTGCCCGGCGCGAACGCCCAGCACGATTCGGTCCGGGCTGGTGTACTGGGCCGGTGGCCGGTCGGCAGACAGTCGGGCCGGTGTCAGGCCTCGGATAATGCGTTGAATCAGCAGCGGCATCTTGGCTCTCGCTAGTCGATGAAAGGGTGGCGTGCCCAGCGTCGCTGGTGCCATGTCCACCATTGTGGCTGTTTCTCTATCTGTTTCTGCATGATTTGGGTCAAATTTTCAACCGCGGCGTCGAGCGGCACGTCGCGTTCGAAGAACTGCGCCGTGTCCAGTTTGAACCGCCAGCGCGGCGAGGCGCCCTGCATCAAGGCCGGAATCACGGCTGCGCCACTGCGACGGGCCAGCTCGGCAGGGCCGGGCGGCATGTTGAGACGCTTGCCCAGCAAGGTGGCTTCGACGCCGCCGGCTTTCATGCCTTGATCCATCAGAATAAACAGCACGCCGTTGCGTTTGAGAACGGTGAGCATGCGTCGCAGGCCCGGACCCGGCGGCTTGGCGTTGACCGCGGTGATGCCCAGTGAACCCAGGCCTTGTTCGAAAAAGCCCGGGCTGATCTTGCCGGATTCACGGAAAACCACGTGCACCGGGTAGCCACGCTGGGCCAAGGCGGTGGCCATGGCCACGCCGTTGCCCATGTGAAGGCCCAGTAATACAACGCCACGTCCGTGCTCCAGGGCCTGATCCAGCGTGTCCAGGCTGGCCACTTCGCACACCCGGCTGACCTCTTCGGCCGCCACCGCGCCGGAATACATGGCGAGAATCTCCAGCACCGCGCGATCATTGACGGCAAAGGCTTCGGCAAGGATTCGGCCAGCCTGTTCGCGCGAATCCAGACCCAGCGCCCGTTGAATCTGAGGGACAAGCTGTCGCCGCTGGCGCCAGGCCAGGCGGTGGTGCCAGCGGCCCAGTCGCTCACCACGCTGGCGCAGTGTCTCCATGCCGCCGCTGGCCAGCCGACCGGCCAGCCAGCGCAGCGCATGAAACATCGAGCGGCGTCGCAGGCGTTGCAGCTTCATGCTGTTGAGGCATCCACTCGTTCGCCAGCACTCAGGCGGATGACCTGGTCGGCGGCGTGCACCAGCGCTTCGTCATGACTGACCGCCAGCAGAGTGAGTTTGCCCTTGAGTTGCCGAATGGTGGCGACCACGGCTGCCTCCGACTCGCTGTCCAGGTTGCTGGTGGCTTCGTCGAGGATCAGCAGGCGCGGCCGGTGAATCAGGGCGCGGGCGATGGCCAGGCGTTGGCGCTGTCCGCCCGACAGCCGACCGCCGCGCTCGCCCAGCACGGTGTGCAAGCCTTCGGGCAAGACCTGCACAAAGTCCAGCGCATCGGCAAGGCCAAGCGCATCCAGGGCGTCCTGCTCGCTCAGTTCGGGAGCGCCCAGGGTGAGGTTATGAAGCACGCTGTCGTTGACCAGCAGAGGCTCCTGTGGCACATAGCCAATCAGGCTTCGCCACTGGCGGTGGTCGATGTCATTCAACGGCTGGCCATCGACACGAATTTCGCCGCTGTCGACGTGCAGCAGTGCCGCGACCAGATCGATCAGGGTGGTCTTGCCCGAGCCCGAAGGCCCGCTCAATACGGTCAACTGGCCGGCCGGAATGGTCATCGACACGTTGCGGATGGTCTGCTCACGGCCGTAGGCAAAACAGACCTGGTCGAATTCGATACCCTGATCAAGCGTCGGTGACAGATGACCGCGGGGCGGCTCTTCTTCGGCGAGTGCCTCGTCGGTGGTCTGGCGCAGCGACCAATAGGCACTTTCGCTGATCACCATGTGCTGCTGGGCGCGTTGGGCCTTGGCCAGGTGGTTGACGGCGCGAGCGATCAGGAAAATCATCACCATGACCGTACCCATCGGCAGGTTCATCTTGACCAGGAAAAAGAAAAAGCCAACACCGACCAGAATCGCCAGCATTGGCTCCTGCAGGGCCGTCAGCCCGGCCTTGGCCAGCACCTGATGCTTGAGGGCTTTCTTCAGATCGCGGGTCTGGCTGGTCATCATGCCGTCGACGTGGGTTTCGCGCGCCATGGCCTTGAGCGGTTTGACCGCGCCCAACTGGTCGGTCATCAGCGACAGCAGCGACTTCATCAATCCGGTCTGGTCGCGACCGGCCCGGCCGGCCAGGCGAACCAGAAAATGGAGCAGGCCGAGCAGGGCGCCGCCAAAGGCCAGTGCGATCAGGCTGGCCTGCCAGGAAATCAGCAGTGCCAGGGCCGCATAAATGATGGCGCTGATGGTTTGGGTGGCCATGACGGCACCGTGAAAAAAGCCTTCCGAGGCGCGGTGGGCTTCGGTGGCCACGGCATTGGAGAGCTTGCCGACCGGTTGCGACAGGTAATAGCGCCAGCGGCTTTGCATTACCGCCCGGATCAGGTTGAGGCGAAGGTCGGTGGCAACATGCGCTACGGTATAACCCACCTGGCGGTTGGCGATGAGAACAATACCGGCCTTGACGCCAATCATCACGATGCCAAGCGTCAGCAGCGTGCCGGTGGTGGCCTCCAGGCCCAATGCGGCCACCAGGTCCAGTGCCAGTTGCTCAGGCAGTGATGGGTCTTCGGTATCGCCAGTGGCCAGGTTGAGCATCGACAACAGCAAGGACAAGCCCAGGCCGTCAAGCACGCCGGCGACGATCAGGGCCAGCAGTGCTGCTGTCGTGCGACCCGGGTAGGCGCGAACAAACGCCAGCAACATGCCCCCGGCGCCCTGGCCGGCGGTCTGACTTGCCGTTTCAACGGTCATTTGAAACCTCCTTGTCGCCACATCCGCCAGATCAGGCCCCAGGCCGCCAGGCGAGGGTAACGTCGCATGGTGTCGGTGGGTTCAACGCGGACGCTGCTGTGTCGCTCGACCTTCCAGGCAATGTAGTCGATGCCATTGCTGAAGGTGCCGGCAGCCTTGAACAATCGCGCAAGATTGAACAATTTCCCGCTGATTGCTCTGAGCCGCCACATCCAGCGCGCCCGTCGTCGTTCTGCTCCGGTCGCGACCGTCGCATAGCCAATACCGGTGGGCTTGAGCGAGACTGGCAAGCTGGCCAGAACGGCAGTCAGTTGCGGCCAGTAGTCCGGGTCATGGGCGATGACTCGAGTCGCATTCTCAGGCGGCTCGGGGCGCAGCTCACAGCGGTAGGTTGTGGCCAGTGCAGTTTCCCAGAACTGGCTGGAGGTGACTTCATTCTCGATCAGCGGGGCGATTCTTGCCGCGTAATTGATGGCTGCAAGCGCCCGCGCTTCAGCCAGTGGGCGAACGACCTCCTGACCACCGAATACCAGCCGCATGGGCTGGCAGAAGCGTGCCCAGAAGTAATGATCGCTTCTGGCCTGGCAGCGGCGCCGGAACTGGTCCATTGTGATCACCGCATATTTCGAGCGCATCACCTGCGTCTCATCCCGGTATTCCAGATAAAAAACGTTTGGGGGCAGGCAGCGGTTCATCCAGGCCAGCAAGCGTTTTCCGTAGGCTTTCCGATAGTCGCTGACCACTACCAGCAAATCGGCGAGACCGTCCAGTGCGTTCTGTTGCCGCCGGCAAGAGCCATACAGCAGCACTGCCTTCAGGGAATCCCCATATTGGTGGGAGAGCGCATCGACCAGGTGTTCCAGGCCACTCGGGACAGCGCCGGATTGAAGGTCCTCCTGCATCAGGGTAAGCAAAGCGTTCATCGACCGAGGAACTCAAGCTCCAGCCCGGCCTCAACGCTGACCGGGTGATGGGGGTCAAAGTCGAAGTCTTGCCCATCCAGGCTGATGCTGGACAAGCCATGCAACACGAACGCATCGCTGCGCTGGCTCAAGTAGCCCTGGTCAGGTGTCATTGATGGTGAGTATCGCCCACTCAACAAACGAGGCAGCCGCAGCCAAAAGCCCTTGGCGCGGTGGTCAATGGCGCTCAGGCGAATCGCGCCCTGGCCGCGATCGGCATAGGGAACGACCCAGTCACCGGCGTGCTCCAGGGTGGTCATTAGCAGCAAGCGATTGGCATGGTCGAACGCTTCGATGCCTTCGCCCTTGACCACCAGACGGGGTGGACAATAGCCGCCCCGGCCGATTAACGCCTGCCCTGCCAGTTGAAGCAAGCGCCAGCTTGAGGACAGGTGACCCGTTCGAAGTGGGCCTGTGCCGCTGGCCCGGTACGCATGGCAATCTCGAATGATCCAATCAACCAGGCCAGCAGCGATGAAAAAGCCATGCTGGATGGGCCGACCTTCCTGCCCTATGGCCAAGGTACGGCGTTGCCTTGGCGTAAACGATTCGGATTGCTCCAGTGCAGCGGTCAGGGTGGTGATCAGCTTGTCTTGGGTGCCCAGGTCCCGGGCCGTGTAGTTGGTGCGTCCGCCACCCAGCATCAAAATCCGAGGCCGAAATGGTGTCTCCAGTCGCGCCAGACAGGTGGCTGCGCCCTGGAGCGTGCCGTCACCGCCGATGATGATGAGGCATTTTATCCGCTTGTCCAGTGCTACCTGAATTGCTCGCTGGATATCGTCGGCATTCTGTACTGCCTGGAAGGGTAAGGCGTGGTGCTTCAGCAGCGAGGTCAGGCGATCGGCGCGATTGCGCAGACCCATGCGAAAGCTGCGCGGGTTGAGCAAGACCATGGATTGGTCAGTCGCTGCCGGCGAGCCTGCGCTGGCAAGGCTCGCTCTGGCGATCGAAACAGGCATGGTCTCGTCAGGCAGTTGTGGTTGGTCTCAAGCTCGAGCGCGCCATTGGGCAATGGCTGAATCTTCAGGTGGCGTTCGTCGAGCGCTGCTGAACAGCGTCGCCACCACCGCAAAGTAGTTCGAGTAGTTCGCCTTCTCGTAGGGCGAATCCGGACCAAAATGTTGGACCAGGCGCCGATGCGCCTCGCCCATGTTGTGATAGGGCAGTCCGGGGAATAGATGATGCAGGGCGTGATAGCGCAAACCCACCGGGAATAGCCAGACGGTTAGCCAGGTCTGGCCGGTGATATTGACCGAATCCTCCAGCTGCTTCAGGTGGCTCATCGGCTCACCCCGGTTGGAGTAACTGTGCGCGGCCAGGTTGCGCACCCAGTTCAGTCCCAGCGTCCAGGCATGCAGGGCCCAGGCCATTAGCCAGTGGTATAACTCGACTGGGCCGAATACGGTCATTGCCACCCACGCCATTACCCAAGAGAAACACAATACCTCGACGATCCGAAGGTGGCCCATCTCGCGCTCGGAAAAACGTTTCTTGTAGTAAGGGTTTGACACATAAGCCGTGCCGTTACTCAGCAGCCAGCGGCGCAGCGGCGGCACCAACCAGGACAGTGGTCCGACCAGCCCGAACCGCGCCAGTGCCAGCAGCGGCAGGATTGGGATTTGCACCATGTACTTGAGCGTTTCTTTCAACGGAGCCGATGCCAGCGGCAAGTACTCGCCGTCACGGGGTGTGCCAAAGTGCAACCGGCTGTGGTGTTCGATGTGGTTGCGGTACAACACCCAGGGCATCAGCAGGGGGACGCCGATGAAAACGTTCCAGGCGCGCTTGAACCACGGCATCTCATCACGCGGCATGTGAATGATTTCATGCATGAAAGTGCCGGCTCGATAGAAGAAGATACCGGCCAGTATGAACCCCAGTGTTTGCCATGCTGCTGTTGGTGCCATGAAGAACAACACCGTCCCGGCCCAGGCCAGCCCAGAACTGGCCAACAGGTCGGTCCAGTAGAGCGCAGGGCTGCGCGAAAACAGGTCCTTGACGAGCTGATGAGCTTCCTTGATCCAGAGGCGTTCGTCGACGGGCTTGGTAGTGGGCATGAGGCGTTTCACTTGCAGCAGACTATAACTTTCTGATTATACGTTATTCGTTGGCATCCGGTCGCAAAGTTCCCGTGCCGACAGGGTCCCTTAGCCCACCGCGCCACCCGACGGTATGCTGGTTCAGGCAAGACCTGGAACCAATGATATTCCGTGCGAACGCGGCATGGGTTCAGGAATTATTCGGGCCAGGCGCTGGCCGAAAGAAAAAAAAACGAGTATCTTTTCGCGGGCGTTCAAGTAGTGGAGTAGGGAGATGACCAGGATTTTCATCGTTGACGATCATGATCTAATGCGGTCGGGATTGAAAAATATCCTCTTGACCGTCCCGGATTTCGAGTTGGTTGGGGAAGCATCGACCGGCGAAGACGCATTGCTGCAAATCCGCAAGTTGAAACCGGACATGGTGTTGATGGATGTGGAGCTTCCGGGGCTGTCCGGCATTGAAACGACGGAGCGTTTACTCAAGATTCTGCCGAGAACAAGGGTTGTCGTACTCACTGCCCATAGCGAGCCACCTCTTCCCGCCAGGCTGTTGGATATTGGTGCTGCGGGCTACCTGACGAAAGCTTGCGAGTCAAAAGAGTTGATCAATGCGATGCGCGCGGTGATGCGCGGGGAGCGTTACATCGGCGGTGAGATTGCCCAGCAGCTTGCCTTGTCATTGCTGCCGGGAACGCCGCAATCGCCATTCCAGGACTTGACTACGCGTGAGTTGGAAGTAGCGCTGATGCTGACCCAAGGCATGAAAATGGCGATGATTGCCGATACCATCAATGTAAGCCCCAAGACCGTGGCGACGCACAAGTACAACATCTACGAAAAAGTCGGGGTGAATAGCGAGGTCGATCTGCTCCGCCTGGCCTTGCGATACGGTCTGGTCAAGCCCGATCCGGTGTGATTTCACGGGGTTCGCGAATTTCCAGGCGTTTGGATCCGACAGCCTGTGCAAGTGCCCCGGCGGACGCCGGCAAATTCGTGATTCAAAAAGTTTGGAAAACAATTGACACGCCGGAAAACCTTGCTAAAATGCACGGCTTGTTGAGGGGCCATAGCTCAGCTGGGAGAGCGCTACAATGGCATTGTAGAGGTCGGCGGTTCGATCCCGCCTGGCTCCACCAAAAAATTTGACCTAGGCACGAAGTTAACTGTTTTACTGGTTTTGTCCCCTTCGTCTAGAGGCCTAGGACTCCGCCCTTTCACGGCGGCAACAGGGGTTCGAATCCCCTAGGGGACGCCAAAATAAAAAAGCCCGCCTTGCGCGGGCTTTTTTATTTTGAGGCTCCTCTGGCGTAATCGACCCCTTGGTTCGAACCGGAGGGCGCAGCGCGCCCGGAGGACGCTGG
>PWYW01000092.1 GCA_003567685.1 Gammaproteobacteria bacterium
TCGTAGGCAATACCCACCTCGATCATGATCTCGCGTAGTCGCTCCAGTGTCTCCGAGGTATAGCCACCGAATGATTCGACGTCCTGATCGTCCTGGAGTATGTAAAACGATGGCGTAGAAAAGCGATCAATCATTGGCCAATCGGAACGCTTCTCGAGCAGGTACACCTCGAACGGCGAGGTTTCATTCCATTCATGAAGTGCGCGCCGGCCAAGAATATCGGTCGGATTTGCAGCGAGCAGATAGGCTCGCTCGGCAATGAATCGCTTCCAGGTTTCTTCTTCTGCGACACGCTCCATCAAAACACTTGCCATACCGCAGTTTGGGTGGAACTGGACAAGAATGGTCAGGTCATTGTGAAGTTCAAGGTTCTCACGCACCAGGGGCTGATCCGGCCCTACTACTCGTAGCACACTCGGCCCCTTCCCAGGATCGTGGCCGCCATCAATCACCTCGGGAATGGGAGTCAAGGGATCGTCGAGCACAGGTTCATACTCACGCGCAAACACTTGGGCCTGCTCCAATTGTTCAGCTCTGATTAGCTGCCGATAGTGAGACCTGATGTGCGGCGCTTCCAGGGCGTTGCGACTGTCAAGCTCATCAAAAACGGCGCTTTGATCGCTCGCCAAATCGCTGCGAGGGTCGTAGAGGAGAATCGACGACATGGATCGGTAGAGCCAGGTTAGGTCAGTGTCTGAAAGCTCCGACAAGCCGTCGACATACCGGCCAAACCCCAGCTCTTCGTACTTTGCCATCAGGCCCTGAACATCGAATCCATCAGGAGCCGATATCAATTCCAGATTGTATTGCACCAGCTGCTGAAACAGGCTTTCCAAATGCGATGCTTGTTCCTCGCCGTATGCCGCCGAGACCCACAACGAAAGACCAAAAACCAGTGAAGCCAACACCCTGTAGTGCATCAGATAAACCCTCAGTCGCTTTTGCCAAAATCCCCTGCATAGGCAGAATATCCGGCAAGCAGGTCAAATGCAAAAAGGCGCTACTTTAAATGCTGGTAAAGTTGGTTCTGGCAGGGGAATCGACTCCGGGAAATCTGCCAATAGTTTTTTCGGCCAGATTGGGACGCTAAAAATGTCGGACAGCACCACACCACGCTCTCTTATCGACGCAGAACGAGAGAAACTGCATGAAGCACGGTTGACGGCGGTGCGACGTTCCCGGCTGATTGCCCTGGTAGCTGTTTTGATGCTGCTCGCAGCCGGCATGATGCTCTTGCCGCCGTGGGAATCGCCAGTGTTCTCCGCAGTCAGCATCATCCTGTTTGCCTTGGTGCTTTACGACGCTATCCGGGTGCACAGGCTGCCACAAGAGAATCTGGTTCAGACGATAGAAACGGGACGGCAACGACTGGTGATTATTTCAGCGATTTTCCCAGCCGCTTTTCTCGTGGGCAGCCTGATGCTTGGTTGGATGCAATCTTAAGCCTGCTTTTCAATAATGACCCGGCAACGAAATCCCTACGGTATTCGTTGCACGGCATTCGCGGCACATGTCCGCAAATGCCTTCGCTCATAGGTCCCGGCCGTTCCGGCCGGGCATTAACGCAGCAATCGATTTGATTGCAGCGTTAATAGTAATGCTCGTCAAAGACTGGCGATCTTTGCCGCGGCCTGGTCGAGGGTGTCGTTACCCTTGGCGAAGCAGAAGCGCAGGATGCGCTCGTCGCGGCCATCGGCATTGAATACCGAGACGGGAATGGCGGCCACGCCTACCTCTGTTGTCAGCCATTCAGCCATCTCGGTATCCGGGCGGTCGTCGATGGCCTGGTAGCCCAACAGCTGAAAGTATGTGCCGGCACAAGGCAGCAGTTGCCAGCGTGAACCGTCGAGAGCCGCGCGGAAGCGGTCGCGCTTGGCCTGGTAAAAGGCCGGCAGTTCACGGTGAAAGTCGGAGTTGGCCATGAAGTGGGCAATGGCGTGCTGGAACGGCGTGGGCACCGAAAAGGTCACGTACTGGTGCACCTTGCGGAATTCGGCACTGAGACCGGCCGGGGCAATGCAGTAGCCCACTTTCCAGCCGGTGGTGTGATAGGTCTTGCCGAAGGACGACACCACGAAGCTGCGCTCGGCCAGGGCCGGGCGGCGCAGCAGGCTCTGATGATGCTGACCATCGAAGACGATGTGTTCGTACACTTCATCGCCCAGCAGCAGCACCGGGCTGTCAGCCAGCAAACTTTCCAGGCGATCGAGATCCTCCGCGCTGAACACGGCACCGCTGGGGTTGTGCGGACTGTTCAGGATGATCAGCCGGGTGCGCGGGTTGATGGCCGATTCGAGCTGGTTGAAGTCAATGCGGTAATCGGGGGCGTTCAGCGACAGGTGCACGCAGCGGCCACCGGCCAGTTCCACGGCCGGTTCGTAGCTGTCGTAGGCCGGGTCGAACACGATCACCTCATCGCCCGGGCGCACGCTGGCCTGGATGGCGACAAACAGCGCCTCGATGGCACCCGAGGTCACGGTAATATCGCTGTCGGCATCCACTGTCGCGCCGTACAAGGCCTGCACCTTGGCCGCGATCTGCTCGCGCAGCGCCGGGATGCCGGTCATCGGCGCGTACTGGTTGTGGCCGGCCTGCATGGCACGGGTGGCGGCGTCCATCAGCGGCTGCGGGCAGGAAAAATCCGGGAAGCCCTGAGACAGGTTCAGCGCGCCGTGGTGGTTGGCCAGCGCCGACATCACGGCAAAAATGGTGGTCTTGACCCGCGGCAGCTTGGACTGCGCGGGCAAATCAACAACGGCATTCATACCAATTCGAGTTCCAGTTCCGACAGATCGCGAACCTGGCGATGAGACGTCGACGGCGTGCTGCCGGGGCGACAGATCTGCACGGTGCTCAGGCCGGCTTTGCGGGCAGCGTCGAGCTCTTCACCAATGTCCGAAAGGAACAGGATATCAGCCGGGTTCGCGCCGATGGCCGTGGCAATGCGCAGGTAGGAAGCCGCTTCGCGCTTGGGCCCGCTGGTGGTGTCGAAAAAGCCGGTGAACCAGTGCGAGAGATCACCGAAGTCGCTGTAGGCAAAATACAGCAACTGGGCCTGGATGGAGCCGGAGGAATACACGTACAGCGGCACCCCGGCTTGCTGCCAGTTGGCCAGCGCGGCGTGGGCATCGGGGTACAGGTGGGCAGTAAACTCGCCTTGCTCGTAGCCATGCCGCCAGACCATGCCCTGCAGGGCTTTCAACGGGGTGACCTTGCGGTCGGCATCGATCCAGTTCAGCAAAGCGGCAATCTGACCGTCCAGGTCGTCGTGTTCCAGGCCGGCTTCCACGGCCACTGCGCGCAGTTCGCGGGTCACGTCAGGGTCGCCGGCATGGCTGCGAATAAAGCCCGGCAGCGCTTGTCGAGCATAGGGAAACAGCACCTGCTTGACGAAGGCGATATCGGCAATGGTGCCTTCGATATCGACAAGAATGACCACGACGTCAGTTGTCCAGACGGCTGTACTGGCCAGCAATATTGCTGCCAGTGAAGTGGGCCACCCAGCCTTCCGGATTATCGAACAGGCGAATGGCCGTGAAGCGCGGATTGGGGCCCATGTCGAACCAGTGCGGCGTGCCAGCCGGCACGCTGATCAGATCACCCCGGGTACATAGCACCTCGAACACCTGCTCGCCCACGTGCAGGCTGAACAGGCCCTGGCCGTCGACGAAAAAGCGCACTTCGTCTTCCCGATGGGTGTGCTCGTCCAGGAATTTCTGCCGCAGCAGGTCTTTTTCAGGATGACTCGGCACCATGCTGACCACGTCCACCGTCTGGTAGCCGCCCTCGCGCTTGAGGCGCTCGATGTCCTCGGCGTAGGCGTCGAGAATGGCATGGGTGTCGACGCCTGACTCGATCACGGCGTTGGTATGCCAACGCTCCAACTTGATGCCGGCGCGGGCCAGCAGCGCCTGGATGGTTTCGAAATCCGACGATTCGATCTGCGGCGCGGCCGGGTCGGCGTCGGAATAGATGCGAAGTTCGGTCATGAACGCACTCCTTGATGTTCCATCAGGTCACAGGCCAAGAGGAAATCGAGCGCTTCCAGGTGACGCGCGGCCTCGGCCACGCTGCCGCCCCATGCGTAGATGCCATGGCCCTCGATCAAATAGCCCCAGGGACGCGGCGTGTGCGCCAGGTGGGGCTGGATGCTGGCGGTCAGCCGGTCGATATCCTGGTCGTTGGCCACCACCGGGATGCGCACATCGGTTTCGTGGCTGTCGATGCCGGCCAGGGCCTTTTGCAGCTCGTAATTGCTGAACACGATTTCACCGGCGCGGGCGTAGCGACGCGAGGCCACGGTGGCAGCGGGGGAATGGACGTGCAGCACGGCGTTGATGGCCGGGTCCAGTTGGTAGAGCTGCACGTGCAAACCGGTTTCGGCCGAGGAGCGACCGGCATCGACCGGCCGGCCCTGGCCGTCGACCAGCATCAGGCCGTCGATGTCGAGGTCACGCTTGTGCACGCCCGAGCGGGTCAGCAGGATGCGATCGCCACCAAACCGAATGGAATAGTTGCCGCTGGTGGCCGGCGTCCAGCCCAGCGCGCCAAACTCGCGGGCTACGCGGACAAGGGCTTGCGCTTCGCACGATTCTGCCGGTGAAACGTTGGCCGGCTCCAGGCTGGCAAGCAACATGAGCGTGGTCTCCAGATGCCAATGAACGGGCAGAAAGTATAGGGTTCGATCAGTGCCACCGAAGGCCGCTTGACATACCGAACGGTTCTATCGACAAAACCATTGATTGCGTTGAATTCCAAGCTATGCTGGCAAACATGACGATGATTCTTGTCTACCTCCACCTGGCAACCGTGATCCCCGCTGCGGCCCTTGGTCTGGTTCAATTCATCCTGCCGAAGGGAACCACGCTGCATCGGCACCTCGGGCGCATCTACACCGCCCTGATGATGTCAACTGCGGTTATTGCCCTGGGCATTCCAGCCGAGTTCGGACCGCGCCTCCTCAACCACTTCGGCGGCATCCACGTGTTCTGTCTGGTGGTGCTGGTTTCCCTGCCCATGGCGATCCGGCATGCCCGCCGCGGCGAATTGGTTTCGCACGTCTGGGCCATGGTCGGGGTCTACGTGGGTGCCATTGGCATTGCCGGATCGCTCACCCTGCTGCCTGGTCGCCTGTTGCACCAGTGGTTGATTGCCGGCTGAATGAGCCTTGCCACTAATCATAAGTTTTTCTAATGATTTTTGGCTAAAAATCCTCGCTTCACAGATTTTCCCACTCTGCCTATCATTCGCGTCGAAGAGGGGGACGACCCGAGAAAATCGCTTTCTCGGCTTCCAAATTGAGTGGAGCTTTCAAGATGAACTTCCAGCGTGTTCTTCGCGGCGGATTTGCCGCATTAATTTTTCTATCCCTTCAGACAACCGGTCTGGCCAATGACTTCCTGCCCTCCGGCGACGATGATCTGCTTCGATTCGTTCCGGTTCAGTCTGGCGAGCCGGTCGAACTGTTGATTCTCAACCGCCAGGGAAACTGGCGACAGTACAGCGATTTTCTCGGCCTTGGCACCCGCTGGGTCTACGCCGAAAGCGGGAACAACCGGATCTGGGTCTTCAACCCGCTGAGCGGCTTTGGCGAGTTGCTGGTCAATCTGGATGCCGCGGTGGGGCAAAGCTTTTCCACGCCGCTCGGACCGTGCAACAGCCAGGCCACGATTGCCGACCGCCAAACCATTGTCGAAACGCCAGCCGGCCGTTTCGATAACGTCATTCGCGTTGACTTCAGCGGGAGCTGCCAGCAGCAAGGACTCGAGGCGGTGTGGTTCGCCCCCGGCATCGGCCCAATCCAGTGGTCGCGTCGCTCTGAATTCGGCTCGCGTTTCTTCGTACTGACCGAGGCCTTTGTCGACGGACTGGTGCTGCCAGTCGCTACCGAACTTGCCATCAGCACGACGCTGCCGGTTGACCGCATCGTGATCGACGATCAGCCGGCCATCTTGGCCAACGTGACATTGCAGAACCCCGGCCAGGAAGACATCGACCTGATGTTCACCAGCAGCAAAACTTTCGACATCCTGCTGTTTGACGCCAACGGTGAGCTGCGCCGCCAGTACTCGCTTGACCGCATTTATACGCCGGCTGTGCAGTTCATCACGGTGCCCGCTGGCGGCAGCCAGACCTTTGGCGACTGGCTGGAGTTGATCGATGACCAGGGCCTGCCTCTCGATAGCGGCACCTACACCTTGCGGATTGAAATTCCGGGCTACCGGACCCCGGAGCAGGGCCCGTTCAATAACCAGGTCATCGCCATTGAAGCGCCGTTGCACCTGGACCGCCGAATCAGCCTTCCCTGATTCCAGCAACACCCGCCGAACCATCCGGCTGGCCACTGGCCAGCCGGATATTGATCAGACATTGTCCATCGACTCGTCGGCGAAGTTGGTCTCCTGCAACAGCCAGTCCCGGAAGCGTTCGACCGAGGGGTTCAGCGACCCACGGGCCGGCGTCACCGCCCAGTAGCTGTAATCACCGTCAATGGCCTCGTCCAGCAAGCGCACCAGCCGCCCTTTGGCCAGCTCGCCCTGCACCAGGGGTTCCTGGGCCAGCGCAACGCCCTGCCCTTCCTCCGCCGACTCAAGCATCAGCGAAGTGTGGCTGAATCGCAGACCGAGAGACGGGGAGACCCCGGACAAACCGGCCATCTCGAACCACTGGGACCAGTCCTGCCGCGCGTAATCATCGTGCAGCAAATTCAGCTTGAGTAGATCGCGAGCGTTCGTCACCGGACCATGCCGCTTGAGAAAGTCCGGGCTGCAGACCGGAAAAATACGCTCACGCATCAGCAAGCGGCTTTCGCAACCGGCCCACTGGCCACGCCCATAACGAATTGCCAGGTCAACGCCGTCCCGTTCAAAGTCAACCAGCCATTCAAAGGCCGACAAACGCACCTCGATATCCGGGTACCGATCGCGGAAGCCCCACAGTCTCGGCACCAGCCAGCGACTGGCAAAGGACGGCAGCAAACTGACCGTAATGCAGGCGGAGCCCCGGTCGGCGCGCAAACGCCGGCTTGCGTTCGAGATCTGGGTCAATGACTCGCGAACCGTTGTGGCAAAAATCTGGCCATCTTCAGTCAGCACCAGTTGCCGGTGCGAACGGCGAAAAAGCTTCATGCCCAGATAATCTTCAAGATTACGGACCTGGTGACTGACCGCCGCCTGGGTGACACAGAGTTCTTCGGCAGCTCGGGTGAAATTGAGATGCCGGGCAGCACACTCGAAAGCGCGCAGGGCATTCAACGGCGGAAGATCAATCGTCATGCAGCATCCTTGCCAGGGTCAGCCCGCTCCCGCGACCCACACTGGCGCGGTAGCGCCCGGCCACGAATCGCGATTGGCTCGACAATCCCCGGGCTGTTTCAACGCAGTTGCGAATCCTTACTGCCGCGCCGGTTGACGCCAGACGCAGCGCGTTCTTCATTGTCGCGTTCGGTCTGACAGGCAATGCAAAGCCTGACGCCGGGAATGGCGTCGCGACGGGCCTTGGGAATGGGTTCGCCACATTCCTCGCAGTCTTCGCGGCTGGGGCCCTTCGGCAGCCGGGCGCGGGCCCGCTCCACCGCGTCTTCCACGGTGCTGTCAATCTGGTCCTGAACGGCCCCGTCGCGGGCCCAGCCACCGGCCATGCCCCGTTCTCCTACAGGCGAGCGGCCAGGCGCGTTCCCTGGTCGATGGCGCGCTTGGCATCCAGTTCGGCAGCCACGTCGGCACCGCCAATCAGGTGCGGTTTCAGGCCGGCCTGCTCCAGCGCATCGGCCAGGTCGCGTCGCGGCAACTGACCGGCGCAAATGACGATGTTATCCACCTTCAGGCACTGCGGCTGGTCGTTGATGGTAACGTGCAGGCCATCATCGTCAATGCGGTCATAGCTGACGCCCGACAGCATGTTGACGCCGAAGGATTTCAGCGAGGTGCGGTGAATCCAGCCGGTCGTCTTGCCCAGCCCGGCGCCGGGCTTGGAGGTCTTGCGTTGAAGCAGGAAAATGTCGCGCGCGGCCTTGGGGAAATCGGCCGTCTGGCCTTCCACGCCGCCGCGCGTTTCGAGGCCCATGTCCACGCCCCAATGGCGGAAGAAGTCTTTCGCCGTGGGCTGGTCCGGGTCGGGCTCGTCGGGCACTTCGCCGTGGGCAAGAAACTCGCTGACGTCAAAGCCAATACCACCGGCACCAATCACGGCCACCGATTTGCCAACCGGCTGGTTGCCCTGCAGCACGTCGATGTAGCTGAGCACCGAGGGATGCTCCTGGCCGGGAATTTTCGGGTCGCGCGGAACCACGCCGGTGGCGATGATCACTTCCTCAAAGCCTTCGGCCTTGAGAGCATCGACCTCGGCCCGGGTGTTCAGGCGCAGCTCGACACCGGTGATTTCGATCTGGCGGGCAAAGTAGCGCAGGGTTTCGACAAACTCTTCCTTGCCGGGTACTCGCTTGGCCATGTTGAACTGGCCGCCGATGCGATCAGACTGGTCGAACAGCACGACCTGATGGCCACGACGGGCCGCCGTGGTAGCCGCCGCCAGGCCGGCTGGGCCGGCACCCACCACGGCAATCTTGCGACGCTTGTCGGTCGGTTCGATTTTCAGTTCCGTTTCATGCGCGGCACGCGGGTTGACCAGGCAGGACGCCACCTTGTTCTGGAACACGTGATCCAGGCAGGCCTGGTTGCAGGCAATGCAGGTGTTGATTTCCTCGGCACGGTCCGCCGCCGCCTTGTTGACCCAGTCCGGATCGGCCAGGAAGGGCCGCGCCATGGACACCATGTCGGCATCGCCGCGTGCCAGCACCGCCTCGGCCGTGTGCGGCATGTTGATGCGGTTGCTGGTGACCAGCGGCAGCGAGACTTCTTCGCGCAGCCGCGCGGTGACCCAGGTAAAGGCCGCGCGCGGCACTGAAGTTGCGATGGTGGGAATGCGCGTTTCGTGCCAGCCGATGCCGGTGTTGATGATGGTGGCACCGGCCGCCTCGATGGCCTTGCCCAACTGGACGACTTCTTCCCAGCTGTTGCCGTCGGCCAGCATGTCGATCATTGACAGGCGGTAGATGATGATGAAGTTCTCGCCCACCGCCTCGCGGGTGCGCCGGACAATTTCGACGGCCACGCGCATGCGGTTCTCGAAGCTGCCGCCCCACTGATCGCTGCGCTGGTTGGTGCGCGGCACCAGGAACTGGTTGATGAAGTAGCCTTCCGAGCCCATGATTTCGACGCCGTCGTAGCCGGCATGCTGGGCCAGCCGGGCGCAGCGAACGAAATCCTTGATCTGCCCTTCCACGCCGGCACTGCTCAGTGCCTTGGGCTTGAAGGGGTTGATCGGCGCCTGGATGGCCGAGGGCGCCACCGAGAAAGGATGGTAGGCGTAGCGCCCGGCATGCAGAATTTGCATGCAGATGCGCCCGCCGGCCTGGTGCACGGCGTCGGTCATCTTGCGATGGCGAAGGGCTTCCCAGCGGTTGGTCAGCTTGGAGGCCATCGGCGCCAGGCTGCCCCGCCGGTTGGGGGCAATGCCGCCGGTGACCATCAGGCCACAACCGCCCTTGGCCCGCTCGACGAAATAGGCGGTCAGCCGGGGCCAGTTCCACACGCGGTCTTCCAGGCCGGTGTGCATGGACCCCATCAAAACGCGATTGGGCAAGGTAACAAAGCCCAGGTCCAGGGGCTTGAGCAGGTTCGGGTAGGCAGGCTGGGGCACGACGTAATGTTCCGAGGTTAGGCTAGTAATTAGTGTAGATGCTTTTGGTGATGGCGCGAGGCGGGGTTGGGAAAGGCTCAAGGGGCAAGTTTGATCCTTGAGCCTTTCCGTTACAACTTCGCCCGCGGGTCAAACGCTTGCAGCTCGCTCAACTCCTGGTACAGCGCCTTTTCGCGCTCGCCGGTGGCTGCTGGCACCACCACTTTCAGCGTGACGTACTGATCGCCCGGCGTTTTGCCCGGCAAGCCGCGGCCTTTCAGGCGCAACCGTCGGCCACTGGATGCACCGGGCGGGATGTTCAGCTCAACCTTGCCGCCCAGCGTCGGCACCGCCACCCGCGTGCCCAGGGCCGCTTCCCACGGGGCCAGCGGCAAATCCAGGTTCACGTCGCGCCCGTCCAGCTGAAACCGGCGGTGCGGCTTGATGGCGACTTCCAGGTACAAGTGGCCCGGCGGCCCGCCGTTCATGCCCGGCTCGCCTTTCCCGGCCAGGCGGATCTGCTGGCCATCGGTTACGCCAGGCGGAATGCGCACGTCGAACTGGCCCGGTTGCTGGCGCGGCACGCCGTCCGGCCCGACTTCGGTTCGGGTCAGATTCAGACGACGGGTGCCGCCGGCATAGGCGGTTTCCAGGTCAATTTCGATGCGGGCGCGACTGTCACGACCGGCCGCGCGCATGGGCCCGCGCGGGCCACGTCGATGGCCCGCGCCACCCATTCCGCCCAATCCGCCAAACAGACTGGAGAAGAAATCGCTGAAGCCCGACAGGTCGTCACTGCTGAAACCACCGCCCTGGCCGCCACCCTGCCAGCCCGGCGGTGGGCGAAACTGATCACCCTGGCGCCAGCCGCCGGCACGAACCTGGTCGTAGGCCGCGCGTTTTTCCGGGTCGCGCAGCGCCTCATAAGCTTCGCCCACCTCCTTGAAGCGGGCCTCGGCATCGACTTCCTTGCTGACATCGGGGTGATACTTGCGCGCCAGCTTGCGGTAGGCCCGCTTGATGTCGTCCTGACTGGCCGACGATTCGACACCGAGGATCTTGTAGTAATCCTTGAATTCCATGGCGTTAACTCAGCCTTTGACTGTGCCGTGATATGGGGTTGACGGCCCGTTTCTCCAAGCCGAACAACGTCAGGATCGCCGTCGGAAGCCCCGTCGTGGTGGAGTAACTCGCTGCTCCACCTCGAAATATACCGCCACTTGCCAGTCGGCATAGTCGGGCTCGATTTTCTTCAGCGCGGCCAGCAGCTCTGGGCGAAAACTGCGTTCGATGGGTTCGGCACGGTCGGGCCAGATGCGGAATTTAAGCCGCAGAAACTGGCTGCCACCACTGTTTTGCATCAGTCCTTCGACGGATGGCGGCAGGCGCATGATGCCGGGAAATTGCTCGCCCACCGTGGGCATCAGCCGCTCGATTTCATTCTGCATGGCGGCTGAACGCTCGGGATCGGCACTCAAGCGAATATCGACGATGCAGCGCAGATAACCGCGCGGAAAATTGATGATGTTGCCAATGGTTCGGTTGGGAATGCTGACTCGTGCGCCCATCGAATTCTCCAGGGTGACGAAGCGCATGCCGATGGAGCGCACGATGCCCACCTGTCCGCCGATGTTGATCATTTCACCCACGTCGAGCAGATCGGCAAAGATCAGCGTGAGGCCAGTAACCACGTCCTGAACCACCCCCTGCGAACCAAAACCCACCGCCAGGCCAATGACCGTGGCGCTGGCAAAGTAGGCGGTCAGCGGCACACCCAGTTCGTTGAAAACAAAGCCCAGCGCGGCAAAATACACGGCGAATACCGCCATGCTGGTGGCCAGGGTGATCACGGTGCGCAGCTTGCGCACCGAGGCGGTGGCCTGGCTTCGCCCCAGCCAGGCGGACAATTTTCGGATCAGCACAACGGCCAGATGCGCCAGGATGGCCACCAGTGCGATGCTGAGCAGACGCATCAGCAGGCTGGTGTCGTCAAACCACTCAATCATCCAGCAAACCTGACTGTGCCATGGCCCGCTCAAACCAGTCAATACGGGCATGAGCCGGGGTCATCAAGTCGGACAAGCGCTGGTATAGCCCCTCGATGGCCTCTTCGCTGCGCCCCGGCGCGCCGCCTGCGTGAGCGGCCAGCGCCTTCAACAGACGGGCTTCATCCAGACGCCAGCCGTCCAGCGCCAGAGCCTTGCGGCTGGCCAGGCAATCCTCGGCAGTGCTGGCGGCCATGGTGAAGTCACCCAATTCGAACAGAACCACCGAGCGCTCGCACAGCCCCTGGGCAATGAAGCTTCGACCGGCGGGCCCGAAGGCTTCCATGCGCTCCAGAGCAGCGGCCAACTGCTCATCCAGCGTCGGGCTGGCCGGCTCCAGCAGCAGCAGGCTCATGTCGGAAAACAGGCTGAACGGGTGGTTGTCCCCCAAGCGACCGCGAAAAATATCGCCGGCAACAGTGAACAGCGCGCTCGCCTGTTCGGTCCTTCCGCGCGCCCGCGCCAATTCCCCGGAAATCAAAACGCTGGCGGCGTAGTCCGGGCTATCCGAGCCGACAAAACGGGCCATCATGTCGCTGGCCGCAACCAGCAATTGCTCGGCGCGTTCAAAATCACCTTGCACGATCAGCAAGCGGGCATATTGCTGCTTGGCCGCGCCCAATGCGCCGGAATGTCCTTGTCGCGCCAGGCGGGTGTCAATCGCGCGCTGGAAGCGATGTTCCGCCTCCTCGGTGCGGCCCAGACGATCCAGCACCACGGCCAGGTTCTGCTGGTTGGACAGGGCATCGGGGGAGCTTTCACGCCCCAGCGCGTACCACAACGCCTCCGCCGCTTCCATGTGGCGGGCGGCAGCCGGGAAATCACCGCCGACCAGATACGTTGCCGCCAGGTTGGCTTCGGACCTCGCCAGGACTGGTCGTGGCCCCTCGCCCGATGTGCGAGCCAGTTCCCGAGCCCGCACCAGATCGTCGAGCGCGCCGTTCCAATTGCCCAAATCACGCTGCAGGCGCGCTCGCATCTGCAAAGCATCCGACAGCCGTTCACGGTGATCGCCAGAAAACGACTCGATTTGGCGCACCGCACGATCCGCGTGGGCGAAGCCAGCCTCGATATCGCCGCGCCTGTGCTTCACCATCGCCAGGTTACGTGACAACTTGGCAGCCAGCACCGGATCGGCCA
>PWYW01000102.1 GCA_003567685.1 Gammaproteobacteria bacterium
GCTTTCTCCCCGATAGCGGCTTCTCTATACTGAGAGTTCGCAAAAATAACGAGGAGCACCCCGGTGCACACCATTCGTCAGATTCTCTCCGACAAGGGCGCCGACATCTGGTCGGTCGACACCAGCCAGACCGTTTACGACGCGGTGCGCTACATGGCCGAGCGAGGCGTGGGTGCCGTGCCCGTCATTGATGACGGCCAGCTCCAGGGCATGTTTTCCGAACGCGACTACGCACGCAAGGTGATTCTTGAAGGCAAGGCCTCGCGCGACACCCTGGTGCGCGATGTCATGACCAGCCCGGTGATCACCATTGCCCCGAACGCCATGGCCGAAGAAGGCCTGGCCCTGATGACCCGCAAGCGGATTCGCCACCTGCCGGTGATGGAAAAGGGCCAGCTGGTTGGCCTGGTCTCGATTGGTGATCTGGTCAACGTCGTCATCGGCGACCAGCAACACCTGATCGAACAGCTTGAGCGCTACGTCACCGGCTGACTGCCACCAATCGCCGTCAATTGGCCTGCCACACTGTCTTGCAACAAGATTGTTACACTTGAAACCATCATGTCGGCAGCGTCCCTGCCTGCCGGCCTTCAAGACACCAATGACTGCACGTTCAGGAGACAGCCATGGGATTGCTGGTTGACGGCAAATGGAAAGACGAGTGGTATGACACCGACTCCACCGGCGGGCGCTTCGAGCGCTCGGCCGCCGCCTTTCGTAACTGGATTACCGCAGACGGCTCGCCCGGGCCCGACGGCAAGGGCGGCTTCAAGGCCGAACCGGGCCGCTACCACCTGTACGTGGCCCTGGCCTGTCCGTGGGCTCATCGCACCCTGATCTTCCGCAAGCTCAAGGGCCTGGAAAACCACATCAGCCTGTCGGTGGTCAACCCGATCATGCGCGAGCACGGCTGGACCTTCCGCGACGGCTACAAGGTTCACCCCGACCCGATCCACCAGGCCGAATTCATGCACCAGGTCTATACCGCGGCCAAGTCGGATTATTCCGGCCGGGTGACCGTGCCGGTGGTCTGGGACAAGCAGGAAAACACCATCGTCAGCAACGAATCGGCCGACATCATCCGGATGTTCAACTCAGCCTTCGACCAGGTCGGCGCCAAGGAAGGTGATTACTACCCGCAAGACCTGCGCGAAGAAATCGATGCGATCAACGCGGTGGTCTACGACAAGGTCAACAACGGGGTGTACAAATCAGGCTTTGCCACCACCCAGGAAGCCTACGAGGAAGCGGTCATTCCGCTGTTTGAAACCCTGGACGAGCTCGAAGGCCGGCTGGCCGAGCAGCGCTACCTGTGCGGCGGACGCCTGACCGAGGCTGACTGGCGCCTGTTCACCACGCTGATTCGTTTCGACGCGGTTTACGTCGGCCACTTCAAATGCAATCTGCGCCGCATTGACGACTACCCCAATCTCTCAAACTTCGTGCGCGAGCTGTTCCAGATGCCGGGCGTGGCCGAAACCGTGGATCTTCGCGCGATCAAGATGCACTACTACGGCAGCCACGACACCATCAATCCGCACTACATCGTGCCGATGGGTCCGGCCCAGGATTTTCATCGCAAGCACGATCGCGATCGGCTGCCGGCCGACTAGCACTGGCACTTTCGGCCTCCACCGCCGGGTAATCGGTGGCTCGACGCGAGCCGCCGACCGCGGTGGGCAAGCGCCGGCCTGCCTGGCGGGCACTGGCCCGCAGGCCCTGGATCAACAAGGGGCCGGCAATCAGTCCGGCGCCCAGCCAGAACCAGGCATCCGGCACTTCGTTGAACACCAGCCAGCCCAGCACGAAGGCCCACAGCAGCCCGGAGTATTCGGCCGCGGTCACCCGGCCGGCGTCGACGTGCCGATAAGCCAGCAGCACGGTGACGTTGTAACCCAGGATGAACAGCGCAGAACCCAGCGCCGCTTTCATTGCGGTCCAGTCGATGGGTGCTCCTTCAAACAAGGCCAGCGCCAGGGCCATCGGCAAGGCAAACAGGTAGTTCAGCAACAGGCTGTGGACCACCGACTGCCCGGCCGGCAGCTTGCGCACCAGGATGGCGGTCACCGCCAGGGCCACGGCCAGGCCAACGGCGGCCAGGGCGCCGAGGCTGAATTCCGATGGCCTGAGAATCACCAGCACCCCGGCAAAGCCCGCCAGCACCGTCAGCAACCGGGCCGGCCGGAAGCGCTCGCCAAAGAACAGCAGGCTTAGCAACAGCACCAGCACCGGTGCGGCGTAGAAGATGGCGTTGGCCGTGGCCAGCGGCAGACTTCCCAGGGCAATGACCATGCAGACAATCCCGAACAGTCCCACGTGGGCACGGACCCAATGAACCCGGGCGCCGGCGAACAAGCGGCCGCGATCAACCAGGCCAAGGAAGGGCAGCAGCAGGGCCAGGGTAATAACCAAACGCATGGCCACGAACTGGAACAGGGCGATATCGCCGCTGGCCCACTTGATGATGATGTCCGAAACGATGGCGAGCAGATTACCCACCACCAGCAAGAACATGGCCCCGGAAACGGTGCGGCCCGACATGATTGACCTCGCCTGATTACTTGAAGACAGGGCATCGATTCTGGACGCCACTATTCATTATGTAAAATGATGATTAATCCATACACATGAAATGATGTAATCAGAAATGGATCGTCTGCCGCCGCTCAAATGTTTGCCTTTCTTCGAGGCCGTGGCCCGGCTGAACAGTTTTTCGCTCGCGGCCGAGGCGCTGCACGTCACCCAGAGTGCGGTCAGCCACCGCATTCGCCAGCTCGAGGATGATCTGGGCGAAAGCCTGTTCGACCGGGCTGGCCGTCATCTTCAGCTGACCGAGGCC
>PWYW01000056.1 GCA_003567685.1 Gammaproteobacteria bacterium
GCCAGCGGCAGCTTCATCGGTGGCAACAGCATCAATTTCGCCGACTACCTGGGCGAATTCTTTGCCGCCAACAACGCTCGAATCAGCCGCAACGAAGCACCAGAGATCAACAGCCTGCTGCTGGATGCGATGGGCTCATCGCTGTTGATTGAAGGCCAGGCCAGCGACGCGGACGGTGAGGTGGTGCTGATCGAGCTCGACATCTCCAACATCGACGCCGCGCCGGTGGCCGTGGACAGCCTGAATGTCATACCTGCTGCTGACGGCCAGTTCAGCGCAACGCTCGACGGCCTGGCTGATGGACTCTATGAAGTAGCCGCCGTTGCCATCGACAACGAGGGCGCTGAAAGCGCTGTCGTTGCCGCACAGACACGGATAGGCCCCCCACCGCCGGAGCAGCCGCCCACCTTGTCAGATCTCGCCGTGGATGTCGCGGACGACTGCGCCACGGTGTCAGGCACCGTGACCGACGTCAACCAGAATATCCTTTCAGTCTCGGTCTCGTATCGCCAGCAAGCCATTGAGGTGGCCAGCGCAGAAGCCATTGTCGACGGCATCTTTTTCGCTGCCAGCCAATGCGGCCTGCCGGGCGGTGAACTCGAGGCCATCGTGACGGCTATCGACACCACGGACTTGACCGACACCGCGACCATTGCCTTCGAGATTGATGCTGGCCAGACAGGCGACTTCAACTTCCATATCAACAATGGCCATATCACCTGGGGCTCAGGGTACGCCGCCTGCTACCTGGCTTTCGGTACCAACGAATTCACCATGCGCGAAACAGCGCTGGGTGATGGTCAATGCCACTGGGTAGCCGATGACGATGCTGCCTGCTTCGGCCCCTCGCAAGACTGCTCGCAGCTCGCTGGATCGGGCCCTGAACCAACCCCCGAACCTGGCCCCGAACCTGAGCCCGAACCTGAGCCTGAACCCACCCCGACCTGCTCCTCGGTTGCCGCGTTCAACTACCTCCACCGCGCCGCTGGTCGAGCCTATTCCACCGGAAGCTTCTGGGCACCGAGCTATTTCAGCCAGGGAGGCGATGACCCCTTCCCGGATCCACCTACGGATTGAATACCCTTTACAGCCTGGACGGTGCGGTATGGAAGCTGGGCTCATGCCCCGGCTCTCCCTGAGCACTGGGCGACCAAGCCTGGCCTTCGGTGAGAGACCTGATCACCGGCATCAGGCGTGGTGCCTTTCCGGGCGATAGACCATTCGGGTAAGGTTGGGGCCGGTTTCTTTCCAACGCGCTTTTAAGTTCAGAATGCCCAACCTTCGCCGGATCGTTGCCCTGGTATTGTCGTTGCTGATGTTGAACGGCTGCGCCCACTACATTGGGCGGAAAATCGTCGAACCGCCCGACCAGCATGAGTTATTGGCATTGGACCCGTCTGTCGCGGAGCAGCTGCACGGGCAGTTGTTTTCGAACACGGCACGGTTGGCCATGAGCGATGGCGTCGAGCTGCAGGTTTACTGGATGCCTACCGGCGTCTATCCGCACCGATATCAGCTGTCACAAAACGAGGAACGTTTCAATTTGCGTTTCTCCATGTCGCTCTCCGGAGGCCCGCCGCGCAATACCGCGCGCGGCACCATCGTTTTGCTGCACGGCTGGCAGGTTGATCACCAGCAGCTGCTTTTGTTCGCCATGGAACTGGGCAACCAGGGCTGGAATTCGGTGCTGGTGGACCTGAGGGGTCATGGCCAGTCCGGCGGCGAGCACGTGACCTTTGGCGTGCGTGAATCCGAGGACATTGCCTCAGTACTCGACTGGGTGCGCGAGCAACCCGAATTTGTCGAGCCGCTGGTGGTCATGGGCACCTCGTTGGGCGGCTCGGTGGGCCTGATGGCCGCAGCCCGGCGACCGGTGGACGCGGTGGTGGCCGTCGCGCCTTTCGCCGACTTCGGCGAGATCCTGCCCAACGGGCTGCAGGTCATGGCACCGGGCTGGATGGGCCCGTGGCTGCAACCGGCGCGGATCGAGCGCGCCCTGGTTCATGCCGAACAACGGGCCGGCATTCGCATGGCCGACGCGGCACCGATTCTCACCGCCTCGGAAATACAGGCACCGGTGCTGCTGATTCATGGCAAGGGCGACCGCTTCGTGCCGAAGGCCCAAAGCGAGCGACTGGCAGACAGTCTGCCCAACGCCCGGCTTGAGCTGGTTGATGTGTCGCAGCACGAAGTCTTGCTGATTGACCGCGACCGGCTGTTCGACCTGGCCTTGCCCTGGCTGGACGAGGTTGCACCGGCAAGGCCGCCCGTGCCAGAGAACGCGAACTGACCGGTCGCAAAAAAAGGGCCGGCGAGGCTGCCCCCGCCGGCCGTTCAATCAAGCCACGCCGCTGGCCTGTCAGGCCGCTTCGGATTCCTCGAGGAAATCCTGGGCAAAACGCTGGAGCACGCCGCCGGCGGAATAGATGCTGACTTCCTCGGCGGTGTCCAGACGGCACTTGACCGCGGCCTCGACGGTCTCGCCGTTGGCCCGATGGATAACCAGGGTCAGGGTGGCGCCCGGTGCCGGCTCGCCCTTGACATCAAAGGTTTCGGTGCCGTCGAGCTTCAGTGTCTTGCGATCATCACCGCCGGTGAACTCCAGCGGCAAGACGCCCATGCCAATCAGGTTGGTGCGGTGGATGCGCTCGAAGCCTTCGGCCACGATGGCCTCGACGCCGGCCAGGCGCACACCCTTGGCGGCCCAATCGCGCGAGGAGCCCTGGCCGTAGTCCTTGCCGGCAATGACGATCAACGGCTGCTTGCGCTGCATGTAGGTTTCAATGGCGTCCCACATGCGCATGACCTTACCGTCGGGCTCGAGCCGGGTCAGTGAACCCTGCTTGACCTCGCCGTCGACCACGGCCATTTCGTTGATCAGCTTGGGGTTGGCAAAGGTGGCCCGCTGGGCGGTCAGGTGGTCACCGCGGTGGGTGGCGTAGGAATTGAAGTCTTCCTCCGGCAGGCCCATTTTCGCCAGGTATTCGCCGGCCGCGCTGTCGGCCATGATGGCATTCGACGGCGACAAGTGGTCGGTGGTGATGTTGTCACCCAGCACGGCCAGCGGGCGCATTCCGGTAAGCGTGCGCTCGGCGGCCAGCGCGCCTTCCCAGTAGGGCGGCCGACGGATGTAGGTACTTTCCGGCCGCCAGTCATACAGCGGGCTGACCTTCTTGATGCGCTTGAATTTCTGGCCGAACATCGGCTCGTAGACCTTGCGGAAGTGTTCGGGCTTGACGCTCTGGGCAACGATGGCATCAATCTCCTCGTCGCTGGGCCACAGGTCTTTCAGCGTGATCGAATTGCCGTCGGCGTCTTCACCCAGCGCGTCTCTTTCAATATCGAAGCGTACCGAACCGGCAATGGCATAGGCCACGACCAGCGCCGGCGAGGCCAGGAAGGACTGCTTGGCGTAGGGATGGATGCGGCCGTCGAAGTTGCGGTTGCCCGACAGCACGGCCACCGAGTGCACGTCGCGATCGATGATTTCCTGCTGGATTTCCGGGTCCAGCGCGCCGGACATGCCGTTGCAGGTGGTGCAGGCAAAGGCGACGATGCCGAAGCCCAGATTTTCCAGCTCTTCAAGCAGGCCGGCCTCTTCCAGGTACAGGCGAACGGCAATCGAGCCCGGTGCAAACGACGACTTCACCCAGGGTTTGCGCAGCAGACCCAGCTCGTTGGCCTTTTTCGCCAGCAGGCCGGCAGCAATCACGTTGCGCGGGTTGGAGGTATTGGTGCAGGAGGTGATCGCGGCGATGATCACGGCGCCATCCGGCATCGAACCGTCTTCGGGAATCTCGTAGGGGCCGGCAATGCCGCTGGTCGACAGCGACGAGGTCGAGACGCGTTTGTGCGGGTTGGACGGGCCGGCGATGTTGCGACCAATCGTCGACAGATCGAAGCTCAGCACGCGCTCGTAATCGGCGCCCTCGATGTCGTCGGCCCAGATACCGGTGTGACGGGCGTAGTCCTCGACCAGCTTGACGCGGGCCTCGTCGCGGCCGGTCAGCTTGAGATAGTCGATGGTCTGCTCGTCGATGTGGAACATCGCCGCCGTGGCGCCATATTCCGGGGTCATGTTGGAGATGGTGGCGCGGTCGCCCACGGTGAGGGTTCGCGCGCCGGGGCCGAAAAACTCCAGCCAGGCACCGACCACGCGTTGCTCGCGCAGGAATTCGGTCAGCGCCAGCACGATATCCGTCGCGGTAATGCCAGGCTGCGGCTTGCCGGTGAGTTCGACGCCGACGATGTCCGGCAAACGCAGGTAGGAGGCCCGGCCCAGCATGACGTTCTCGGCCTCCAGGCCGCCCACGCCAATAGCAATAACGCCCAGTGCGCAGACGTGCGGGGTGTGCGAGTCGGTGCCGACCAGGGTATCGGGGAAGGCCACGCTGTCGCGCACCTCGACCACGGTGCACATCCGCTCCAGGTTGATCTGGTGCATGATGCCGTTGCCCGGCGGAATCACGTCGACGTTGTCGAAGGCTTCCCTGGTCCAGTTGATGAAGTCGAACCGGTCGGCGTTGCGGCGTTCTTCGATGGCGCGGTTCTTCTCGAAGGCATCCTTTTCAAAACCGGCGTGCTCGACGGCCAGCGAATGATCAACGATGAGCTGGACCGGCACCACCGGGTTGACCGCGGCCGGGTCGCCACCCTTGTCGGCGATGGCATCGCGCAGGCCAGCCAGGTCGACCAGCGCGGTCTGGCCAAGAATGTCGTGACAGACCACCCTCGCCGGAAACCAGGGGAAATCCAGATCGCGCTTGCGCTCGATGATTTGCCGCAGGCTGTCATCCAGTTGTTCGGCCGGGCAACAACGCACCAGGTTCTCGGCCAGCACGCGTGAGACGTAGGGCAGCTTGCTCCATGCGCCCGGCGAGAGGGCATCGCAGGCCTCACGGGCATCGAAGTACGCCAGTTCTGAACCGGGTAGCGTTTTGCGAAAGGGCGAAGTGACATTCATAAGCATTCAGTCCGTAATCTGGGGTCAGACATTAACCGCTAATGGTACCTCATCGACCCTGTTTTCAATCGGGCTGACAGCCCGGACAGCGATACAGGCGACGCCCACTGACCGTGGTCCGCTCGATGGCGCTGTCGCAAAGGTGGCAGGCCTGACCCTCGCGGTCGAACACGTAGTGCCGGTACTCCCGGCGCGTCCAGCCAGCGCGTTTCAGCGCCAGGGCGCGTTCGGCATCCAGGGTGATTCCACCGGTCTTGACCGATCGCCACATCAACCGATGGGCGGCCTCGGCCAGCCTTCGACGCCTTCCAGCATCCAGATCGACCAGACGCGAATCCGGCGGAATGCCGGCCAGGAACAGGATTTCCGAGCGCAGGTAATTCCCCACGCCGGCCAGGAAAGACTGGTCCAGCAGCAACAGACCCAGACGCCGACGCTGGCCGGGAAATTCGTCGAGCCAGGCGTCTACCTCGTCAACGCCGGCCTCCGAGGAGAGGATGTCCAGCCCGGCACGGGCGATGAAGGGATGAGACTGGATCTCGCTGGCAGGGATTACCTCGATGTCGGAAGCGGAATACAGCAGCGCTGACCGGGTTGGCGTGCTGAGCGCCAGTCGCAGTGAGCGGCGCGTGTCCGGCCGCCGATCCGGTTCGCTGAAACGCCAGCGACCGTAAAGCTGGTTATGGGTATAAATCGCTTCACCCGTCCGGAAGTAAATCATCAGAGCCTTGCCGAGGGTTGTCACTCGTTCGACCTGGCTATCCGAAAGCGGGGCCTGCCATTTTTTCAGGTGATTGAAGGCGAACCAGACTTCAGTCAGTGGCTTGTCGGCGATGTCGGCGTGCAACTTGCGCGCCACTCGATACATTTCAGGCCCTTCCGGCACGGTTTATCTCCTTGACAAATGTCAAAGTTATCAGACGGTTCAGTGCTTTCGCGTCAACATCGCGGAACGTTCACCAACGCCCTCAAACTCTCGGGATCGAGTGGATAAAAAACCGAAATTTTGCGATAATGAACGGCTGAAATTTACTCCTTCTGGTTAAACCATCATGATCCGTATCAAAAAGGGATTGGACCTGCCGCTGGCAGGAGAGCCCGAACAGCAGATCCACGCTGGCAATTCGGTGCGCAAGGTGGCGGTGTTGGGTGCCGATTACCCCGGCATGCGCCCAACCCTGCTCGTCAGCGAGGGCGACCTGGTCAAACGCGGCCAGCCGTTGTTCGAGGACAAGAAAAACCCCGGCGTGATTCACACCGCCCCTGCGGCCGGCCGCGTGCTGGCGATCAATCGCGGGGCCAAGCGATTCATGCTGTCGGTGGTCATCGACACCACCGAAGGCGGCGGCGACCAAACCTTCGAGCACTGGCGTGAAGGCCTTCAGGCCAGCACCGATAGCGACACGATCCGCAAAGTGCTGATCGAATCGGGCGAGTGGACGGCACTGCGGACTCGTCCCTACGGTCGCACCCCGGCCGTCGATAGCCAGCCGCAGGCAATCTTCGTGACCGCCATGGACACCAACCCGGTCTGCGGCGATCCGGATCTGATCATCGGCGAGCAGCAGGACGCTTTCCGCGACGGCTTGCGCGCCTTGTCGACCCAGACCAAGGGCACTGTGTGGGTCTGTCGTCGCGCCGGCTCAGAGCTCAAGAGCTTTGCCGAAGGCAACATTCGCGAGGAAAGCTTCGCCGGGCCGCACCCGGCCGGTAATGCCGGCACCCACATTCATTACCTGAACCCGGTCGATCGCAACCGCGAAGTCTGGTCGATTGACTACCAGAACGTGATTGCCATTGGCAAGCTCATGGCCACCGGCAAGCTCTACAGCGACCGTGTCATTGCCATCGGCGGTCCGCAAGTCAAGTCTCCGCGCCTGGTGCGTGCCCAGTCGGGCGCCAGCGTTGAAGACCTGACTCGCGATGAAATGAAGGACGGCAACAACCGCATCGTTGCCGGCTCGGTCTTCAACGGCCACCATGCCAAGGGCCCAATCGCCTTTCTCGGGCGCCTGCACAACCAGGTCACCGTACTGGCCGAAGGCGAAGAGCGGCAACTGTTCGGCTACCTGTCGCTCGGGCTCAACGACCGCCGCCACTCGTTCATGAACATCTACCTGAACAAGCTGTTCGGCAAGCGCCCGCTGAACCTGACCGCCTCGACCAATGGCTCCGAGCGCGCCATGGTGCCACTCGGCCACTACGAAGGCATCTTCCCCTTCGACACCCTGCCCGCCCAGCTCCTGCGCTCGCTGATTGTCGGCGACATGGAGATGGCGGAAAAACTCGGTGCGCTGGAACTGGTCGAAGAAGACCTGGCCCTGTGCTCCTATGTCTGCGTCGGCAAGTATGAATACGGGCCGATTCTTCGTGACAACCTTGACCGCATTCAAAGTGAGGGTTAAATGGGACTGAGAACTTACATCGACCGGCGTATTTCGCCCCACTTCCACAAAGGCGGCAAGTACGAGCGGTTCTATACCTTCTATGAAATGTTCGACACCATGCTGTACAGCCCGTCGGACACCACCAAGACCACGGCCCACGTGCGCGATGGCCTTGACCTGAAGCGGGTGATGATCACGGTGTGGTTCGCCGCGCTGCCGGCCTTGTTCTTCGGCATGATCAACGTCGGCTACCAGGCCAACCTGCAGATCAGCGAGTTCGGCTACACGCCGATCGAGGGCTGGCGGATGGACCTGCTGGCGTTGCTCGGGGTGGGTTTCGACCACACTAACTGGATCGCCAACCTGATGCACGGCGCGGTGTATTACCTGCCCATCATGATCGTCACCTATCTTGGTGGTTTCATCTGGGAAGGTCTGTTCGCCTGGCGTCGTGGTCATGAGGTCAACGAAGGCTTCTTTGTCACCGGCATCCTGTTCACGCTGATTCTGCCGCCCACCATTCCGCTGTGGATGGTCTTCCTGGGCATCAGCTTCGGGGTTGTCGTAGGTAAAGAAGTGTTCGGCGGCACCGGCAAGAACTTCCTGAACCCGGCCCTGACCGCACGCGCCTTCCTGTACTTCGCCTATCCGGCCTCGATGTCCGGCGATTCGGTCTGGACCGCCGTGGATGGCTTCTCCTCGCCGACGCCGCTGGCCATGGCCGCTACGGGTGATCTGGACTACAGCGCGGCACTCACCGCCAATGCCTCGACCGCTCCGGAGGTGGATCTGGCGTGGATGCAGACCGCTCTGGGCGGCATACAAGGCTCGATCGGCGAGACGTCCACGCTGATCATTGCCTTCGGCGCCCTGATTCTGCTGCTGACCAAGATCGCCTCCTGGCGCATCATGCTGAGCGTTTTCCTGGGCATGTTCTTCATGGCCGGCTTCCTCAACTGGGTGGGCAGCGAAACCAACCCGATGTTTGCCATGCCCTGGTATTGGCACCTGACCATCGGCGGTTTTGCCTTCGGCATGGTGTACATGGCCACCGACCCCGTTTCGGCCTCGATGACCAATGCCGGGAAATGGATATTCGGGATACTGATCGGCGTGATGACGGTACTCATCCGCGTGGTCAACCCGGCCTTCCCCGAAGGCATCATGCTGGCCATTCTGTTCGCCAACCTGTGCGCGCCGCTGATTGACTACCTGGTCATCAAGGCCACCGTGGCCCGGCGAACGAGACGTCTCCAGGAGTATGCGGCATGAAGGACAAGAACAGCATCAGTAACGTATTGAAAGTTGCCCTGGGGGTTTGCCTGGTGTGTGCGGTGGTGGTTTCCACCGCCGCCGTCACCCTGCGGCCGCACCAGGAAGTCAACCGGAACGCCTTCCGTCAACTGAACGTGCTGCAGGCGGCCGGGCTTTGGCAGCCGGGCATGAATATCGAGCAGGCGTTCGAAAATATCGATCATCGCCTGGTCGATTTCGATACCGGCGAATTCGTTGAGTTCGATGAGTCATTCGACCCGGTTCGCGCAGCCCGTGACCCGGCCATGAGCCGCCCTCTGGGTGATGACCCGGCTGGCATTGGACGCCGCGCCAACATTGGAGAAGTCTTCATGGCCCGCAATGATGCCGGAGAACTGATCCGCGTCGTGCTGCCCATCCACGGCTACGGTCTCTGGTCAACCATGTACGGCTTCCTCGCGCTCGAACCCGACCTCAACACCGTCTCCGGCGTCAGCTTTTTCGAGCACGGCGAAACGCCGGGCCTGGGTGGTGAAATTGAAAACCCGCGCTGGCAGGAACAGTGGGTCGGCACTCGGCTTCGCGATGACAGCGGCGATCTGGCGTTCCGGGTCAGCCGTGGCCCAACGCCCTCGGGTGTGTCGGACGCCGACTATCGCATTGATGGCTTGTCCGGCGCCACCATCACCGCCAACGGCGTGGAAGCCATGGTTCGATTCTGGATGGGCGATGAAGGTTACGGCCCGCTGCTGGCCCGCATGGCCAATGAAACTTCAGCCACGGAGGTGTTCTGATGGCCAAATTAAAAACCAAAGACGTGATGTTGGCGCCCGTTTTCGCCAACAACCCGATTGCACTGCAGATTCTCGGCATCTGCTCGGCGCTGGCCATCACCACCAAAATGAGCACGACGGTGACGATGTGCCTGGCGGTGATTTTCGTCATGACGCTGTCGAATTTCTTCGTCTCGCTGATTCGAAACATCATCCCGTCGAACATCCGCATCATCGTGCAGATGACCATCATCACCACGCTGGTGATCGTGGTTGATCAGTTCCTGCAGGCCTTCGCCTTCCAGCTCTCTCGTGAGCTGAGCGTTTTCGTCGGACTGATCATCACCAACTGCATCGTGCTGGGTCGCGCTGAGGCCTTTGCCATGCAAAACCCGCCGTTGATCTCAGCGGTTGACGGTTTTGGTAACGCACTGGGTTACAGCGTGGTGCTGCTGTTCGTCGGCTTCGCCCGCGAACTGTTTGGCTCCGGCTCGGTCTTTGGCATCGAAGTGTTCGCCCTGAGCACCGAAGGTGGCTGGTACGTGGCCAACGGCCTGATGCTGCTGCCGCCGTCGGCGTTTTTCCTGATCGCGGCTTTCATCTGGGTGCTGAGAACCTTCCGTACCGAACAGGTGGAAACCGAAGAGTTCGAGATCAAGCCCAACACCCGCGTCAGCGCGGCGTTCTAAGGGATAGGGAGCGATAACAATCATGCTTGAAGAGTATCTGAGTCTTTTTGTCCGCGCCGTGTTCGTCGAGAACATGGCGCTAGCCTTCTTCCTCGGAATGTGTACCTTCCTGGCCATTTCCAAGAAGGTGGAAACGGCACTGGGGCTGGGCATTGCCGTGGTGGTCGTGCTGACCATTACCGTGCCCATCAACAACCTGGTACTGAACAACTTTCTCGATGAAGGCGCGCTCGCCTGGACCGGCATTGCCGCCCTCGAGAACGTCGACCTGCGCTTCCTCGGCCTGATGTGCTACATCGGCCTGATTGCCGCGCTGGTGCAAATCTTGGAAATGGTTCTGGACAAGCACGTTCCTTCGCTATACAACGCGCTGGGCGTCTTCCTGCCACTGATTACGGTGAACTGCGCCATCCTCGGCGCCAGCCTGTTCATGGTCGAGCGTAACTACGATTTTGGCGAATCCGTGGTGTTCGGCTTCGGTTCCGGCGTGGGCTGGGCACTGGCCCTGGTTCTGCTGGCAGGCATTCGTGAAAAACTCAAGTACAGCGACGTGCCGCACGGCCTGCGCGGTCTTGGAATTGTGTTCACGATCACTGGACTAATGTCCTTGGGCTTCATGTCATTTGCCGGGGTGCAACTATGATGGGATTTGAGATTGCGGCCGGTGTCGTCATGTTCACCGGCACCGTTCTGGTTCTGGTCGCGATGATCCTGGCGGCTCGCTCGAAGCTGGTCAGCAGCGGCGATGTCGTCATTGACGTCAACGACGATCCGGAAAAGCAGATCAAGACGCCGGCCGGCAGCAAGCTGCTCGGCACGCTGGCTGATCAGGGCATTTTCCTGTCGTCGGCCTGTGGTGGCGGCGGTACCTGCGGCCAGTGCCTGTGCAAGGTACTGGAAGGCGGTGGTGAGGCGCTGCCGACCGAGCGCGAAAAGCTGAGCCGCGGCGAAATTCGCGAAGGCTATCGCTTGTCCTGCCAGGTCAACGTCAAGCAGGACATGAAAATCGAAGTGCCCGAGGAGTTCTTCGGCGTCAAGAAAATCGAGTGCACCGTGCTGTCGAACGACAACGTGGCCACCTTCATCAAGGAACTGGTGCTCAAGCTGCCCGAGGATCTGGACGTTGAGTTCCGCGCCGGCGGCTTCATGCAGTTCGCCATTCCGAAGTTCAAGGCCGAGTTCCGCAACTTCGAGATCGAAGACCAGTATCGCGGTGACTGGGACCACTTCAGCCTGTTCGATCTGAAGCTGGACAACCCGGAAGACGAAACCGTGCGCGCCTACTCGATGGCCAACTACCCGGAAGAGAAAGGCTTGCTGAAGTTCAACATCCGCATCGCCACCCCGCCTCCGGGCAAGAGCGATGCACCTCCGGGCGTGGCCTCGACTTTCCTGTTCAATCTGAAGCCGGGCGACCAGGTCACCGTGTTCGGGCCCTTCGGCGAATTCTTTGCCAAGGACACCGAAAACGAAATGGTCTTCATCGGCGGTGGTGCCGGCATGGCGCCGCTGCGTTCGCACATCTTCGACCAGCTGCTGCGCCTGAACTCCAAGCGCAAGATCACCTTCTGGTACGGCGCCCGCTCGCTGCGTGAAGCGTTCTACGTGGAAGAGTTCAACGAGCTGGCCGAGAAGTTCGACAACTTCACCTGGCACCTGGCGCTGTCTGATCCGCTGCCGGAAGATAACTGGGAAGGCTATACCGGTTTCATCCACCAGGTGGCGCTGGATAACTACCTGAAAGACCACCCGGCACCTGAAGACTGCGAGTACTACCTGTGCGGTCCACCGATGATGAACTCCGCCGTCCTCAAGATGCTGGATGATCTTGGGGTGGAACCGGAGAACATTCTGCTGGATGACTTCGGTGGCTAAGCGCCTCCCCTTCCAACAGCGGCCCACCGGGCCGCTGTTTGCTATCGGCTTGCTGGTTCTGGCGCTGGTGCTGGCTGCCTGCAGCCGTGAGCCGGGCTCGATCACGCTGACCGGATCGACCATGGGCACCTACTGGAACGCCCAGATCGCAGCCGTGCCGCCCGGGCTGAGGGTGACCGATCTTCGGCGCGACATCGAGCGTCAGCTCGAACGCGTCAACGACGAGATGAGCACCTGGCAGGAAGACTCGATCATCAGCCAGTTCAACCGCGCCGAGGCCGGCGAGCAGTTCACCCTGCCGGCCAGCTTTGCCTACGTGCTGGGCAAGGCGCTGGACATTGCCGAACAAACCGACGGCGCTTTTGATCCAACCGTCGGCCCACTGGTCAACCTGTGGGGCTTTGGCCCGGAGCGACGGGCCGACGAACCGCCGGCACCCGCCGCCATTGCCGACGCGCTGGACCGGGTCGGCTGGCAGCGAGTGGATTTCGATCGCGAAACCCGCGTCCTGACCCAGACCGGTGGCGTGTATCTGGACCTGTCCGGCATCGCCAAGGGATACGGCGTCGACCGGATATCCGAGCTGCTGCTGTCGCGCGGCGTTCGCGGTTTCCTGGTGGACATCGGTGGCGACATTCGCACCCATGGTGTTCGCGGGGATCGCCGCCCGTGGCGAGTCGCGGTCGAGCGACCGATGGCCGGTGAACGCAGTATTCAAACCATCGTCGAACCCGGTGATGCGGCCATGGTGACCTCGGGCACCTACCGGCAGTTCTTCGAGGCCGATGGCCAGCGTTTCTCGCATACCATCGACCCGCGCACCGGCTACCCGGTGGCGCACCAGGTGGTCTCGGTCACCGTGATTGCCGAAAACGCCACGCTGGCCGATGCACTGGCCACCGGGCTGGGCGTGCCCGGCCCGGAAGATGCGCTGGCCATTGCCAAAATGCACGACTATGCCGTGCTATGGTTGCTGTACGTTGATGGCGAAGTCATCGAGCAGTACTCGGATGCCTTCGCCCCGTTTCTGGACCAGGAGTAAACCATGAGCCTGATGGACATTCTTCCGCTGGCGCTGATCAGTGCCGCCATCCTTTTTGTTGCGGTTGTAGCCATGGCCATTGGCGCCCTGTCCGGTCGCAAGCCCATTTCGGGCTCCTGCGGCGGCATTGCCAGCAAAGGCTGCCCCTGTGGCAAATCGGCCGGCGAGCGCTGCGGTGATGAAGACCCGGCCACCCTGCCGGTGATGAACAAGTAGCGCCGCTCGACACAGCCTATTGAAAAAGCCCGGCATTGCCGGGCTTTTTTGTGTCCAGGGTGCTGCGGAACGATTAGCCGGTGTTCTGCAGGCCCTGGGCAATTCCATGGACGGTCGCCACCAACGCCTGCTCGAGTCGGCTGTCTGCGCGATCACCGGCCCGCCAGCGCGCCAGCAGATCAACCTGGGCCAGGCTCATCGGATCGATATAGGGGTTTCTGAGCAGAATGGATCGCTTGAGATTCGGATCCTGGTCCAGCAATGCATCCTGACCCTTGAGCTGGCAAATCATTACCTCGGTGCGGTTGTACTCGGTCTGGATACGGTCAAAGTACTTTTCGCCCAGCGGGCCGGCCAGATCGGCGTAACGGCGAGCAATGCGCAGGTCGGCCTTGGCCATCGCCATTTCGGCATCTTCGAGCAGGTTCGACAGGAACAGCCAGTCGCGAGCCATGGTCTTGAGCGCGTCTTCGCCGATTTGATCGGCCAGCGCGGCCAGGCCCGAGCCCAGCCCGAACCAACCCGGCAGGGCGTGCCGGCTCTGGCCCCAGGCGAACACCCAGGGAATGGCCCGCAGGCCGGAAATGCCGGTCTTTTGCGCCCGAGAGGCCGGCCGCGAACCCATCCGCATGCGCTGGATCACGTCAATCGGCGTGGCATGCATGAAGTAGTCGGCAAAATCGTCTTCGCCGTAAACCAGCTCCCGGTAGGCCTGGCGCGAGGCATCCGCCAGAGCGGCCATCGACTCATGCCAATCCGAGCGGTCGGCACGGCCGGCGTCGCGGTCGAGCCCTGCCTTGATGACCGCCCCCGCGCTCTGCTCCAGATTGCGGACTGCGATCGCACGCAGGGCGAATTTGCGGTGAATGACCTCGCCCTGCTCGGTGGTGCGCAAGTGGCCGGCCACGGACCCGGCCGGCGCCGCCAGCACGGCGCGATGGGTCTTGCCACCGCCGCGCCCGACCGTGCCACCGCGGCCGTGGAAGAACACCACGCGCAGCGACTCGGACTGGAACAGCGCGACCAGCTTGCGCTGGGCATCCTGCAGCGACCAGCGCGAGGCCACCATGCCGCCGTCCTTGTTGCTGTCGGAATAGCCCAGCATGATCATTTGCCGGTCGGCCCGCTGGGCCAGTCGGTCGCGCCAGGCTGGCAGGGCCACCAGGCCTTTCATGACGCCCACGGCAGCCTCCAGGTCGCCGACCGTCTCGAACAGCGGCACCAGGTCCAGCCGGTCATCACGGATACCGGCCTGACGGGCCATGAACCAGGCGGCCAGCACGTCATCGGCGTTTCGACTCATGCTGACGATCAAGGTCGAGATGGCGCCTGACCCAAAACGGTCGTGCGCGGTGGCGGCTGCCTTGAGCAGACGGAAGACCGGATGGTCGTCGTCCTTCGCTTCCGAGGCGCGGCCAAGCTCATCCAGCAGCGCGTCCTCGCGCTCTTCAACCGGCCGCGAGGTCCAGTCCGGATCATCAAGCTGGCGGGCCACGGCCTCGTGCAGATCGCCCGAGTCGATTCGCAAATCCAGCGCGGCCATGTGGAAGCCAAAGATGTCGACACGTCGGCGCAGACGCTCAACCGGAAACAAACCGGCCTGTTGTCCAAGATGCTCGCGCAGACTGGCTTCCACCAATTCAAGATCGCCGCGCAGCTCAGAGGCGTCACCGTAGCCTGCCGATTCGTCGTTCAGCGTCGCCGCCAGACGGGCATCGACCAGGTAGAAAAACACCCGATATGGCATGTCGGCATGGCGCGACGGCACGGCGGACAGCACCTTGGGCAGCAAGCTGGCGTATTCATGGATGCGTGCCCGCAGCCCACCGCTGACGCCAGCCAGGCCCTCGGTCTGGCTAAGCAGGCGGTTCAGGCGTGTGATCTCGCGTCGATAGTTGCCAATCACCTGCCGGCGTTGCTCGGCCAGGGTATCCAGCACCGTGTCCGGCCCCACGTTGGGATTGCCGTCCATATCCCCGCCCACCCAGGAGCCAAACCGCAGCAGGGTCGGCAAATCGCCGGCGTCGAGGCGGACACCAAACACCTGGCGCGCGGCCTCGGCCAGGTTCTCATGAAAGACCGGGGCGACCCGATAGAGCACATTGGCCAGGTAGAAGTGCGCGTGCTCGGCCTCGTCGGCCACGGTCGGCCGGGCGTGAGACTGCTCGGCGGTTTGCCAGGCAATCGTCATTTCCATGCGCACCCGGTCAATCAGGCGCTGAGCCTCCTGAGGCGGCATTGACGGATCCAGTCGCTGGACCAGGTAACGGGCCATGCGCTGCTCTTTTTCCAGGATCGACCGGCGCGTCGCCTCGGTTGGGTGCGCGGTGAACACCGGTTCAATCATCAGCTCGGGCAGGAAGCCGGCAATATCCTCCCAGGACAGGCCGGCGTCCTTGAGCGAGGCCAGGGCATCGGCCAGGCTGTCGGGCTGGAAGCCCTTCTCTTCTGACTGGTAATCGCGACGGCGGCGAATGCGGTGAATCTGCTCGGCCAGGTTGACCATCCGGAACCAACTGGCAAAGGCCCGGGCAAAGGCCGAGGCATCGGCCGGATCCTCGAACTGGCACAGCGGCTGAAGCGCCGAGGTCGGGGCCTCACCAGCGCGCCGCTCGATCGCCGTCTGCCGGGCCTCTTCCACCCGGTTGAACAGGCGCTCGCCGCACTGCTCGCGCAGCAGCTCACCCACCAAGCCGCCCAGCAGGCTGACGTCGTCTCGCAGCGCTTCGTGCTGCGGCGGAAAATCGATTCGTTCGCGTTTCATGGTCGTGCCCGGAATGACAAGTGTCTATGTTACCGCCTGCCAGGTCGAAGGCCCGCGTGAAGCACGCCGGGAAACCAAAAAACCCTCCTTGCTTACGTCGATACGTCAATGATTGTGCTGTCTGCTTGCATTATGGACCTGGCTTAAAGAACTATTGCCCGTCGAGGGCTCTGAGCATCCGGTGGCGCCAGGTGCTTCGGGCCGACCGTGGCGTTCGGCTTGGGTGCCAGGTGCAGGCTCACGAGAGCTGGGCGACCTCGAGATCACACTGTCATAGCTGACGGATTCACGACCTCCTTGAGCACCAATCAAACGGATGGATGCTGAGCGTTACCGGGAAGCGTCCGCGCCCCGGCCGGCCCGAAGCACCTAACGCCCCCTGATGCAGCAGGCTGAAAGATCGCAGGGGGTTGAAACCGCCTTTTCCTCATAACCATCAGCGGGGAGTGGTGTTGGCTGATGGCGAGCGCTGGTGCGCGGCGGCGAGCACGCAGTTTCAGCCGCTTCAGGCGCCCGGGACCCGACCAAAAACCAATGAAAATTCAATGGCCGTGATGGTACTCATTGGCAGCCAAGCTCCCTTGAATTCGCAGAATCGACACCGCCGGATAGCGCCAGCGATCGCCAGCAGCCGGCACCTCTCGCCGCCAGCCCCCACCACTCACCGCACCCGAAACGATGTCATGGTCACCGCCGTAATCAGAAAAACCACTTGAACGCAGCAACACAGAGGATTCATTTGATCCAATCTCCCCCTTCGATTCTTTGCGTCTTTGCGTTTCAGGCTCATTTTGTTTTCAATCGCAAGCTGAAAACCGGATTGACCCACTCGGCATTTCCTTGGGACCACCGGCAACACGGCAGAAGTCGAGTTACCATCAAACAATGACCAACCCCTCTGAACGCTCGCCATGGCTGCCGCCAGAAGCCGAACTGAGCGAAAAATTCGTGCTGGCTGGCGGACCGGGCGGGCAGCACGTCAACCGGACCGAAAGCGCTGTGCAGCTTCGCTTCGATGCGGCCAACTCGGATTTCTTGAGCGAGCCCGTCCGCCAACGCCTGATTCGATTGGCCGGCCAGCGCGCCGATAACCAGGGCGTGATATTGATCGAGGCTCGCAGCCATCGCAGCCAGCATCGCAACCGAGAGGACGCGCGTCAACGCCTGGCCAAGCTGATTGAACAGGCCCACCGCAAGCCTCGCAAACGCATCCCCACCAAGCCCAGCCGCTCGGCCAAGAAAAAACGCCTGGAGGGCAAGCGTCAGCGCAGCCGCATCAAGCAGGCGCGCGGCAAGCCGGGGCTTTCGGACTGACGCTGCCTCCCGCTCCCTGATAAGGCATTACAGCGAGGTGCTATGCTCGGGAATTCGTTCAATCGAGGGAAGCATCACCATGACCAGCACCACCCTGCTACGCCGACTGTGGCCGGCCGGCCTGATCGCCCTGGCCGGTTTCCTGTCAGCCCCCGTTTCGGCCATCGAAACCAACAAGCCTGTGCTGCTGGGCAAACATTGGGTTGCCATCACCGGCAAGCCGCAAGGAGCCACGGCGGGCGCCAAGATGTTCATGCAGGGCGGCAATGCGGTCGATTCGGCTGCGGCCATGCTGGCTGTCACCTCAACGATGTGGGACGTGCTCGGCTGGGGTGGTGAAACCCAGGCGCTGATCTACAACCCCAACACCGGCGAAGTATTGGGCATCAACGGCCTTGGGGTTGCCCCGACCGGCGCCACGCCCGAGTTTTTCCGCGACCGGGGCATGCTCTACCCGCCCGAGTTTGGCCCGCTGGCCGCCACCACCCCCGGTACGCCTGGCGCCTTGATGATGATGGTGGCCGAGTATGGCCGGCTGAGCCTGGCCGACGTGCTGGCACCGGCCATCCAGATGGCCGAGGGCTACCCGATCGAGGCCTCGCAGTCGGCCAATATCGAGCGCCGACGCGAAATTCTTGAGCAGTGGTCCTATTCGCGCAACGTTTTCCTGCCGCACCTGGATGCCGACAACCCCGACCAGCGGGCCGCCCCGGCGCCGGGCGAGATTTTCCGCCAGCCCGATCTCAAGGCCACGCTGGAAAAACTGGTCGAGACCGAGGCCGAAGCGCTGGCCAACGGCGCCAGCCGCCGCGAAGCCATCTATGCCGCCTACGATCGCTTTTACCGCGGCGATATCGCCGAGGAAATGATCCGCGCCATGCAGGAATACGGCGGCATCATGACCGAACAAGACCTCGACCGCTGGGAAGTGCTGGTCGAAGAGCCCGTGACCGTCAACTATCGCGGCATCGATGTCTACAAGCTGACCACCTGGACCCAGGGGCCGGCCATGCTGCAGGCCTTGAACATTCTGGAAGGCTTCGACCTTCAGGCGATGGGCTACAACTCAACCCGCTATGTCCATGCCCTGGCCCAGGCAATCAACCTGGCCTTCGCCGACCGGGATTTCTACTACGGCGACCCCTACTTCCCGCCGGAAGAGCCTATCGAGGGCCTGCTTTCCAAGGAATATGCTGCCCAACGCCGCGAGCTGATCAACTTCGACGGCATCATTGAGGAAGTCCGCCCCGGTGACCCCTACCCCTTCCAGGGCGAGACCAATCCGTTTGCCGAATTGCTCGAGGCCTGGACGCCCAAGCCACCCGACGCCGAAGCGCTGGGCGTGGACGGCTTCCAGGTCAACGTAATGAGCCAGCGCGAGGGCTTCCTGGCCGGAACCACCTCCATCCAGGCCGCCGATGCTGACGGCTGGGGGGTCTCTGTAACGCCGTCCGGCGGCTGGATTCCGGCCTTCATCGCCGGCAGCACCGGCATTGGCATGAGCCAGCGGATGCAAAGCTTCGTGCTTGACGAGGCGATCAATCCCTTCAACGTGGTTGAACCGGGCAAACGGCCGCGCGTGACCCTCACCCCTACACTGGCCCTGCAAGACGGCAAGCCGCTGGCCGCATTCTCCGTTCAGGGCGGTGATTCGCAGGATCAAAACCTGCTGCAGTTTTTCCTGAACATGGTTGAGTGGGGCATGACTCCTCAGCAGGCCGCCGACGGGCGCGGCAATATCATCAGCTACAACATGCAAAGCTCGTTCGGTGCCCACCAGGCCGAGCCCAACCGCATCGAGGTAACGCCGCTGGTTTCCAGCTACAGCGTGTCGGAGCTGCGCGCCATGGGCTATCACGTGGACGTGGTCGAGCGCACCTACAACCCGACCACGGCGATCTGGATCGACCACGAGCACGGTGCCATGCACGGGGCCGCCAGCGATTACGGTGACGACTGGGGCGTGGCCTGGTAAAGACCTTGGTAGGAATCCAGCTCGGGGCCGTGCTCAGGCCCCGGGCAGTCGGATCATGCCTTCCAGGTAGGTGACAGCCTGGCCGCGCAACACCACGCGCTCGCCCTGCAGCTCGCAGTCGACCTGACCACTGCGACGCGACAGCTGGCGGGCGGCCAGCCGCGTCTTGCCCAGACGCTCGGCCCAGTAAGGGGCAAGCTGGCAGTGGGCCGAGCCGGTTACCGGGTCTTCGTTCACGTCCAGCGCGGGATAGAAGCAGCGACTGACGAAGTCGTCGTCACTGCCGGGCGCAGTAACAATCACGCCGCGCCGGTCCAGCCGCGCCAGGCGGGCGAAGTCAGGCCGCAGCCCGGCCACCGTATCGGCCGAGTCCAGCACCACCAGGTAATCGGTACCGGCCAGTATCGTTTCGGGCAACACGCCCAGGCCAGGCTCGAGGTCAGCCTGCGCGACCACCGGCACCGAGGCCACGGCCGGAAAATCCATCGCCAGCAGACCATCCGCTTGCCGCACCACCAGCGGCCCGCTGTTGCTGGCAAAGCGCAGCTGCGGCGCCGACCACCCGAGGTGCTCAAACAGGACGTGGGCGGCCGCCAGCGTGGCATGGCCGCACAAATCCACTTCTGCCCTGGGCGTAAACCAGCGCAATCGAAAGCCGTCGTCAGCAGGCACGAAGAACGCGGTCTCGGACAAGTTATTCTCGGCTGCGATGGCCTGTAGCAAGCCATCACTCAGCCAGGCCTCCAGCGGCACCACCGCCGCCGGATTGCCCTCAAACACCGCCGAGGCAAACGCATCCACCTGAAAAATCTTCAATTTCATCGTTCAAATCCGGTTCTGAAAAATCTTTTGGACGCCAAGCAACGAAGCAACAAAGCAGCGAGGAATTGAAAATCACGCTTGCTCTTCGCGCCTTGGCTGCTTCGCTTCTTTGCGACTTAAAGGTTTTAGACAACCCGCGATATCACCTCTGAAGATCGGCAAGAACGGCGGTGATCATTTGTTCGCAGCGGTCGAGTTCGCGGCGGTCGATGTATTCGTTGGGCTGGTGGGCCTGGTCGATCGAGCCGGGGCCGCAGACAACGCTGGAGATGCCGGCGCGCTGGAAGCTGCCGGCCTCGGTAGCGAAGGAGACTTCGCCCGGGCCGCCAGGCTGAACGCCCGGCAGGGCTTGAAGCCAGCGCTCGCAGCGGGCCTGCGGGTCGGGCTTGAGCGGCGGCACTCGGGCCACGGTTCGGGTTTCGACGCCGGCCGAGGGCGCGAACTCGCGCAATTCGGGCAGCACTTGTTCGTCGATGAACTCCTGCAACGCATCCAGAAGCGCATCAACGTCTTCGTCCGGCAGCGCCCGGTATTCCCAGAGGAACCGACACTCGGCCGGCAGGATATTGACCGCCGTGCCGCCGGTGATGGTGCCGACCTGGACGGTGGTCCACGGCGGCTCGAAGCCGCCCTGCCCGGCCTGTTCGCGGCGGGCCATGCCAAGCTGGCGCAAGCGCTCGATGATTCGGGCCGCGGCGAGGATGGCACCGGCGCCGCGATGCGGCTGGCTGGAGTGCGCGGCCTGGCCGGTGACGACGGTTTCAAACACGTTGATCGACTTGTGCGCCCGCACGATCGTCATCAAGGTCGGCTCACCGATGATGGCAAAGGCCGGCGGCTGGAAATGGGCCAGGGCATCGTCAACCATTCGGTCCACGCCCAGGCAGCCAACCTCTTCGTCGTAGCTCAGGGCCAGATCAAGCGGCCGGGCCAGACTGGCCGGGTCCAGTTTTTCCAGGCAGGCCAGCGCCACGGCCGAAAAGGCCTTCATGTCGGCGCTGCCGCGCCCGAACAGCCGGCCATCCTTCTCGACCAGTTCGAACGGGTTGGTGTGCCAGTCCTGCCCGTCGACCGGCACCACGTCGGTATGGCCCGACAGCACCACGCCGCCGGCGACATCAGGGCCCAATCGTGCATACAGGTTGGCTTTGCGACGGTCTTCACTCCAGGTGCGGCGACATTGCGCGCCACGCTCGACCAGGAAAGCCTCGACCCAGTCGATCAGCTCCAGGTTGCTATCGCGCGAGACCGTGGGAAAGGCCACCAGCCGGGCCAACCAGTCTTGTGGGCTTTGCGGCCAGCTGTGGGAGCTCATCGGCCAGGACTCCAGCTGCGGGCACCCAGAAAAATCAGCCGCAGCTGCAGGATGAAGTTCTCGGTCATTTCGGTCTCTGCCTGTGCCTGCCCCTCGGGCAGGTCAAGAATGTCGGTGGCCGCGTTCATCATGGTGGTAACAACCAGGCCGCAGATCAGCGACAGGGTGTCCATCGACAGGCGCGGCATCAGGTTCATGTCACGCATGTCCTGGGCCATTTCGTTGGCGAAATGGGACTCTTCAATGCGAATGGCCTTGCGAATGGCCGGCGAACCGCCGCCCCGGGCACTGGCGGCAAAGCGGAAGTAGCGGTGGTTCTGCTTGACGTAGTTCTTGTAGATCAGCACTGAACTGCGCAGCACCTGGGTGGGCGGCAGCCCCTGACGACGCGCTTCGCGCAACAGGCGGCGAAGGGTAACGCCGGCCGCCTCGACCAGGGCAAGCCCCAGCTCATCAAGGTCGCGAAAATGGCGGTAAAAGGCGGCCGGCACAACGCCGGCCTCGCGGGTGACCTCACGCAGACTCAAGGACGAGAAACCGCGCCCGGCCTCCATCAGGTCAAGTGCGGCATCCATCAGCTTTTCCCGCGTGCGCTGCTTCTGTGCCTGGCGCGTGGAGCCGGCCGGAGCCGATGAAGGCGCGCGTCGCGCCGAGTCAGTCGTCATGATTGGTGCTTTTCCTCATCCCTCCAGTATATCGCGGCCCGCGAAACCACCCTGCGGCGCGCAGCCGCCCCACTTGACATCCGCGCCAGCCGCCGGGACAATAGTGAACACTCGTTTACTCAAAGTCGCCAGATGCTTCGAACCGATACGCCAACGCAAAAGCGTCGACTGGGCCGCCTGATAGAACCCTTCAACGACAGGGTCGCCTGGGATCTTCTACTTCAGCGCCTGAATCCGACCTGGTCTGTCGGCGAAATTCGCGCCAGGGTCATTCGGCGGGCTGAAGAAAGCGACGACACTTTCAGCCTTTACCTGCAAGCCAACCGTCATTGGCCCGGCCATCAGGCCGGTCAGCACCTGCGGCTGCAAGTGGAAATCAATGGCGTGCTGCGCCAGCGCGTGTTCAGTATTTCAAGCGCACCCGGCAAGACCCGCGCCACACGAGGCCAGCTGCGTCTGACCATTCAGCGCCAGCCCGGCCAGGGCGTTACCGACTGGCTGTATCAGAACGCCCGAGTCGGCCAGGTGTTTACCCTGGGCGCGCCAGGCGGTGATTTCACCCTGCCTGCCGCCGTGCCGACCAAGCTGCTGATGATTGCCGGCGGCAGCGGGCTTACCCCAATGATGGCCATGCTGCACCACTTGGCCGAGCGTGGCCATGTCGGCGATATCCACCTGATTCAACTCTGCCGCAAGCCGGCCCAGCGCCTGTTTGCCGTCGAGCTGGACGCACTGGCCCGGCAACTGCCCGGCCTGACGGTCGATGTACATTTCAGCCACGCCAATGGTCGCCTGAAACTGGAAAGCCTGACTGACCGCGTGCCCGACTTCGACGAGCGGCATACCCTGCTGTGTGGCCCGAATACGCTGATGGAGCAGGCCATGACCTTTTGGCAAGGTCGCACCACGGCCGGCCCACTGCAAATCGAACGCTTCGCTGCACCACGCCCAGCCGGTCAGTCCGGTGGCTTGCTCAGCGTGACCGCCAGCCAATCAGAACAGATGTTCACCCAGATTCCCGGCCAGACCCTGCTGGAATCGGCCGAGGCAAGCGGCTTGTCACCGGACTATGGCTGTCGCGCCGGGATCTGCCGAACCTGTCTGTGCCGCAAAACCCAGGGCCAGGTGCGCAACCTGATCACGGGCCTGGCATCCAGCCAGGCCGATGAGTGGATCCAGCTTTGCGTCTCGGTCGCCGAAAGCGACCTGCAGCTCGATCTTTGACCGCCCCCTTATTTCCGAGGACTTTCCAGATGGCCGAAAAAGCCCAGCTTGACCCGCAACAACTCGATGATCTGGCGCGCGAACTTGATGCCCTGCGCACTGAGGTCACTGCTGACCTCGGCCAGCGCGATGCCGACCATATCCGGCGGATGGTCCGTCGCGCCCAAGGCAGCGCCGTGGCCGGTCGAGGCCTGCTGATGTTCGGCTTCGGCCCGATCAGCTGGGCGGTTGGCGTGCTGGCCCTGGCCCACGCCAAGATCCTGGAAAACATGGAAATCGGGCATAACGTGATGCACGGCCAGTACGACTGGATGAATGACCCGACATTGAATTCCAAAACCTACGACTGGGATATCGTCTGCGCCCGCGAGCACTGGATTCATTCGCACAATGTCGAACACCACGACCACACCAACATTCTCGGCAAGGACCATGACTACGGCTACGGCATGCTCAGGCTCACCCCGGAGCAGCGCTGGCGCCCGTCTGCCCTGCTCCAACCGTTCTGGTACCTGTTGCTGGCCCTCAACTTTCAGTGGGGCGTGGCCATTCACGACATCAAGCTGGGTCGATTCTTCAAGGGCCGGATGAGCCGCCAGGAACTCAAGCAGCGCTCGCGCCCCTTCCTGCGCAAGGCCGGCAAGCAATTGTTCAAGGACTACGTGTTCTTCCCCGCCCTGGCCTTCTGGCAGTGGCCGCGGGTACTGCTGGGCAACCTGTGCGCCAACCTGATTCGCAACCTGTGGACCAACGCGATCATTTTCTGCGGCCATTTCACCGAGGACGCGCAAACCTTCAGCCTGCGCGAAACCCGCGACGAAAGCCGTGGCCACTGGTATCTGCGCCAGATTCAGGGTTCGAGCAACCTGGAAGGCGGACGCTGGTTCCACGTGTTGAGTGGCCATTTAAGCCATCAGATCGAGCACCATCTTTTCCCGGACATGCCGGCACCCCGCCTGGCCGAAATCGCGCCGCGCGTGCGCGAAATCTGCCAGCGCTATGGCATTCACTACAACAGCGCCGGCTTCTGGGCCCAGTACCGCACGGTACTCAAACGCATCTTCGTTCACGCCCTGCCCACCCGGGCGCATCGCAGCCGTGCGCTGCCAGAACCCGACCAGGGATGAAGCGCTGACGGCGTAGCGAATCGGTATACTGGTAGTCAAGGAACCTCTGAACAATTCTGCGTGGAGCGCGTTTCAGTCGGAAAAGTCGCAGATCGTGTGGTGCGACGCGAGTGACAGTAGCCGTCGCTACGGCCGAGTGGCGCAACGCACGAGATGCGGCTTTTCCGGCGAAACCCCTATGGGACGGGCCTCTGCGGGGTCTCCGCCTCGTTTGGACTCGCTCCTACAAGAATGACCAAACCACGCTCGCCCAAGCCGAGCCGGAGCCTCCCGCAGAGACCCGTCGCGCCCACGCATAATTGTTCAGAGGTTCCTTAAGCAACTTGACCGCCAGGACACTGCGTCATGGGATCCGACCGCCAGAGCGACCGCGAACGCGCCATTCAATACGCCAACGCCCGGCTGGACCGGGCTGCCGACCGGCGTGATGACGCCATCTGGCTAAAAGACGCCTGGCAGTCCGGCGAGGCCGGCATCGTGGCCGTTTGGGAGGAACAGCACTTGCTGACGATCACGGGCAGCGGGCCCGTTGAAGCCGTCCGCCTGAGCTTGAGCACTTCCTTGCAAGTCTCTCTGGACCAGGCGATTTTTCTTGGCCTCGAGGCTGACAGTCGGCCGCTGTTTGCCGTCGAGCTGGCGGCGCACGAGGCGCAACGTCTGGCCCAGACCGAAGGCGCCGAGTTTGCCGACCTGCGCCGTTACGGCCCGCTGTTGAGCCCGCCGGATGCGGGCATCCTGGCCTATGCCAGGGCCATGTTGAACTGGCACCGCAACCATCAGTACTGCGGGCGCTGCGGATCACCAACGGCCAGCGAACAGGCTGGCCACCGACGACGCTGCCAGAACACGGCCTGCGGGCAGGTGACCTTCCCACGAACCGACCCGGCCATCATCGTGCTGGTCGAACACCCCGGCAACGACGGCAAGCCGCCACGATGCCTGCTGGGTCGTTCGCCGCGCTGGCCGGCCGGCACGTATTCCACGCTGGCCGGCTTCGTCGAACCCGGCGAGAGCCTGGAAAACGCCGTGCGCCGGGAAGTTCGTGAAGAGGCCGGCATCCGGGTTGGCGAGGTTCGCTACCTGGCCTCGCAGCCCTGGCCCTTCCCCGGCTCGCTGATGCTCGGCTTCCAGGCCCAGGCCCTTGACGAAGACATCCAACGGCTGGACGACGAACTGGAGGATGCCCGCTGGTTCGGCCTCGACGAACTTGCCCAGGCCGGCGAATGGGACGATGGCAGCCCGCTTTGCCTGCCCCGCCGAGACTCGATTGCGCGCTTTCTGATCGAGCAGTGGCGAACACAGCACGATCAGCGCCGTCGCTGAAAACGACGTTTCAAGGGAGAGCGAATATGCGACACTTCCCGACGGTATTCCACCGCCAGCTGCCATGACCGAGCCCACCGCACCGCCGCCGCAGGGTGATCCACCACAACCCTATGAATCCAGTCGCTACGGCGCGCTGGTACTCAACTTGGGGCGAGCGCTATTGCATGTGGGCTCGCCGGCTCATCGGCTGGAGTCGGCCATGCAGATCATGGCCGACCGGCTTGGGCTGCGCGCCGAATTCTTTTCCACGCCGACCGCCCTGGTTGTCTCGCTGGGTGACGGCTCGAAACAGCAAACCTTTCTGGCCCGCTCGGACCCCGGCAGTGCCAACCTGTCGAAACTGGCCGATTTGACCGACGTGATGGACGAACTGGCCGCAGGCACGATTGATCCCGAGGAGGCCGATGAACGCGTCCGTGCCATCGACGCGGCCCCGGCACGCTATGGTCCCGGCCTGGAGCTGCTGGGCTTCGTGGCCCTGGCGCTCGGCGTATCGCACCTGATTGGCGGTGGCCTGAGAGAAACCCTGCTGGCGGGTGTGCTTGGCGTCATCACCGGGCTCACCGTTCTGTGGCTGCGCCGGCATGCCGACCAATCGCGATTGATTACGCCCATTGCGGCCGCGGTGATCAGTTTTGCAGGCACGCTGTGGTGCGGTTTTGATCCGCAGACTGCCCTGATGCCTGCTGTCATTGCCGCCATGGTCGCTTTGCTACCGGGCATGGACATGACCACGGCCAGCCGAGAACTGGCGACTGGCCACCTTGTATCCGGCGCATCGCGAATGGCCTTCGCGATGATGGTTTTCGCGCTGCTGGCCTTTGGCCTGGTTACGGGAAGCGTACTCGGTCAGGCCCTGATCGGATCGGTGGAGGCCGTCAATCCGTCACCCAGGCCCGACTGGTTACCGCCCATTTCGGTTGTCGTCGCCTCACTCGGCTTGATGCTGCTGAATCAGGCGCAACAACGCGATTGGATCTGGATACTCTTCGCCTGCGTGGTTGCCTGGGCTGGAGCCAGCCTGGGAAGTTGGCTGGGTGCCCCCGTGATTGGCGCGTTCATTGGCGCGCTGGCCGTTGGCCTCACCGGCAACCTGTTCGTTCACTTCACCGGACGACCCGGCTCGATCCTGCACATTCCAGGCCTGATTCTGCTGGTCCCGGGCTCAATCGGCCTGCGTTCGCTGACCGCCCTGCTGGGCGATGACGTTCTGTCCGGCATCGAAACCGCCATGCTGGCCGGAATCATTGCGGTGGCGCTGGCGACCGGCATGATCCTGGCCAGCATCCTGATGCCGCCGAAAAACAAGCTGTGAGGCGATGAAAGGTAAAAGGTGAGAGGTAAAATCGCCGGGTGCCGCCTGTCGCTTCCGGGCGCAGACTGCTAACCTTTTACCTATCACCATTCACCTTTCACCTTTCAAATTTCACCATGCCCATCGATATCCGCAAAGAACACAACAAGAGCCTCGAAGAGGCGCAACAAATTGCCGACAACCTGGCCCAGGATCTGGCCGACAAGTTCAGCATCGACTATGGCTGGGAGGGCGATACGCTGGTGTTCCGGCGCATGGGTGTGAGTGGCGAGATCGACGTGGACGAGCAGGTCGTTCACGTCAAGGCCCGGCTCGGTTTTTTCCTCTCCTACCTTGAGCCGGCGGTCGAGAAGGAAATTCATCGTTATCTGGACGAGCATTTTGTTTGAGGCGGTGAAAAGGAAAAGGTAAAAGGTAAATGGTCCGGGCGCTCTCGGGTCGTTATCCAAAGGCTGGGGGCGATCTGCGATAATGGGAAAATAATTTGTCTTCTTCCATGAATCGAGGTGCGCCATGTCCGACTCCGTTGTTATTGTTTCCGCTCGCCGCACGGCAATTGGCTCTTTCCAGGGGCAGTTCAGCGCTCTGAAGTCGCCGGAGCTGGGCAGCGCGGCCATTCGCGCGGCGGTCAGCGATGCCGGCATCGACGGCTCGGATGTCACCGAGGTCATCATGGGCTGCGTGCTGCCGGCCGGCGTTGGTCAGGCACCAGCGCGCCAGGCCGCACTCGGCGCGGACCTGCCGGTCAGCGCTCACTGCACCACCATCAACAAGGTTTGCGGTTCGGGCATGAAGGCCGTGATGCAGGCCGCCGATGCCATTCGTGCCGGCTCGGCCAAGGTGGTGGTTGCAGGCGGCATGGAATCGATGACCAAGGCACCCTACCTGGTCGACCGCGGCCTGCGCATGGGCCACGTCCAGGCCACCGACCACATGTTCTTCGATGGCCTGCAGAACCCCTACGATGGACAACTGATGGGCCCGCTGGGCGAGATGTGCGCCAGCAAATACCACTTCAGCCGCGAAGACCAGGACGCTTTCTCAAAAGCCTCGGTCGAGCGTGCCAATGCGGCCCTCGCCGAGGGCCGCTTCGAGGCGGAAATCGCGCCGGTCACGATCAAGAGCCGCCGCGGCGAGCAAGTCGTCGCCACCGACGAAGAGCCGCCGCGCTGCAACATCGAGAAGATGCCCGGCCTGCGACCAGCCTTTGCCAAGGACGGCACGATTACGGCCGCCAGCTCGTCGAAAATCTCCGATGGCGCGGCCGCGATGGTGCTGATGAGCGAAGCCGATGCCGAGGCGCACGGCAGCCAGCCGCTGGCCCGCCTGGTTGCCCAGGCCAGCCACGCCCAGGAGCCCGAGTGGTTCACCACCGCGCCGGTTGGCGCCATGCAAAAAGTGCTCGACCAGGCCGGCTGGAGCGTGGCCGATGTCGACCTGTTCGAAATCAACGAGGCCTTCGCCGTGGTCACCATGGCCGCGATGAAGGATCTGGACATCCCGCATGACAAGGTCAACGTCAACGGCGGTGCCTGTGCGCTGGGTCACCCGATTGGTGCCAGCGGGGCTCGCATCCTGGTCACCCTGATCCACGCTCTCAAGGCGCGTGGCCTGAAACGTGGCGTTGCCTCGCTGTGCATCGGCGGCGGCGAAGCCACGGCCGTGGCCGTCGAACTGCTCTGACCGTCATGTCGTCAGACCGGGTCAGGATTGTTGAGGTTGGCCCGCGGGACGGCCTGCAGAACGAACCCTATACCATCCCGACGCCGGTCAAGATCGAACTGATCGACCGGCTGTCGGCGACGGGCTTGAGCGTAGTGGAGGCGACCAGCTTTGTTGCCGCCCCGGCCATTCCACAGCTGGCCGATGCCGAGGATGTCTTCACGGGCATCAAGCCCCTGGACGAGGTTCAGTACCCCGTGCTGGTGCCCAACATCAAGGGCTACCTGCGCGCCCGTCAGGTTGGTGCCAGTCACATTGCGGTGTTCACCGCCGCCTCCGAGGCCTTCAACCGGCGCAACATCAACTGCTCGATCGCCGAATCGCTGGAGCGCTTTGCGCCGGTGATGGAAGCGGCCACTGCCGACGGCGTCACCGTGCGCGGCTACGTGTCGACGGTGCTGGGCTGTCCTTACCAGGGCGAGGTTGACGTGGCCGAGGTGGTGCGCGTGGCCCGGGCCCTGTTCGAGGCCGGCTGCGCGGAAATCTCCCTGGGCGACACGATTGGTGTCGGCACGCCGCGCAAGGCCCGGCAGATGCTTGAAGCCGTGGCTGAGGTCATCCCGATGGACCGGCTGGCCGTGCATTTCCACGATACCTACGGCCAGGCATTGTCAAACATCTACGCCTGCATGGAGGCCGGCGTACGAGTAATTGACAGCTCGGTGGCCGGCCTGGGTGGTTGCCCCTACGCGCGCGGCGCCACCGGCAACGTAGCGACCGAAGACGTGCTGTACATGCTCAACGGGCTGGGCGTGGAAACCGGCGTTGACCTGGAAGCCATGGCCCGCGTCGGCGACTGGATAGCCGGCGAACTCGGCCGCCCCCGCTCCCGCACCGGCCAGGCCCTGCTCAAACGAAGCTGAACAAGCGGCTAACCGCAAAGACGCAAAGGGCGCCAAGAAAAGGCTTTCAAGAATGGCGGATGATTCACGATTAAGCTCGGAAAGAACGGCCGCCGATCTGGTTGACAGTGCCGTCAAAGTGCACCGGGCGCTCGGTCCGGGACTGCTCGAATCTGCTTACCAGGGCTGCCTGGCTCACGAAATGACCGAGCGAGGCTACTCGGTTCAAACCGAGATAATCCTTCCGGTCGACTATGAAGGCATCCAGATTGACCGGGGATACCGAATTGATATGTTGGTCAACGATCACCTGATCGTCGAAAACAAATCGGTTTCTGCTCTGACAGATGTGCATAAAGCACAGGTTATTACGTACCTCAAGCTCTCAGGCCTTCAACTTGGATTTTTGATCAACTGGAACGTTACTTTAATCAAACACGGAATCCAGCGAGTCGCGAACGCTCTTTAATACTTTCCTTTGCGCCCTTCGCGTCTTTGCGGTTAGTGAATCTTTCAAGAGGAATAGTCAAATGGAATTGAACGAGATCAAGGCAGTGGTGACCGGCGGGGTGTCGGGGTTGGGTTTTGCGGTGGCGCAACGGTTTGTTGCCGATGGCGGCAAGGTGGCGTTGCTGGATGTCAACGAAGACAAGGCGGCCGATGCCGTGGCCGCGCTGGGTGATGCCAACGCGAGGTTCTTCAGGGTCGATGTCACCAGTGAGGCCGACGTGGTTCGGGTGCTGGGCGAGGCCCGCGACTGGATGGGCGGCATTACCGTGGCCATGAACTGCGCCGGCATTCTCGGTGCGGGCCGGGTGCTCGGGCGTGAAGCGCCGATGCCGCTGGAAACCTTTTCAAAAACCGTGATGGTCAACCTGGTTGGCAGCTTCAACGTGGCCAAGGCCGCAGCCGACCTGATGCAACACAACGAGCCCAACGCCGACAACGAGCGTGGTGTCATCATCAATACGGCCTCGGTGGCCGCATTCGAAGGCCAGATCGGCCAGGCCGCCTACTCGGCCTCCAAGGGCGGTGTGGTCGGCATGACGCTGCCGATGGCCCGTGAGTTCACTCGTATTGGCGTTCGCGTCATGACCATTGCCCCGGGCGTGTTCCACACGCCGATGGTCGACATCATGCCCGAGCCGGTGCAAAAGGCCCTGGGCGAGTCGATCCCTTTCCCCAAGCGCCTGGGCAAGAGCGAAGAGTTTGCCGCGCTGGCCGCCCACATCATCGAAAACGCCTATTTCAACGGCACCACCATCCGGCTTGATGGCGCGGTGCGCCTGGAGCCGAAATAATGGAAACCTTTGCGGCACTGGAAGCCCACGTCAAGGCCCACCATGACGTGGTTCACGACGAGCCCTTCATGCTCGGGCTGGAGGTGCCGGTGGGCAAGGATCGCCACCAGAGCGTGTTCCTGGCCGAGCTCAAGGGCAGCGACGGCAAGCGATTCCTGCGCGTGGAAACCACCGTTGCACCGCTGGCCAACCATGACCCGGAGAAGTGCCTCCGGGTCAACCTGATGCTGAGAACCGGCTACCTGGCCGTGGGTGACATGGAGGGCGTGGCGTTCCTCAAGCTGTGCGAGAACATGCTCTACAACAACCTGACCACCGACGCGCTGGACTACATCATCCGCCACATCGCCGAGTTGGGCGACAAGATCGAAGAGACCCTGAACAAAGGCGGCGACTGGTTCTAAGGCGAAAAGAAGGACTAACCGCGAAGGCGCAAAGAACGCAAAGAAAGGTTTTTCCTTGGCGCTCTTCGCGTCTTCGCGGTTAGTGCTTTTCTGATCTTACTTTTCGTTGAAAACGTGGATGTCGCGCTGCGGGAACGGAATCGAGCAGCCGGCGTCTTCCAGCGCCACTTTCAGCTGTTCGAGCAGCTCGCCACGTACCGGCCAGAAATCGCTGGCGTTGACCCAGGGCCTGACGGCAAAATCGACGCTTGAGTCACCAAGCTCCATCACCATAATGGTCGGTTCCGGATCATCCAGCACTTTTTCGTGTGCCTTGAGCACTTTCTCGATAGTGGCACGGGCAAGCTTCAGGTCATCGTCGTAATGCACGCCAATGATCAGGTCAACGCGTCGAGTATCGTAGGCCGAATAGTTGGTAATGGGATTAGACGTGATTGAGCTGTTGGGGACAACCACGTGCCGGTTGTCCGGGGTTTTCAGTTCCGTCTGGAAAATCCCCACTTTCTGGACCACGCCGGACACGCCCCCCGCCTCGACAAAGTTGCCGCGGGTAAAGGGGTGAAACGCAATGATCATGATGCCTGAGGCAAAATTGCTGAGCGAGCTCTGCAGGGCAAGTCCAACCGCCAGAGCCAAACCACCCAACACCGCCACCAGCGGGGCAATCTGCACGCCCAGTGAACCGACAGCAACCAGGACGACTGTCACCAGCAGCACACTGTAGAGAATATTGCCGACGAAATTGACCAGCAGCTCGTCCATTTCCCGTCGCTTCATCTGGCCACGCATCAGGCGAACGATCGCCTTGGCAACCCAGCGGCCAATGATGAAAATCAGAATGGCGGCGATTAGCTGCCAGCTTAGGGCCAACAACGCCAAAGGATCGATATCGCCCAGTCGTTCAGTCAATGCGTCCATGTTGTTTTCCTTTATTAATCAGTAATCAATTAATGCGCCAGAACAGCACGCGGATAGTCCGTTGCCGAAGCGACATCGGTGATCAATCCTCACCACGATAAGACTTGATGATATACCCGCCGGATTTTTCATCATGCTGAAGCATGAGGAAGCCGTGGGTCTGTGCCTCCTGTAGCAAGTGATTGAAGTTCTTGAAGCCGTGGTAGCTTTCCGAGAAACCCGGCTTGCGACGTTTAAGCGCCTGCTTGACCATGGATCCCCACACCTTTTCCTCGGCATCGCGGTCCTCGAACAAGGCCTCAGTCGTTTCCAGTACCAATTCGAAGGCTTCCTGGGCCTTGTCGTCCACGGCTTTTGCTGCGGTCTTCTTGGCCGACTTTTTCCTGGTCGCCTTCTTGCCTCGGCCTTCAGCCTTTTTCCTCTGATTGCGAATCAAATCGTCATAGAAGATGAATTCGTCGCAATTGGCCATCAGCAGGTCCGAGGTCGAGCTTTTGACCCCGACGCCGATGACCGTCTTGTTGTTCTCGCGAAGCTTCGAGACCAGCGGCGAAAAATCCGAATCGCCGGAGATGATCACAAAGGTATCCACGTGCCCCTTGGTGTAGCAAAGGTCCAGCGCATCCACCACCATCCGGATATCGGCCGAGTTCTTGCCCGACTGACGGACGTGCGGAATGTCGATCAGCTCGAAAGCCGCCTCATGCATGGCTGCCTTGAAGTCGCGGTAGCGCCCCCAATCGCAGTAGGCCTTGCGCACCACGATATTGCCCTTGAGCAGCAATCGCTCGAGGACTTTCTGGATATCGAAGGCATCAAAGCGTGCATCCCGCACGCCAAGCGCAACGTTCTCGAAGTCGCAGAAGATGGCCAGGTTTCGGGTCATGAAGGCATTCTCGGCAAACGTCAGAGCGCCTGGCGAACGGCGCGAAGGAAGGTCTGGAGCAGGCCGGCGATCGTGGGTATCGAGGCGTGCAGGCTATGGTCGTCGGGCAGCAGATGCAGTGACGCACCAAGCGCACGAGCGAACTTGACACTGCCCTCGGGAGGAACGATGTCGTCCTGCCAGCCATGAACCACGCAAAGCTGCCCGGTAAGGGGCTGGTAAGCCTCCCGGATAACGCCGCCCGGCACGCGGTCTTCCATGAATAGCGCCGGCGCCATCAGGAACAAGCCCGCCACTGGCATTTTCTCTGCCGCCGCCAGGGAAACCAGCCCACCGAGCGAGGAACCAACCAGCACGGATGGCTTGGCGTTGGCCGACAGTCGGGATTCCAGGTGGGCGACCCGACCGTGCGGATCGTCCTGCCAGGGGCGATAGTCCGGCGCTTCGACCTTCCAGCCCTCGTCGAGGGCCAGGGGTGTGAGCCGGCGAATCTTCTCAGAGCTAGGGCTGGAGAGATGACCGTGACTGAAAATGACCCGCATCAGTTCAGGAAGCGACCGCAGGCAGACAGGCTCCGGTCATTGATTTGCAGGTGAACGGTAATCGGAAACGTCCAGCCAACCATGGTGTCGGTGCAATCGGCCTGTTCCAGGGTCACCTCGGCCAGGTTGCCGGGTGATTCGGCGCGGTAGCCGGCCTGGTCGGGCAGAATTTCAAGCGTACCGGAGAATTCCAGCTCGGAAACCCCATAATCCAGCACCAGTTCGAGATCCGCCTGTTCGTGGCGAGCGTGCAGATGCCAGCCCGGCTCGTTGCCGACCGCACGGAAATCCACGCCATCCATCATCGCCTGGGTCCAGGGCGACACCCGGTCGCGCGGCACGCAGTCCACGGCGTCGCCATCGGCCAGGGTCAAGCGGGCCTGATCCTGACCGCGAGTCCAGAATTCGACCTCATCGGCCGCATAGCGGGCACCCGAAGCCGCCGGTTGAAGCTCAAGCTCCAGCAGCGCCCAGGGTAGCGACAGCCTGGCGGATTCGTCACCGTCGAACTGAACATCCAACGCCACTTCGCCACACTGGAAGGAGTGCCATCCGGCCATCGGCTCATCGCGATCCGGATCGGCTTCGCTGTAGTCAACGCCAGTCAGGCGAATCCTGCCCAACTCCGCTGAATCGGCGCTTATGGGCACCTCGGCCGCAAAACGTGGACTTCCGTCCGGCAAGAACAGCGTCAAGTGAAGGTGGTAGGTTTTGCCCACCTCCAGCAAGTCAGCAGCCACCGACAGGCCGAAGGGATACGGCGGCGCCTCTGGACCCTCGATTCGCTCATGTGCGAGAACCTCACCAGTGGCGTCATCAGCCAACTCGATTTCGAGCGTCGAACCCGGCGGCATCATGATCCGTTCAAGATAATAGGCCTCTCCGGTGATCTCGGCCCGAGCCTCCGAGGTGAGGGGCTCCTGCGCTGAATCTCCGCCACACGCTGCCAGGGCGACAATGGTGAAAAACCATAGCCATCGTTTCATCGTTATCCCACCCGCTTTGATTGCCTATGAGGTTATCAAGCTTAACCCATCAAATGGGCACTCGACAGGCTTTACACCTCAATTTCGGGGCGGTTCCTGAAATGATCCAAGGCCTCCGGGTTGGCCAAAGCCGAGGTGTTTTTGACCGGCCGTCCGTGAATGACGTCACGCACCGCCAATTCGGTGATCTTTCCGGAAACGGTGCGCGGGATATCCTCGACATCCAGCACTTTGGCCGGCACGTGGCGCGGCGTGGTGTTGGCGCGGATGGTCTTGCGGATGCGGTCGCGAAGCGCATCATCCAGTACGACGCCCTCGCGCAGGCGAACAAAAAGCACCACGCGAACGTCGCCGTCGAACTGCTGGCCGACGCAGATTGATTCGAGAACCTCATCGAGCTTTTCAACCTGGCGGTAGATCTCGGCCGTGCCAATGCGCACGCCACCAGGGTTCAGGGTGGCATCGGAACGACCGTAAATGACCACGCCGCCCCGGGGGGTCAGGCGCGCATAGTCGCCGTGGCTCCAGATGCCCGGATGGGTTTCAAAGTAGGCTGCCTGGTACTTGGCACCGTCCGGATCATTCCAGAAGCCGACCGGCATGCACGGAAAGGGTTGTGAGCAGGTCAGCTCGCCGGTTTCATCCTCGACGACCTGACCGTCGTCGTTGCGAATCTCGACCTTCATGCCCAGGCCGCGGCACTGCAACTCGCCCTTGTAGACGGGCAGCACGGGGCTGCCCAGGGCGAAGCAGGAGACGATGTCGGTGCCGCCCGAGATCGAGCTGAGCTGCACATCGGCCTTGATGTCGCGATAGACGTAGTCGAACGACTCCGGCAGCAGCGGCGAGCCGGTCGAAAGAATGGCCTTCAAGTCGGTCAGTTCATGCGTCTGGCGCGGCTTGATACCGGCCTTGTCGCAGGCAGCGATCCATTTGGCGCTGATGCCGAACACCGAAATGCCGACCTCGTCAGCCAGATCCCACAGAACGTTGCCGTCCGGATGGAAGGGCGAGCCGTCGTACAGGACCACGGTTGAGCCAACCGCCAGCCCCGACACCAGCCAGTTCCACATCATCCAGCCGCAGGTAGTGAAGTAGAACAGTCGGTCGTCGCGGCTGAGATCCGTATGCAGCATCAATTCCTTGATGTGCTGCAGCAAGGTGCCGCCCGCACCGTGGACAATGCATTTAGGCACACCGGTCGTGCCCGAGGAGTACAACACGTACAGCGGGTGATCAAACGGCAACCGGGCAAACTCGATGGTATCGGCGGTGTTGTCGCAAAACGAGTCCCAGGTTACGGCTGTCTCCAACCCGGAGAGGTCGGGCCGGGGCGCCATGTAGGGCACGATCACGATGGTTTCGATCGACGGGATCTTGTTGGCCAGCTCGCCGACCCGGCCCAGGCAGTCGAAGTCCTTGCCGTTGTAGCGGTAGGCAGCACAGGCGATGAGTACTTTCGGCTCGATCTGGCCGAAGCGGTCAAGCACACCCTGGACGCCAAAGTCGGGCGAGCACGATGACCAGACCGCGCCCAGCGAGGTGGCCGCCAGCATGGCAACGACGGTTTCCGGCAGGTTGGGCAGATAGCCGGCCACGCGATCGCCGGGCTCGACGCCAGCCTGCTTCAGGGCCTCGGCCATCCGGGCAACCTGACCGTAAAGCTCGGCATAGCTGATATGCCGCAAGGTACCGTCTTCGCCGGCGAAGATCAGCGCCGTCTGCTCGTCGCGGAACTTGAGCAGGTTTTCAGCGAAGTTCAGCCGCGCCTCGGGAAAGAAACGGGTGCCCGGCATGGCCGGCCAAGCCTCGGCAAAGCGCGACCCGCGTTCCCCCACCACGCCGCCAAATTCCCAGACGGCCGTCCAGAAAGCCTCGGGCTGGTCGATGGAAAAGCGGTAGAGGCTGTCCCAGTCACTCACATCAGGCGCCTGCTTACTCGCCAACTGGGCGATGAATCGGCTCAAGTTCGTAGCAGCGGCGCGCTCGGGCGCCGGCGTCCAAAGCGGTTCGGTCATGGTGGATCCAGGCTGAGAAATATCCAGCGCAAAGAGTAGCAAGGAAGCGGCGCCAGCGTCAGTTGTACGAAGGGGCAGTCTTATGCAGGCACGACTAACATTCAGCCGGCGCCGGGCCGGCTGCGCATGGACAGGCGGTAGAGCAAGGGGATGACGAACAGGGTGAGCAGGGCCGAGACGGTAAGACCCCAGACCAGGGTAACGGCCACCGGGCCCCAGAGCAATGAGCGGCCGCCCAGGCCTAGTGCCAGTGACAGCAGGCCTGCGATGGTGGTCGCGGTGGTCATGATGATGGGAATTACCCGCCGGCGAGCCGCGTAGATCGTCGCGTGGAGCGGGCGCATGCCGGCGGACAGACGCTGGTTGGCCGCGTCGATCAACACGATGGCAGCGTTGACGGCGATGCCGGCCAGGGCAATGATTCCGTAGAGCGTGTACAGGCTTAAGGGATTACCCGACAGCAGCAAACCAAAGACCACGCCGGTGAAGGCCATCGGCACCGTGGCCAGGATCAGCAGCGGCTGGAAGTAGCTGCGGAACTGGGTGGCCAGGATGAGGTAGATCAGACCCAGTCCAAGCAGGAACAATACGGCCATGGCCTCCAGCGATTCCTCGATGTCATCCAGTTCGCCGGTGAAATCCAGATCGGTATTCGGGAAGTCGGCGCGCACCTCGTCCCAGGCGGCCAGGATGCGGCGGTTGACTTCGACGGTATTGGTCACGCGCCGGTCGATATCGCCTTCCACCGTGATAGTCCGCCGCAGGTTGTAGTGACGGATGACGCCGGGCGCCTCACCGGCCTGCGCGCTGACCAGTCCGCCCAGACGACTGACCTGCCCATTGGGCAGTACCAGCGGGTCATCGAGGACATCCATCGGATCACCGGGGCGCGGCCGTTCGGCGCGAACGCGCAATTCATAACGATCACCCGCCTCGCGGGTGAAGCCGACGATATCGCCATCGACATGCAGCCGCAGCAGGCGGGCCAGGGGCTCGGGCGCCAGCCCGGCCTGGGCCAGGGCTTCCCGGTCAAGCCGCAGCACCAGCTCGGAGCGACCGGGCACCCGGTCGTCGGTAATGTCGCGGGTACCGGGCAGTTCGGCAATCAGCTCGCGCAAACGCTCGGTGGCCCGTCTGAGCTCGTCGAAATCGTCGCTTCGAACCTTGACGTTGATCGGCTGCTGAGTCGGTGGCCCGCCGGAAATCTGCAGGAAGGCAATGCTGCCGTCGATCGGCGTCGATTCGACATCAGCGCGCATGGCCTCGATCACCTGGTTGACGTCACGTCGGCCGCGCGGCGGGTTGAGCGACACCACCACCTGTCCGTACTGGTCGCCGAACAGCGGCTCGACGTCGGTGAACTGGACACCGGCCAGGCTGATCACTGATCGCGCCTCATCGGGCTCCAGGTGCTGGCGGACGCGAGCCTCAACCTGCTGGACCCGTTCGATGGTGTCGTCCAGCGCCACATCGCCGGGCAGGTCGACCTGTACGTAGAACAGGCGCATCGGGTCGAAGGCGAAAAATTCCAGCCGCACCAGGCCGGCAGCGACCATGGTCAGGGCGAAGGCAAAACCCAACGCTGAAAGCGACAGGAAACGCCGTGGCCGGCGCATGACATAAACGAGCGAGCGCACGTAACGGCGCCGAATGAGCCGGGTCAGTTCGCCTCGCCTATCGCGCCCGGCAGCAGGCGGCTGGTAGCGGCTGTGGACCACCTGGGTCGGCAGCACCCAGAAGGCCTGGACCAGCGAGATCAACAGCCCTACCGTGACCACGAAGGGCACCACGAACATGAACTTGCCGACGATGCCCGGCAGCAGCATCAGCGGCAGGAAGGCGGCAATGGTGGTCAGGACCGAGGCAGTCAGCGGCATAGCCACTTCGCCAAAGGCCCGGGTGGCCGCCTGCATGGCCGGCTGGCCCCGCCGCAAGCGGTAATAGATGGCCTCGACCATCACCACCGACACATCGACCAGCATGCCAAGCACGATCACCACGCCCAGCAGCACGGTGATGTTGAGGGTGAACCCGACGGCATACAGCACGGCGAAGGTGCCGGCCACGCACAGGATCAGGCCGCTGCCGACCAGCAGGGCGATGCGGCTGGCCAGGAACAGCCAGCAGACCAGGAGCACCAGCAACAGGCCAACCACGGCGTTGTTGCGCATGATGTCGATGGCCTCGCGGGTGGCCACGGTCTGGTCGTCGGCCAGCACCAGCGCCAGGCCCTGATCAGCCAGTACCGGGTTGCGCCGCTCAATGTAATCGTTGAGTTCGGCAATCAGCTCCAGGGTGTTGGCGCCTGGTCGCTTGGTGACCGACAGCAGAATGGCCGGGCGGCCCTCGTGGCGCACCAGCTGTTCCGGGATACTGGCACCCAGGCGCATGCGAGCGACCTCATCGAAACGCACCACGCCGCCGTCGACCGGGCTTGGCAGGGTCAAGCCGGCCAGGGCCTGGGGGTCGATCGAGCGGCCTTCGGCGCGAATCAGCCATTGGCCATGGGCCGTTTGCAGGCGTCCGGCAAAAACGTCCCGGTACCAGCCCGATGCGGCGTTGGCCAGATCCAGCGCGTTGAGCCCGCGGGCGGCCAGTGCCGCCGGGTCGAACAGCAGCTGCAGCTCCGGCGTGTTCAGGCCCTGGGCCAGAATCTGGTCGACCGAGCCCAGGCGTTCGAGGTCCTGCCGGGCTCGGCGGGCCAGGCTCCTTAGCGCGTCGTCGTCGGCCTGGCCCACCGCCAGCACCAGCGCGGTCGGGAAGCCTGAGGAAGAAGTGACCTCGAAGATGTTCGGGTCGCGCGCCTCGGGCGGCAGTTCGTCGTTGACCATGGCCTGCACTTCCCGCCGCAGGTCGGCCACCCGTCGCTCGAAATCGCGCTGGGAAATTTCCTGGAAGCGGACCAGGATATTGGAGACGTTCTCGCGGCTGCTGGAGACCACGAAACGCACGTCCTGCAGCCGGGCGATGGCTTCTTCCAGCGGGTCGGTGACCAGCCGCTCGACGTCCTCGGCCGAAGCGCCAGGCAGCACCGTGGTCATGTTGATCCAGTTGAAATTGACTTCCGGATCGCGCTCGCGCGGCATCAGCCAGAACGCGGCCAGCCCCATGGCCAGCACCACCACCATGAACACATTGGCCAGCGGGTGGTTTGCGTACAGGCGATTGAGCATGCTCAAAGCCGTGCCGTGTTCACTCTGCGACGCGAACCCGGTCGCCTGGCGCCAACCGCTGACGCCCGCGGTCGATCAACCGCGCATCGGCAGGCAGATCAACAGGATGAGGCCGACCGGCATCGGCACCGGGCAGCTCGAGAAATTCGACCTGTTCACCATCGTCGGACAGCAGCAGCACGCCCAATCGACCGTCTCGCTGAAGAATGTAGTCAGGCGGCAAGGCCAGGCGCGGGTCGGTCCAGCGAACCACGCCTTCGCTGCCGGTCAGAGCCGGGGCGTCGGTAAAGCGCAGGCGGCTTTCGCGTGTACGACTGCCTTGGGCAATCACCCCGGCAACGCGGTCCAGTTCAACGGCATAAGTGCGCCCGTCGGAGACGAATTCGATGGGCTCGGCAATCGCCAGCCCGGCAGCCAATGCCGGACTGACTGACGACACCACTTCCAGATCAGTCGAAGCGACCAGTTCCAGCAGCGCAACACCGGGCGTGGCCAGTGCACCCTGACCAATCAGACGGGCCGTCAGGACACCCTCAAATGGCGCCTTGATACGGGTTCGGTCCAGCATCAACTCGGCCTGGGCAAGGGCCTGACGGGCAAGCGCTCGCTCGGCAGTGGCCTGGCGCAAAATGGTCTCGGCCTCAAGCTGCTGATCCTCGGACACGAAACGGTCCGGCGCCAGGCGCCGCGCCCGTTCGGCCCGCAAACGGGCAAGATCATGGCCGGCCCCGGCCAGATCAAGCTGGGCCAGCGCCCGCTCCCGCTCGATGTCAAAACTGCTGGAATCCAGCCGGAGCAGCAGTTGACCAGGCTCGACCGTGTCGCCAACCTCGGCCGCCACCTCAACCACGCGCGCCGTGATCTCCGCCGACAGCACCGCCTCGTTGAGACTGATCACCCGGGCGGCCGCCTGACGCTCCAGCGCCACAGCCACCTCGCCGAACGGGCGAACGGTGACGGTTTCCTGGGCCGCCAGCACAGGTGCCGCAAGGGCAAGAAAAATGGCGGCTATCGCGTGTTTCATCGACAAAGCTTACGCCCTGCCCTGTCAACACAAACGTTCATTCTGACGCCTCGTCCAGGGCCGCCAGCGCTGCCTGATCCAGGCGAAACACCGTCCATTCATCCATCGGGCGGGCGCCGAGCGAGCGGTAGAAATCAATCGCCGGCTGGTTCCAGTCGAGAACGCTCCATTCCATCCGTCCACATCCGCGCCGGTGAGCCTCTTGGGCCAAGTGCAACAACAGCGCCTTGCCGATGCCGCGGCCACGCCAGTCGGGCTTGACGAACAGGTCTTCGAGATACAAGCCCGGACGGGCCAGAAAGGTCGAAAAGTTGAAGAAATACAGGGCAAACCCGACGGTCTGGCCATCGCACTCGGCCAGCCTGGCGTGAACCAGCGGCTGATCGCAGAACAATTGTTCAGCCAAACGCTCCGGCGTGGCAACGACTTCGTGCTCCAGCTTCTCGTAACGGGCCAGCTCAACAATCAGCGCCAGCAAGTCGGCCTCGTCACCAGGACGGGCGGCACGGATGAGGAAGGGTTCGTTCATGGCAAAAACCTGTTCTTGGGTCGGGTAAAGAAAAACAGCCCTGGCACCAACGGTGCGCAGGGCTGTTTCCCAATGTCAGACGCGGCCTGACTGGCCTGTCAGACGGCGTTTTCCAACTCGGGCACCAGCTCGAACAAGTCGCCGACCAGACCCAGGTCGGCAATCTCGAAGATCGGCGCTTCCGGGTCCTTGTTGATGGCGACGATGGTGCCGGCGTCCTTGATACCAGTGAGGTGCTGGATGGCCCCGGAGATACCGATGGCGAAGTACAGATCCGGCGCGATGATCTTGCCGGTCTGACCCACCTGCAATTCATTCGGCACGTAACCGGCATCAACCGCCGCCCGCGAGGCGCCAACGGCCGCGCCCATCTTCTTGGCCAGGCTGTAGATGATGGCGAAGTTGTCCGACGAGCCCAGCGCACGACCGCCGGAGACCACTACGTCGGCCGACGACAGATCAGGGCCTTCGCCGTCCGAGCCTTCGACCTTGACGAACCGTGTGTGGCCGGGGTTGCTTGCCTGCGGCGAACGCTCTTCGATGCTGGCCGAACCACCTTCCTCGGCTGCGGCAAACGATGCGGTTCGTATGGTCGCCACCACGGGGCCACCGTCCGGTACGCGCACCGTGACGATGGCATTGCCGGCGTAGATCGGGCGCTTGAAGGTGCGCTCGTCGATCACCTCCATGATATCGGAGACCTGGTTGACGCCCATCAGCGCTGCGGCCCGCGGCAGCAGGTCCTTGCCGAAGGTGGTCGACGGTGCCAGAACGTGGCTGTAGTCACCCGCCAGGGCGGCCACTTCCGGCGCCAGGCGCGCGGCCAGCGGATGGGCGAAATCGTCGTGGGCAATGGTCAGCACGCGGCTGACCCCGGCCAGCGCCGCTGCCGACGGGGCCACGGCCGACGGATCGGCAGCGAAAACCACCAGGTCGATATTGCTGATGCCCATCTTGAGGGCACCGCTCAGGGTCTTGGCCGTGGCCGGGTTCAAGGCCTGGCCGTCATGTTCGGCAATGATCAGAATTCGGCTCATTACAGCAGTCCCTTGTTCTTGAGTTCACCCACCAGCTCGGCAACGCTGCCGACCATCTTGCCCCCGCCCCGCTTGGGCGGCGGTTCGAAGCTGACCGACTCGATGTCGGCGGCGGTTTCAATACCCAGATCGCCGATCGCAACGGTGTCCAGCGGCTTGCGCTTGGCTTTCATGATGTCCGGCAGCTTGACGAAGCGCGGCTCATTCAGGCGCAAATCGGAGGTCATCACCGCCGGCAAATCAATCTCGATGGTTTCCAGGCCGGCGTCCACCTCACGGGCCACCGTCGCCTTGCCGTCGGCCAGCTCCACCTTCGAGGCGAAGGTAGCCTGCGGACGATCCCACAGCGCGGCCAGCATCTGACCGGTCTGGTTGCAGTCGTCATCGATAGCCTGCTTGCCCAGGAAAACGATGCCGGGGCTTTCGCGCTCAATCAGCTTCATGAATACCCGCGCGGCCGTCAGTGGCTGGGTAGCCACCTCAGTTTCAACGTGGATGGCGCGGTCGGCGCCCATCGCCAGACCGGTGCGCAGCTGCTGCTGGACGTCATTGCTGCCAATCGAGCAGACAATGACTTCCTCGGCCTCACCCCGTTCCTTGATGCGCAGCGCTTCTTCCAGCGCAATCTCGTCAAAGGGGTTGATCGACATTTTCACGCCGTCGGTCTCCACGCCGGTGCCGTCGCTCTTGACGCGCACCCGCACGTTGTAATCCACCACTCGCTTGAGGGCGACCAGAATTTTCATGCATTACTCCGCGCTTGATTGTTCAGGTTCCAAGCCCCTCATTGTAGCTGCTGGGGCGTGATCAGATCGGACATTCAAGGCGATGCCAATGCCCGCGCAGCCACTTCGACGGCCTGGCGGTCGAGCAGAAATACTCCGTCACCGCCGTGGGCAAACTCCAGCCAGACCAAATCCACATGGTCAGCCAGCAAAGCATCCAACGCCTCTGCCGCCTCGCCCACCTCGCACACCAGGATGCCGTGACCGGACAAATGCCGGGGCGCCTGTACCAGCAAGCGTCGAACAAGGTCCAGACCATCCGCCCCGGCCTCCAGGCCCAAGCTGGGCTCATGCAGGAACTCGGTCGGCAAACCCGCCATGGATGCAGTCGGCACATAAGGAGGGTTGGCCAGAATCAGATCGTAGACGGCATCGCCAGCATCGGCCAGCAAATCGGAGTGTCGGCACCGTACGCGGCTTTCCAGACCGTGCCGGGCGACATTGCGCCGGGCCAACTCAAGGGCGGCGTCACTGATGTCCAGGGCATCCACCTCAACCCCCGGCCAATGGCTGGCCAAGGCAATGGCCAGGCAGCCCGAGCCGGTACCGACGTCGACCGCCCGCTTCAGGTCGTTGGCGGCCAACCAGGGCTCGAAGCCATCCAGGATCAGCTCGGCAATCGGCGACCGCGGCACCAGGACATCCGGCGAGACTTCGAATTCCAGGCCGGCCAGCCACCCCCGACCCAGCAGGTAGGCCAGTGGTTGACGGGTCTCGATACGCTGAGTCAACAAGCTCTCAATGCGGGCCTGTTCCTCCGTAGTCAGAATACGAGCAAAGGCTTCGCTGTCGAAATCGGGCGGCAGCCCCAGCGCGGCTGAAGCCAGCCAGCAGGCTTCATCAATGGCATTGTCCGTGCCATGGCCGAAATACACACCGGCCGCATCCATGCGTCGAGCAGCCAGGCGAATCTGTTCTTCGAGCGTCATTGTCGAGGGGCGACCCCACCAGTTGAATGAATCCTCAGTTTACTCGTTCAACAAGGAACCGAAGACGGCCAATCCGGTCGGTATGCCTGTCTGCCTCGTTGATCAACCCGCGATATACTCTTGCCCATGAAAAATTCCTCTTTCGAAGCCCGTCAGCAGGGCCGTGTATTCCTGATTTTCATCGTCCTTGTCCTGGCCATGGGTGCCGGTTTGATCGTTGCCAATCAAATGATCCAACGCACCTCGGACTGGCGCGCCGCTTCGCTGTTTCCGACACCCAGGGCGCTGTCCGACTTTGAATTGCGTACTGCCGAGGGCGACGCCTTCACTCGAACCAACCTTGAGGGCCAGTGGAACCTGTTGTTTTTCGGTTTCACCAACTGCCCGGATGTCTGCCCGGACACCCTGGCCATGCTGGCCCAGTCAATGCAGCAACTGGAACTGATGCGTCGCGATGAAAAACCGCAGGTCGTGTTTGTTTCCGTTGACCCTGAGCGGGACGACGGTGAACTACTCGGCGACTATGTCCGCTGGTTCAACCAGGATTTTGTTGCCGTCACGGGCGATGAGGATCAGCTCGAAGCACTCAGCCGTCAGCTTGGCGTGGTCTATTTCTTTGAAGAACCCGACGAGCGAACTGGCTTTTACAACGTTGACCATTCGGCTGCCGTTCTCATCGTCGATCCGGAAGGCCGGCTGTTCGGCCGGTTCCCGCATCCGCTGACGCCCGATGACGTGACAGCGGATTTGTTCCAGTTGACAAGACTCTGAGTCAACCATGAAGGTGCCTGCACTCCGTCGCGCCTTCTGGCCGAATCCGCCAACCATTCACTGAGCATCGCCCATGCCCAACCTGGCAGCCCGCTTGATGACCTGGCCGCAGCACTTGCTGCCCAAGCACGCGCTGACCGCGCTGGCCTGGCGTTTATCCTGCGCCGAGACCCGCTGGTTCAAAAACGCGTTCATCGGCCTTTTCGTCCAGCTGTTTCGAGTGAATCTGGACGAAGCGGAGCGCTCCCGGATCGACCAGTATCGCAGCTTCAATGATTTCTTCACCCGTGAACTGAAGGACGGGGCGAGGCCATTGTCTGCCGATAACCATGCTGGCCTGGTAAGCCCCAGCGATGGCACCATCAGCCAACTGGGCCCAATCGAAAATGGGCGACTGATCCAGGCTAAAGGCATTGATTACACCGCTGCAGACCTGCTGGGTTCCGATACCTGGGCCGAGCGGTTTGCCGGTGGGCAGTTCCTGACCATCTATCTGGCCCCTAGCGATTATCACCGGGTTCACATGCCGATTGATGGACGCCTGATCGGCGAAAACCGCATCCCGGGCGAACTGTTCAGCGTATCTGCGGCGACGACCCGGGCCGTCCCGGGACTGTTCAGTCGCAATGAGCGCATGGCAGCACTGTTCGACACCGACCGCGGGCCAGTTGCGGTGGTCATGGTCGCTGCGATGCTGGTGTCCGGGATCGAAACGGTCTGGGGCGGGCCGGTCGACCGACGGCCCGGTGGACAACTCGAGCGACGCCAGCACAACGGGCCATCCCTGGCACTTGGGGCCGAAATGGGCCGTTTCCACTGGGGCTCGACCGTGATTGTCCTGACGCCGGAAGGCTTTCTGGCCTGGCGGGAATCACTGGCGCCAGGCCGGCGGATACGCCTGGGCCAGGCGATTACCTGAGCTTGGAAAAAGTGGGAGCCGGCCGATAAGCCGGGTTCTGTCGTGGACAGTCATTCATCTCGATGCGCTGTCGCCAACGCACTCTAGCAGCCTACCCGGACGCGACGCGGGCAACGTCATGGCGTCCCTATTTGGCCTTGCTTCAAGTGGGGTTTACCGTGCCGCGCCTGTTGCCAGTCGCGCGGTGCGCTCTTACCGCACCGTTTCACCCTTGCCTGTGCAGCCAAAGCTGCCATCGGCGGTCTGTTCTCTGTGGCACTTTCCGTCAGGATACCGAAATACCCCGCCCAGGCGTTACCTGGCACCCTGCCCTGCGAAGCCCGGACTTTCCTCCCCGCCTGTCGAGTTCTTTCGAACCGAAGGCGCAGCGACTGTCTGGCCGGCTCCCGGACGCATTATGACGCAGTCGGGCAGCAAAAAGTTTCCTGACTGCAAGACCGCTTTCGCGTTTGGTCGGCAAAACAACGGTTGGGGCGTTCGCTGCCAGGCAGCGAGGACTCCATGATCACTGCCGATGTCTTGACCCGTGACGGATCAGCCCTTGGCGTAGCGCTCGGTGAAGAAATCGGTGGTCTTGGTCAGCGCTTCGCGCCAGTCTTCCCTCAACTGCGGGGTCAAGCGGGGATCGCAGGCCTCGACCGCTTCCAGCAGGCTTTCGCGCCAGTGCACATAGAGAGCCGGATCAACCGGCGCATGGCCCTTCAGACTGTGAACATCGGCCATCTGCTTCATTGAGCCTTCGACGATGGTTGAACCGGCAGCAAACGTCAGTGCAATGCTGATGCCGCGCCTAAGGGCCTTGTTTTGCTGCGGCCAGCGAGTACCAACAAACATTTTCTGGATTCGCTCGTCGCGAGCCAGCAAACGTTCGTAAAACGACGGGATGAACTGCTTGTCGCGAAGGCATCGTCCGTAGCTGCCCTGCACTGCCTCGAAATTCGCCATGGATTGAGACTTCATTGAACCAGGCGAGAGCGTATCCCAGGACAGCCGCTCCGGAAATGATCTACATCAAGAAAACGATCGCTCAGGGCCTGAGAATTCGCAGCCACCACCAGAAATTGACCAGACCCATCAGCGAGGCCGCGACATAGGTCAACGCTGCAGCCGTCAGTATACGGCGCGCATGCGGCCGATCCTGGGGCTTGAGGTACTCGCCCTTTTCCAGCAGCGGCAGCGCCCGCCGGAAACTCGCGTCGAATTCGGTCGGCAATGTGGTCAGATGAACCAGAATGCCGGAGGCCAGGGTGGCCAGCCCAACCAGCAGCATGATCAATCCAGCGGCCGGCAACCGCAGCGCCAGGATCACGATGGGCATCAAGGCGATCAGGATGACGCCAAAGCGCTGCCACTTCTGCAGGCCCTTGACCAGCCGGGTACGCCACACCAGTGGCTGATAGCCATCGGCATGCTGGATGGCATGGCCCACCTCGTGGGCCGCGACCGTAACGGCCGTCAGTGAAGCGGTGTCGTGATGATCGGGACTCAGACTGACCTGGCGCTTTTCGGGATCATAAAAGTCGCCACCTGGCCCGCCGCGCACCACACCCACATCCTCCAGGCCCAGCCGGTCGAGCAAATGACGGGCCAACTGGGCACCGGTACCCGGGTAACGATCCCGCGGCTGGGAATAATGCTTCAGCACGCGCTTGATCCAGAATTGCGGCAGAAAGATAACGGCAGCAATCAGCACCAGAAAGAGGACGATCATGCCGAGTCGTCCTCACTGGTTTGGCTGCGCTGATTATCGGGATGGACCAGCGCCCAGGCTTGTTGACGGCTGAGACTGCTCAGACCGGCAATCAGCCGAGCCGCCCGGGAAGGCGGCAGCTCTCCGGCCAGCGCCTGGGCCAGCGCGCCAAGCTCGACCGTCTGGGGCGGCGTGTCGCTCCCACTGACCATCACGACAGCTTCGCCACGACGCTGATTGGTGTCGCCGTCGACCCAGTCCTTCAACGCAACGAGGGAGTCGCGGCGGAGGGTTTCATGCAATTTGGTCAGCTCGCGCGCCACGGCAGCAAGCCGTTGCTCGCCCAACGATGCAGCCAGGTCGGCGAGCACTTCGCTCAGATCACGAGCCGGCACATAGAAAATCAGGGTTCGGGGCTCGCGCACCAGGGCCTGGAGCCGGCGCAATCGGGCGGAGCGTCGAGGGGGAAGGAAACCTTCGAAACAGAAACGGTCGGATGCCAGGCCAGCGGCCGAAAGGGCAGCAATAGCGGCACAGGCACCCGGCAGCGGGCTGACAGAAAAACCGGCTGAATGGACCGCATCCACCAGACGATACCCGGGATCAGAGACCAATGGCGTCCCGGCATCGCTGACCAGGGCGATATTGCTACCCTCTGCTAGGCGAGCAAGCAGCCCCGGGATAGCCTTTGCTTCCGAATGTTCATTGACACTGACCCACTGCTTGCCCGGCTTGTCCAGACCAGGCAAGCGCCGGGTCATTCGCGTGTCCTCCGCGGCAATGATCGTCGCCTCGGCCAGTATTTGGCGGGCACGCGGTGTCAGGTCATCCAGGTTGCCGATAGGCGTGGCGACCACATAAAGCGTTCCCGGCTCGATGCCGGCCTGAAGCGTCTGTTTCGACATAACGTCATTGTACTCGGGCATCGTTTATCATCCGTTGCCATGAGACTCTTGATGCCGCTTGTACTCGTGCTGCTGTTGTCGGCCTGCGCACCCACCACGCCGGTCTTGAGACCCGACCCGGGTAGCGACCCGGGGACGGCGATTGAGGCCTTGTTGCGGGATGGCGAGTACGCGGAGGCCGCCATGGCGCTGGAGGCCCTGGCCAACGAAGCCAGTTCGGAAGAACAAGCCAACTCATTTCGCCTGCAAGCCGCGCTGGCCTGGCTTGACAGCGGACATCCCGAACGAGCCGAAGCCGGTCTGCCAGACGAGCGGCTCCTTGCTGCGGATCTGCTCGTTGACTACAACCTGATTCGCGCCGAACTGGCGCTGCAGCGCGGCGACCTGGCCGAAGCCGGCTGGCGGCTGGCGGCCGGCGTCGATGGCCTGAGCCAGGACCAGGCCAACCGCTTCGCCCGCCTCGAAGCCCTGCTGACCGAACGCCGGGATGACCCGGCACGGGAGTCACTGCAAGCACTGGAGCAGGCGCTGGCCGACGGTGATTTTGAACCCGAGCTGGCCCTGGCGCTGCTGATCGAGCACCCGCAATCGGCCCTGGAAAACCTGTTCCGCCAGCACCAACATCGCGAGAGCCTTCGGCCCTGGATTGACTTGGCGCTGAGCGCTCGCCGTCATCTGCTGGACCCTGCCACCCTTGACCGCGCCCTGATTGATTGGCAAGCGCGCCATCCGGCCGTCGGTTTCTCGGCTGCTGACGCGGCTGATTGGCTCAGCTTGTGGCGGCAAAGCCGGGCGGGGCCCAGGCACCTGGCGGTGTTGTTGCCAGGCGATGGACCACTACGGGCTGCGGGCGACGCCGTGGCCAGCGGACTACTGAACGCCTGGTTCGATCTGCCGCCCAACCAGCGGCCGGTGTTGGATTTTCTGCGAATCGATAACACCGCCGACGCCGCCATCGCCGCCTGGTTTGACGCCCGCGAACGCGGAGCCGATTTCATTATCGGGCCGCTGGAGCGAAGCCAGGTGGACAGGCTGAGCGAGTTGCCCTCGCCGGGCGTGCCGATGCTGATGCTCAACCACCCCAGCGACCAGGACTGGCCGAATCGTCTGGCGCCCGGCCTGCACGCCTTCGGTCTGGTTCCGGAAGAGGAGGCCGAGTTACTGGCGGTACGAGCCCTGATGGCCGGACATGAGCGCGTTCTACTCTTGTTCCAGGACAGCGACTGGGGCGAGCGAGTTGGCCGACGCTTCGCTGACGTTTTCCGACTCGGTGGTGGCCAAATTGTTGACCAGGCCCGTTACAACGCCAGCCAGGTCGACCACAGCGCGCTGCTTGAGGTCGTTCTGGAACTGGACCAGTCCAGCGAGCGCGCGCGCAGACTCGGCCGTTTGCTTGGCCAGTCCATTGAGAGCGAACCGCAGCGCCGAACAGACATTGACCTGGTCTTCCTGGCCTCTCGAGAGCAGGACGGGCGTCTGCTTCGTCCACAGCTGCGATTCTTCGGTGCTGGCGATCTGCCAGTGATGGCTACCTCGCAGATCATTGCCGGCGCGCCGGATGCACGCCGCGACGAAGATCTCGATGGTTTGTACCTGACCCTGCCTCCCTGGTTCCTCGATGACCAAAGCGCCGGGGCCCGCCGCCTGGAAGCTGAACAGAACAACCCGGGCATCCGAAACCCGAATTTATCGCGGCTGCACGCCATGGGCATGGACGCCTTTGAAATCGCCCGCTGGATGAACCTGCTGCAAGCCGACCCCGACCTTTACCTGGCCGGACAAACCGGGGCGCTCAGTATTCCCGGGGCCGCCCGCCTTGAACGCGACCTGCCTCTGGTTCAATTACGCCAGGGTCGCGCTGTAATGGTGCAGTGAGCACCTTACGCCAGCACCTTGGCGCGGCCGGTGAGCGCGAAGCCGAAGACTTCCTGAACCAACGCGGTCTGACGCTGGTCGAACGAAATTATCAGTGTCGTGGCGGGGAGATCGACCTGGTCATGCTGGACCGCTCGGATGGCAATATCGAGGTGTTGGTGTTCGTCGAGGTGCGCTTGCGCGGGCGTGGTGCCCACGCTGACAGCCTGGATAGTGTCGATCGCGCCAAGCAGGGCAAATTGATTGCGGCAGCCCGACACTATTTGATGTCTCACCCCGAGTGGGGAGAACATCCCTGTCGATTCGATGTCCTTGGCCTGGACCCGGACGCGCACGGCCTGCGCTGGGTGCAACACGCTTTTGAAACCACCGATTAATCAAGAGTCCCTTCAAACACCATGATCAAATGCAATCCAATTGGTTTTCGCCTCGCCCTGTGCACCTTGCTTCTGAGCCTGCTCGGCGGCTGTGCCGCGATGGTCGTGGGAGGCGCTGCAGCGACCGGTGCGGCCGTTCATGATCGTCGCAGTGTTGGCACGGTTGTCGATGACAACGTCCTGAGAGTGCGGGTTCGCGACGCACTCTTCGCCCATGAGCAATTTGACGGCAGCACCCGGATACGAGTGCTGGTCTACGACGGCTGGGTGCTTCTGGCCGGTGAAGTCATCGACGAGGCGCGCGTCGAACTCGCCACCGAACTGGCTCTCGGCGCCGATGGCGTGGTCAAGGTTTTCAATGAGCTTGAGCCCATGACACGGGTCAGCTTGAGCGCCTCGAATGCCGACCGTTGGCTCACCACACGGGTCAACACCAGCCTCGCTCAAATCCGTGATCTCCCGGGCTTCGATCCCAGCCGGGTCAAGGCCACTAGCACCCGTGGCGTGGTGTACCTGATGGGGCTGGTCAGTCAGGCCGAAGCCGAAGCAGCCACTGAACAGGTACGCATGGTCAGAGGTGTTGAACGCGTCGTGACGATGTTTCAGTTCATCGAAGAACAGCCTCGACCAACGGCCACTCGCCGCCCGGATTAAGCGATGACGAGCGGCCCTGCAGATGACCTGCCGACTCAGATCGAGGCGCTGATCGAAGCACTGCCGGGCGACGAACCAAAAGACTGGGGGAAAGACTGGTCGCATGACCAGTTCAGCCTGATAAAGCGGCTTGGGCACGGCGGGATGGGGCAGGTATTCCTGGCCCGCCAGCACCACCCGGTCGAGCGCGACGTGGCGCTCAAGGTCATCCATCACAAGGTCAGCAACCCACTCAATCGCGCCCGCTTCGAGCTTGAGCGGCAAACCCTGGCACGGATGTCGCACCCGGCGATCGCGCAGGTTTTCGATGCCGGCACCACACCGTCGGGCTATCCGTGGTTCGCCATGGAGTACATCGAAGGTGAACGTCTTGATCACTACTGCGCCGGCCGGCGCCTGCCAATCAAGGCGCGGCTGGAGCTGTTCGTTCGGATTTGCCGTGGCGTCCAGCATGCCCACCAGAAAGGGGTCATTCACCGTGATCTGAAGCCGGGCAACATCCTGGTCACCGAAATCGACGGTGAGGCGATGCCGCGCATCATTGATTTTGGTATCGCCACCAGCAACGACAGCGGCCAGGAAAATACCGGGATTGGCACGCCTCAGTACATGAGCCCGGAGCAACTGGACCCGGCTCGCGGCGACATCGATACGCGCAGCGATGTTTACTCGCTGGGCGTGATCCTGCACGAACTGCTGGTGGACCAGCCGCCACTGGGGCGCAGCCTGTACCAGGAGCGCGACACCACGACCCTGGCTGCTCGTCTGGTGGCCAGTCAGCCACTGCCTGCGCCATCGATGACACTGAGCCGAGGCAGCGCGCGGGCTGCGCGGCTTGCCGAGCGTCGCCGCATGCGGCCGGGCTCGCTACGCCGTTCACTGCGGGGCGATCTGGATGCCATCACGCTCAAGGCGCTGGCCGTCGACAAGGACCAGCGTTACGCCTCAGCCGGCGACCTGGCCGCCGACATTGAACGGGCACTGGGCCATCACCCGGTCATGGCCCGACCGGCCACGGGCTGGTACCGAAGCCGGCGGTTTGCCCGACGGCATGCGCTGGCGCTGGGTAGCGCCAGCCTGATCACGCTGGCCCTGCTGGTTGGCCTCGGTGCCGCCCTGTTTGGCATGCTCGAAGCCCAACGGCAGTTCGAGCTGGCCCAACAGCGGCAGACCGAACTGGTCCAGGTGTCGGCCTTTCAACAGTCAATGCTGGAAGGGATCGACCTTCAAAGCATGGGAAGTGGGCTGATCAGCGCCTTGCGCGAGCAAACCGATCTGACTGACGACGGCGAAGCGCTGCTCAGCCAACTGCGGGCGCCCGACCTGGCCCGGGGCCTGGTCGCCGACCATATCCTTGAACCCGCCTGGGACACCATTGTCGCAGAGTTCTCCGGGCAGCCCTTGCTCAAGGCTGATCTGCTCGAAAGCCTCTGGCAGGTTCATCATGCGATGGGCTCGATAGAGCCGCAGGTTGCGCTGGCGCGACGCGTCCTGGAGCTCCGAACGGATCATCTGGAGCCAACCGATCGGCTACGCCTGCGAGCGCAGCAACATCTGGGCCAGGCGCTTTACGCCAATGGCCAGTTCGACCCCGCCGTTGAACTGTTCGAAGAGCTGGTTACCCAGCTGGCCGAACTGGACGGAGAAGACTATTTCCGCGACCGGATCTCTGCCCAAACCTCGCTCGGTAATGTTCTGGTTGATTCACGGGCCACCTCACGGGCAACGGCACTGGCCGACGACACTCTGGAAGAGGCACGACTCAGGCTCGACCCGCTGGATGAGCACTATCTCGATGCACTGGCCGGACGCGGCTACGTGCGCATTCGCTCGGGCAACATCGAGGGTGCCCTGCACGACTACCTGGCGCTTGCCGACGGCCGCGGTCAGATTCTCGAGGCTGGCGACCGCCGGCTGATCCAGGCACGCATGAATATTGGCGGCATTCTGGGTGCCTTGGGCCGGCACGACGAGGCTCTGGCCATGGACCAGGAAACCCTCGACCTGATCGAGCGGCATTTGGGCCGTAACCATCCGCACGCGCACCGCATCATGAACAACATTGCCGCCCATCTGATTCACCTCGACCGCCTGGACGAAGCCGTTGACCTGCTGGAGCAAACCGTCCAACTCAGAACCGAATCGCTGGGGGCCTTGCACCCGGATACCCTTCGCACCCAACTCAACCTGGGCAGCCTGAGCATTCGTCTGAATGCATTCGAACAGGCTGAACGCCTGATTGCCAAGGTTCTGGATGAACGACGGCGGCTGTTGGGCTATACCCACCGCGACACGCTACACGCCAAGGAGCTGCTGGCCGATGTGCTGATCAAGCAGGGCCGAGCCGATGAGGCCCTGCCGCTGGCCGAAATCGCCTACCGCGAGCGCCGGTCCCAGATGGGAGAACGGCATGCCCTTACCGGGGTGGCTGCCAACTATCTGGGACAGGCCCTGCTCGAACTTGATCGGCCCGACGATGCGCTGCCGATGATTACCCTGTCAGCCGAAATCAGCCGGGACAGTCTGACTGAGGACCATCGCGGTCGCCTGCGGCGGCATCTGACGCTCTACCAGGTTCTGGGCCGCCTCGGCGAGTGCGAAAAAGCCGGAGCAGTGAGAGACCAACACCTGACGCTGTTGGAATCCAGCGCCGCCGATGAGGCGGGTTCCCTGGCCGGGCTCAGGGACGATTTGCGCCAGACCGAACACTGCACGAGCTGATCCCCGCGCCACAACCGCCATCGTGGCGGCCGTCGCCGATGGACCACTCAGACCAGCCACCACAGGAACGGGGCCAGAACGGCCAGGCTGAATAGGGCGGCGATGATGTCGTCGATCATCACCCCGAAGCCGCCGTGGACGCGCCGGTCCAGCCAGCGAATCGGCCAAGGCTTGATCACGTCGAAAAAGCGAAACACCAGGAAGGCTGCCAGCCACCAGGCCCAGTGGAGCGGCACGAACACCAGCACCAGCCACATCGCCACGAATTCATCCCAGACAATGCCGCCGTGGTCGTGCACGCCCAGCTTCTGCCCGGTCCACTCGCAAATCACCACGCCAATTGCAAAACTCAAGGCAATAATCAGAAGGCTCCAGGCCAGCGGCAACTGAACCAGCGCCAGGGCCGGAACCAGGGCAGCAACGGTGCCCACCGTACCCGGCGCTTTCGGGCTGAGCCCACTGCCCAGGCCAAAGGCCAGAAAAGCCGACGGCGTGGCCAGGGCCAGGCGATTCAACTCGGCCTGATCAGGACCTTGCGGTTTCATGGTGTCGACTCCCTTGCCGTGACCGGCGGTGACAGGAAATGATCCCAGCCAGAGCGGTCGAATTCAAATGCCTGGCCCTGCTCATCCAGACAGCGAAGCTGGCCGCTGTCATTGACCTGGCCGATGACGCTCCAGGCAAGACCGGCCGCCTGGCAGCAGGCTCGCGCCTGCTCGATCCGGTCGGGCGCCAGGCTCATGACCAGTTCGTAATCGCTGCCGCCGGTCAGCTGTGCTTGCCAACGGGCGCGGTGCTCTGGCAGCGCGCTCATCAGAGCCGGACTGGCTGGCAAATCGGACAGCTGAACGGTCGCGCCCTGCCCCGGTCGCAGCAGGTGAGCCAGATCCGCCAGCAGGCCATCCGACACATCCGCCGCACTGCTAAGCCAGGGCGCCAGTTGACGCGCAATGTCGACACGGGGCTCCGGGCGCTTCCAGCGCTCGATCAAGGCCAGTGGTGCCGCATGGCCCAAAGCCAGCCCGGCGGCTGCCTCACCCGGCACACCGGTTACCGCCAGGCAATCACCAGGGCGGGCCTGCCCGCGCCGCAAAAGACCGGCGGGATCGGCCTCACCGAGCGCCTGAACCGTAATGCTGAGCGGGCCCGAAGACATATTGCCGCCAACCAGAAGCGCACCAAAGCGTTCAGCCAGCGGCAAAAATCCATCGAGGAAGGCGTCCAGCCAATCGGGATCGGCGGCTGGCAGGGTCAAGGACAACAGCAGCCAGCGCGGGCGTGCCGCCATGGCCGCCAGATCGCTCAGGTTGGCCGCCAGGGCCAGATGGCCGATATCGGCTGGCGCCCAGTCAGGCAGGAAATGGCGACCCTCGACGAGGGTGTCGGTGGTGGCGACCAGGGCCTGGCCTGGCGTCGGCAACAGTGCTGCGGCATCGTCGCCAATGCCCAGCAAAACGCTGGAATCGGATCCGACGCGCTGTCGAATCCGATCAATCAGGTCAAACTCACCCGTCACCGCGTTGTTCGAGCTGGCGTTCCAGAACTCTGACTTGCTCGGCCAGTCGGTCAAGCACGCTGTTGACGAAAGTGTGCGCCTGCTCGGCGCCGAATCGGTGGGTCAGTTCTACTGCCTCATCGATCACCACGCGATGCGGAATCTCGGGGTGGTGGATCAGCTCGCAGGCGCCAATTCTAAGGATCACCCGCTCCATCTGGTCGATACCGGCCACCGAACGCTGCAGGAACGGCGCAACCGCTTCATCAAGCGCGTCGCGATGGTGGACCACCTCGCGAACCAACGTCTCGAAGTAAGCCTGGTCGACGCCATCGAAGCTTTGCTCTTCGACGAACTGGCCGATGATGGACGCTGCCGAGTCGTCATTCAGCTGCCATTGGTACAGAGCCTGAAGCGCTCGCCGCCGAGCGCGCCGGCGGGGCTCGAAGGGGTGCTCGGGTTTGCGTCCGCGCGATCTACCCGACATTGGCCAGACCTGCCTTGAACTCGATCATGTCCAGTACGGCCATGGCCGCCTCGCGCCCCTTGTCCTTGCGGGTCGGGTCGGCACGTTCTTCGGCCTGTTCCCCGTTTTCCGGCGTCAGGACGCCGAAGCCAACGGGGGTGCCGGTGTCCAGGCCCAACTGCATCAACCCGCGCGCGCATTCGCCGCTGATGAATTCAAAGTGGGCGGTTTCGCCGCGAACCACCGCGCCGAGGGCAATCACGCCGTCGTAGCGGCCGGTGTCGAGCAGCTGGCGACAGGCCAGCGGCAATTCCCAGGCGCCCGGCACGGGAAAGGTCTCAAGATGAGCCGACTGCAGGCCGGCCTCGACCAGCGCAGCCCGGGCGCCCTGCTCCAGCATGCCCGTAATGCGCGGGTTGAACTGGGCCACGGCCATGGCGATACGCAGGCCCTGGCGGTTGACCGATGATTCAGTACTCATGCGTCTTCATGCTCTCCTTCCGGAACCACGTACTCGGTGATTTCCAGGCCAAATCCGTTCAGGGCGTGCAGCCGGCGCGGCGCACCAAACACCTGCATGCGACGAATGCCCAGCTCGGCGATGATCTGGGCGGCAATGCCGTAGCTACGAAGCTCGCGGGCGGCGCGATCCTTGCCCGATTCAGGCTCGGAGGCCCGGGCGGCCGATCGCAGCAGGCCCGACAGGCGGCTTTCATCGTCCTCATCATAGCCGAGAACCAGCGCCAGGCCGCGACCGCGCCGGTCGATGTCGGCCAGCGCCGCATCCAGCGGCATGCCAAAGGACGGCTCGGTAATGCCCAGCACATCGCCCAGCAGCTCCGGCACGTGCACGCGCACCGGGAAGGGCTGCTCGGGATCGATCTCGCCCCGGATCAGCGCCCAGTGCAGCTTCTGGTGAATACGGTCGCGGAACGCGCGAAGCTCGAAGGGGCCATGGGCGGTTCCCACGGTCTGGCTGTGAATGCACTCAACGTTCTGCTCGGTACCCAGGCGGTAGCGAATCAGGTCGGCCACGGTGCCGATTTTCAGCCCGTGCTCCTTGACGAAGGTTTCCAGTTCCGGCCGACGGGCCATGGTGCCGTCTTCGTTGAGAATTTCGACCAGCACGCCGGCCGGCTCCAGACCGGCCAGCAGGGCCAGGTCCATGCTCGCTTCGGTGTGACCGGCTCGGGCCAGCACGCCACCCGGCTGGGCCATCAGCGGAAACACGTGGCCCGGCTGGTTCAGATCGAAAGGTGTGGCGTTCGGGGCCACGGCCGTTCGGATGGTATGCGCCCGGTCGTAAGCCGAGATGCCGGTGGTCACGCCTTCGGCCGCCTCGATCGAGACAGTGAAATTGGTCTGGTGATGGCGGTCGGTATCGCGCACCATCAGCTCCAGGCCAAGCTGCCGGCAGCGCTCGCGGGTCAGGCTCAGGCAAATCAGACCGCGCCCGTAGCGGGCCATGAAGTTGATATCTTCCGGCCGGGTCAGGCTGGCGGCCATGATCAGGTCGCCTTCGTTTTCGCGATCCTCATCGTCGAGCATCACGACCATCTTGCCGGCCCGGATATCGGCGAGGATGTCTTCTATGGAATCAAATTGCATGTTCAAACCCGCTTGTCGAGCAAGCGTTCCATGTAACGGGCCAGCAGATCGACCTCGTAGTTGACGGTATCCCCTTCGGCCAGTTCACCCAAGGTGGTGACCTGAAGCGTGTGAGGAATGATATTGACTTCGAATTCAGACGCATCGACGTCATTGACGGTCAGGCTGACGCCATCGAGCGTCACCGAACCCTTGGACGCCACGTAGCGGGCCAGCTCATCGGGCACGCGGAAGCGAAGCCGCCAATTATCGCCCAGTGACGTGAGGGTCACCAGCCTGGCCAGGCCATCCACGTGACCGGTGACCAGATGACCGCCGAGGCGGTCGCCGACGGCCAGCGCCGGCTCCAGGTTGACGCGACTGCCCACCTTGAGACGGCCGAGGCTGGTTCGGGCCAGGGTCTCGCCGGACAAATCGGCACTGAATCCGCGATCATCGATTTCCAGCGCGGTCAGGCAGCAGCCGGCCACGGAAATGCTGTCGCCGGTTTGCCACTCGGCGGGCTTGAGATCGGGACACTCAATGCGAAGCCGGGCACCATCGTTTTGCGGTGTCAGGCTGACCACCGTTCCAAGGGACTGCACAATTCCAGTAAACATTTGATTGACCTGTAATGATTATTCAACCGGCCCGGCAACGAAAACCCTATGGGGTTCGTCGCCCGCCATTCGCGGCCCCGGCCAGACGGTGACCGGACAATCCATTGACTTGCCCGGTCAACGCACGTCGCCAGCGCCGATTACGCGGTAGCGGTCGCGCCAGTCCGGACCGAACGAGCGTCGCTCAATCAACTCTAGGTGGAGGCGGTCGGCGAATTTTTCCATCCCCGGCAGCGCCAGCAGCGGGCGACCCCGGCCAATCAGTACCGGGGACTGGTAGACCAGCAGCTCATCCACCAGGCCGCCGGCCATCAGGGCGCCGGACAGCGTCGGCCCGGCCTCGACGTGCAACTCGTTGACGCCGCGCTCGGCCAGGCCCTCAATCAGTTGAACCAGATCCAACCGTTCGCCCGCCGCTGGAACCGGCCACCATTCCACGCCGGGGCGATCCCAGGGCGGCGCTGCCTGGCTGGCCACCAGCACCGGCCCCGGGCAATCCAGCAGCCGCGCCGTGGCCGGCAGGCGACCGCGACTGTCGGCGATCACCCGCAGCGGTTGCCTGACCGTCTCTGTCTCCCCAGCGCCCAGACGAACATTCATCTGCGGATCATCGGCCAACACGGTCTCGATGCCGGTCAGCACCGCGCTGGCGCGAGCACGCCAGTGCTGGACATCCTGCCGGGCAGCCGGCCCGGTAATCCATTTCGACTGGCCATCCGCGCCTGCCGTGAAACCGTCCAGACTGGCCGCCAGCTTGACGCGCACCCAGGGCCGACCTCGTTCGAAACGCTGGATAAACCCGATATTCAAGGTCCGGGCCGCATCGGCCATCAGCCCGGTGCGCACCCTAACGCCGGCTGCTTGCAGACGCTCAAGCCCGCAGCCGGCATTGGCCGGAAAGGGATCAACCACTGCCGCGACCACCTCGCTGACGCCAGCGGCCAAAAGCGCTTCGGTGCAAGGCGGGGTCCGGCCATGATGGTTGCAGGGTTCCAGCGTCACATACGCGGTGGCACCACGGGCCTGCTCGCCGGCCTCATGCAGGGCGTTGACTTCGGCGTGCGGCAGACCGGCCGCCTTATGCCAGCCGGCGCCAACAATCTCACCGTTGCGCACCAGCACGCAGCCGACGCGCGGGTTGGGATCGGCCGTGTAGAGACCGCGCTCGGCCAGTTGCAGGGCCAAAGCCATATACCGGTGATCATCGGCGCTGAAGGTCATCGGCAGCGGCTCAGGCCGAACCCGAATGCTCGTCGTCGGACTCGTCCAACAGCGGAATCTGGCGGCGATCGATGGTGCCGGGATGCTCGCGCTCCAGCCGCTCGATTTCTTCGCGGAAGGCCTGCACGTCTTCGAAGCGACGATAGACCGAGGCAAACCGCACATACGCCACCTGGTCCAGGCCGGCCAGTTCGTTGGCCACCCAGTCGCCAATCTGCTGGCTGGAAATCTCGGGTTCTTCAAGCATGCGCACCTGGCGCAGCAGCTTGCGAATGGCCCGCTCGACCTCCTGGGTCTCGACCGGGCGTTTTTCCAGCGCCTTGATCATGCCGCGACGGAGCTTGTCCTCGTCAAAGGCCTCACGCGAACCGTCGGACTTGATCACGTTAGGCGCCTTGAGCGCCGGACTTTCCAGGGTATTGAACCGCGCCCCGCATTCACCGCACTCGCGCCGCCGCCGAATCTGCAGACCATCGGACGTCAAACGCGAGTCAACAACCCGCGTGTCGGTGTGATGGCAGAAGGGGCACCACATGGTTCAGGCGGTAAAAAGTAAAAGGTGAAAAGTGAGGGGGCAAGAAACGGGAGAAAACTCCCCCCCCATGCCCAGGCCTTTGGTCCTTTTACTTTTCACCTCTTGCCTCTTACCTTATTTTTTGTACACCGGATACTTCCGGCACAGTTCAAGGGCGGCTTCGCGGGCACGGGTTTCGGCGGCTTCGTTACCCAGGTCGTCGAGCACGTCGCAAATCAGGCCGGCCAGCACCTGGCAGTCGTCGGGCTTGAAGCCGCGGGTGGTGATCGCCGGGGTGCCGATGCGCAGGCCAGAGGTAACAAACGGCGAGCGCGGCTCACCCGGCACGGTGTTCTTGTTGACCGTGATGTTGGCCCGGCCGAGGGATTCCTCGGCATCCTTGCCGGTGATGTCCTTGTCGATCAGGTCGACCAGGAACAGGTGGTTGTCGGTACCGCCGGACACCACCTTGTAGCCGCGCTGGATCAGCGTATCGGCCATGGCCCGGGCATTGTCGATGACCTGCTGCTGGTAAGCCTTGAACCCAGGCTCGAGCGCTTCCTTGAAGGCCACGGCCTTGGCCGCGATCACGTGCATCAGCGGGCCACCCTGGCAGCCGGGGAATACCAGCGAATTGAATTTCTTGGTGATCGACTCATCGGTGCCGGCCGACAGGATGATGCCGCCGCGCGGGCCGCGCAGGGTCTTGTGGGTGGTCGAGGTCACCACGTGGGCATGCGGCACCGGGCTGGGGTAGACACCCGCCGCGACCAGACCGGCAACGTGCGCCATGTCGACCAGGAAATAGGCACCTACCTCGTCGGCAATTTCGCGCATCCGCGCCCAGTCCACCACGCGCGAGTAAGCCGAGAAGCCGCCGATCAGCAGTTGCGGTCGATGCTCGCGGGCCAGGTCGGCCATGCGCTCATAGTCGATCTCGCCCGTCTGGCGGTTAAGTCCGTAATGAACGGCATTGAAGATCTTGCCGCTGAAGTTGACCTTGACGCCATGGGTCAGGTGCCCACCCTCGGACAAGTCCATGCCCAGCATGGTGTCGCCGGGCTTGAGCAGGGCCAGAAACACGGCCTGGTTGGCCTGGGAACCCGAATGCGGCTGAACATTGGCGTAGTCGGCACCAAACAGCTGCTTGACTCGTTCGATGGCCAGCTCTTCGGCCTGGTCGACGTACTCGCAACCACCGTAATAGCGGCGGCCCGGATAGCCCTCAGCGTACTTGTTGGTCAGCACCGAGCCCTGGGCTTCCATGACTCGCGGACTGGCGTAGTTCTCCGAAGCGATCAGTTCAACGTGGTCTTCCTGGCGCTGCTCTTCGGCGCCGATGGCGCGGGCCAGTTCATCATCGAATCCGGCAATCGTGTAGCTGCTGTCGAACATGGATCGCTTCCTGCCTGAATTAAAGCGTGAATTTTATCATCTTGCTATTCAGAAAGCTCACGAGACTCTCCGCTTCGTCGGCGCCTGTCGGACTCATCGCCCCCCCAGGGAAAGCGACCCTCGATCTCCAGATGCAGGGCGAAAACCAGGAAAGTTCGTATGACAATGATGATGGCCAGCATGATCACGTTGTCCATCGTGTATTCGACGGCCACGGTCTTGATGATGTCGGCGGCGACCAGGAACTCCAGCCCCAGAATCAAGCCACGCACACTGCGCCGTCGATAGTCCACGTAGGACTGGTGGGTGGTCCAGCGGCCCAGGTGACGCAGGAACACGACGGTGGCAAAAACAAAGCCGCCGAGCATGACAAGAATGCCTACCGCTTCGAGCACGTAGACCAGAAGCTCGACCATTTCAATGAATTGTTGGACCATGACCCGCTCCCTCTGGGTAACCAGAGACTGAGTCTACCCCCTCCCGGGCCTGATCCTCAGCTGCCAAGTCGGTTGACGCGCCTCAGATCACCCTGTACCTGCGGCAGTGCCAGCAGTCGTGGATTCATCACCCGGAACCACAGCGGTGGTAGCCAGGCCAACAGGAACATGCCGAAATAGCCGCTGGGCAGGGCCGGTGCGTCGGGCATGTCACGCAGCGACTGGTAGCGCAGCCCCGGGTTGGCATGGTGGTCGGAATGACGCTGCAGGTGAAACAGCAGCAGATTGGACAGGCGATGGTTGCTGTTCCAGGAATGGTGCGGCTGGCAACGCTCGTAACTGCCGTCGTCGAGACGACGTCTGAGCAGGCCATAGTGCTCAACGTAGTTGGCACTGGTTAGCAGGAACCAGGCCACCAGGTGGTGGATCAGTAAAAACACGATGGTCATTGGCCCGAACAACAGGACCAGCGGCAGCTGTATGGCCAGAGCAAGCAACCACCCCTGTAACAGGCTATTTGAGAATGACCCGCGGGATAGCCCGCGACGGGCCAGCCGGCGAGACTCGATGGCCCAGGCACGACCGACACCGCCCGGCATCTCGCGGAGGGCAAACCGGTAGATGGACTCATTCATTCGGGCGCTGGCACAGTCTTCGGGCGTGGCCACGTCGCGATGGTGACCGAAGTTGTGTTCGATGGTGAAATGACTATAGAACGGCACGGCCAGGGCCAGTCGGGCGAACCACTGGTCGGGACCACTACGGTGATGGCCCATTTCATGCGCCGTGTTGACGGCCACACCAGCGGCCAGCCCAGCCACGACCGCCAGCAAGAGCCATTCCCCCAGGGACAGATTGGCGGTTGCTGCATAGGCGACGGAGACCACGAAAGTCACCAGGTGGAGAGGAGCCGTGACCCAGGTCAAGCGACGGAAAAAGTGATCCTCATTCAGCATCGGGATTTGCTCGGCGACGGGCGTGGAGGGATCCTGGCCCAGAATCGCATCAAGTACGGGAACCAGGCCAAACGTCAGCAGCAAGGGCAAGCCGAGCCAGAAAGCCTGTCCGGTCGACCAGTGCAGGGTGATTGCATAGACGGGAAACAAGGGGTAGACCACAGACAGTAGCCAGAGGTAGCGTTTCGGTTGACTGCACTGGTCAAGACCGACGGAATATCGCGGCGCGTTCAGCATGACAATCGCTCGGGTAATGGAGCCAGACCTCAGTATTGACTTGCAACACCCACCCTTGAAGTGTAAAAGATGACAATCTTTTGTCATTTTCTGCCAAATGCACACTGCCAAGCGAGAAAAGAATTCGTCAGCGCGCGTACCCGCCAGTTACCTGGTCAACATTGCGGCGCATTTGTTGCCCGATCGCGACGACTTGGAACGCCTGTTGACGACCGTCGGACTGCCAGCAAACCCGGGGGAATCTTCCACCTTGGGAACCAGCCAGTTGCTCGAGGCGATCGCCTGGCTGGACGCTCGCGCGCCGCGCGGCTGGCATATCGAGGCCAGCCTGCAGCTGGATGCCAGCCAACACGGGGCGGCAGGGCTGGCTGTCGTCACGGCGCCAGAGGTCGATCAGGCGCTAGACGCGCTGGTCAGCTTCGAAAGCCTGAGAGCGCCCTGGAGCGTGCTCAGACAACGGCGATCTCGCGAGCTGAACTGGTTGATCACGGCGAGCCAACTGCCGGATCAAGGCCCGCGCGAACTGCTGACCGAGATGACTGTTCTGGCCCAGTTCAGCCTGCTTGGGCAGCTCGGGCCGAGTGTTCGCTCCCAATTGCAACTGGTCCTGCCCGTGCGCTATCGGCCCTGGGAGTCTCTGCTCCATCAGGCGCTGGGATCACGCCTGCGATTCGAAGGAAAGGAGCACAAGATCGGAATCCCCCTTGACCAACTGAACATGCCTTGTCTTTTGCGTGACCCCCGGCTGCACGCGATTGCCTGTCAACGATGCCGGGACGATCTGGTAGAGCGCCATGGGCTTGGCCCTTTGAGCCAGCAGGTTTATCAACGCCTGATGGAAACGAACAGCAGGCAGCCTCCTTCGCTCGAGCGCCTGGCCCGGCAAACCGGACTCTCGTCCCGCACCCTGACCCGGCGACTCAAGGCAGAAGGAAGCAATTGGCGAATACTCAGGGAAAAAGCCCTGAGCCTCCTTGCCGCCGCTGCTTTACGAGAAGGGCGCGAAACAATTGGCCAGATCGCCGAACGTCTGGGTTACTCCGATCCCGCCAACTTCAATCGGGCCTGTCATCGCTGGTGGGGCTGCGGCCCGAATCACTACCGCCAACATGGACAAGCCGCGCACCGTGTAGCGGATGGGCGGTGAGTGAAACGACCGCAGGGCCTCCTTGCCCAACGTCAGCGCGTGCGTTCTCCAATGGCACTTATACTCGTTGGCCCTGTCTGGTTATTAACCCGGCAACCAAACGGGTTGCCGGTTTAATAATAAATATTACTGACACAGCCTCAAGGTAGGTTGGAAATCCATGAGCCAAATCGCACCATCGCCTTTCAAGGCTTACGACATCCGCGGCCAGGTTCCGCTGTCCCTGAACGACACCCTTGCCGAAAGCATCGGTGAGGCTTATGCCGCCATCATCCAGCCGAACGGTCCGGTTGCGATTGGCCGCGACATGCGATTGTCCAGTCCTGAATTGGCTGGAGCCCTGCAGCGCGGCCTGAACCTGGGCGGTGTTTCGACGGTCGACATAGGCCTGTGCGGCACCGAGATGGTCTACCACGCGGCCTCGCGGGACGGAATGGGTGGCGGGATCATGGTAACGGCAAGTCACAACCCTGCCGATTACAACGGCATGAAAATGGTTCGGGAACATGCCATTCCAATCAGCGGCGACACCGGTCTCAAAGAAATAGAGGATTGGACTCGCAGCAGCCTGCGAAGCGGCTCCACGATGGCCAGCGGCAGTCATTCATCGGAAAACGTCAAGGGCACCTACGTGCGCCGCATGCTCGAATCGATCAACGTCGACGCGATCAAACCGTTCCGGGTTGTGGTCAATGGCGGCAACGGATGTGCAGGACCCATATTCGACGCCCTGGCTGAACACCTGCCTCTGGACGTCACCCGCCTGCACCACGAGCCTGACGGACACTTTCCAAACGGTGTACCCAACCCGTTACTGAGCGAAAACCGGGAGGAAACCGCGTCGGCGGTTCGGCAAGCCAATGCCGACCTGGGCATTGCCTGGGATGGCGACTTCGATCGCTGCTTTTTCTTCGATGCCGACGGCCGGTTCATCGAGGGGTACTACCTGGTTGGCCTGTTTGCTGCCGAAGCGCTCAAACAGCAGCCCGGCGGGCGCATCGTGCTGGACCCGCGCCTGACATGGAATACGCTCGACCTCGTACGCGAGGCTGGCGGAACGGCATTGATCAACAAAAGCGGTCATGCCTTCATCAAGGAGCGCATGCGCCGTGAAGACGCGGTTTACGGTGGAGAGATGTCGGCCCACCACTACTTTCGAGACTTTTCCTACTGCGATAGCGGCATGTTGCCCTGGCTGATGCTGTTACAGATCATGTCACGGAGCGGTCGCAGCCTGGCCGAATTGGTCGATGAGCGAATCCGGCAATTCCCGTGCAGCGGAGAAATCAATTTTTCAGTCGACAGCACGGAGAAAGTAATGGCAGCGGTACTTAACCATTACTCCGGGCAAGATCCCACGCTCGACCGGACGGATGGCATCAGTCTGGAATTTGCCGACTGGCGATTCAATCTCCGCGCCTCCAACACCGAGCCGGTCATTCGTTTGAACGTGGAAACCCGCAGCGACCGCAGCTTGCTGTCCGAGCGTACCGAGGAACTCTCGGAACTCATCAATCGCGCCGGCGGACATGGCGATTGAAAAGCAACATTCAGCGACTCTCAACAGCCTTGATAGCGTCGGGATAAACGGATGAAAATCACCATAATTGGCACCGGCTACGTAGGTCTGGTGACTGGAGCCTGCCTGGCACAGGTCGGGAACGACGTGGTCTGCCTGGATACCGACCCGGAGAAAATCGCGTCACTCAACAGCGGTCATGTCCCCATCCATGAGCCGGGACTCGAGCTGCTGTTGGCAGACAACCGCCGGGCTGGCCGGCTCGCTTTCACGACCGACGTGGAAGAAGCCACGATCCATGGCTACCTGCAGGTCATCGCGGTTGGAACACCGCCGGATGAGGACGGATCGGCAGATTTGAGCTATGCGATGAACGCAGCCCGCAATATCGGTCGCTACATGATCAACGACACAATCGTTGTCAACAAGTCAACCTTGCCGGTTGGGTCAGCTGATCAGGTTCGTGACGCGATTGCCTCGGAACTGGAAAAGCGTCCGGTCAAACCGAATTTCAGCGTGGTTTCCAATCCTGAGTTCCTCAAGGAAGGGGCAGCCATTTACGATTTCCAGCGGCCGGACCGCATCGTCATCGGCACCGATGACGATGCGGCGCTTCAGGTCATGCGCCAGGTATATGCCCCCTTCAACCGGAATCATGATCGCTTGATCAGCATGGATTCGCGGTCAGCCGAGCTGACCAAGTATGCAGCCAACGCGATGCTGGCCACTCGGATCAGTTTCATGAACGAACTGGCCAACCTGGCCGAAGAACTTGGAGCAGACATTGAGCATGTCCGGCAAGGCATTGGCTCGGATTCTCGAATCGGCTTTGACTTTCTCTACGCAGGTGCCGGCTACGGCGGTTCCTGCTTCCCCAAGGATCTCAGGGCCCTCGTCCAGACTGCAAGGCAAACGCCCCTGGGCAAGTTGCAGATACTTGAAGCGGTTGAGAGAGTCAACCAGGCCCAGAAACGCCGGCTCGGCGAGAAGATACTGGCCCATTTCGGCGGCGACCTGAGCGGTCGACAAGTCGCCTTGTGGGGCCTCGCGTTCAAACCTCGCACCGACGATATGCGAGACGCCTCCAGCCTGGTATTGATCGAACAACTTCTGAATGCTGGCGCCACCGTATGCGCCTACGATCCGGCGTCGTTGAGCGTGGCACGCAAACTGCTGAACGGCCGCGACGGTATTGAGCTGAAGGATTCGGCTGAAGCCTGCCTGCCGGATGCCGACGCGTTGGCCATCGTGACCGAATGGCATGAATTCCGCAGCCCCGACTTCGACCTGATCCGATCGCAGCTCAAGACACCGTTGATTTTTGACGGGCGGAACCTGTTCGATCCCAGCCAGATGCAGGCCATGGGATTCCACTACGAGCCTTTTGGCCGAGCTGCGAAGCCCGTGACGACATGAATCCACTTCGTCAATCGGGCAATCGGCCATGATGCGCCGAGACGGCAATCCTGTTGGCGATCGCAGCAGCCACCTGACCATCCTCAGCCAACGCGAGGGCGAGATCTCAAACTGGCTGGATCACGCTGCCCGCTTGCGAATCCAGGTTTTCCGGGACTTCCCCTACCTTTACCAGGGCAGCATGGATTACGAGCGTGACTATCTCGACCATCTGGCTACAGCCAAGGGGGCGGTCCTGGTTCTGGCCCTGGACGGAGACCAGGTCGTCGGCTGCGCCACCGCCATGGCCATGCGCGGAGCCGAGAGTGCCTTTCGCCGGCCCTTCGAGCAAGCCGGTGCGGCGATTGATTCCATCCTATATTTCGGCGAATCCGTGTTGTTGCCCGCCTATCGAGGCCTGGGTGTCGGGCATCGCTTCTTCGATGAACGCGAGCGCGAAGCGGTCCGGCAAGGCGCTCGCATGACCACGTTCTGCGCGGTTCAGCGACCGGTCAATCATCCGCGTCGCCCGGCCGGCTACCGCAGCCTGGAGGCTTTCTGGGAAAAGCGGGGTTACCAACGGCGTCCGGAATTAACCACTCAATTCCACTGGAAAGACTTGGGGGATTCTGCCCAAACAGCCAAAACCCTGGTTTTCTGGACGCGCGAATTGGCGTTCGTGTAGTGCTAAACTTTGGCGCATGAGCAGGCTGAGACTGCACCGGGAAGAAATCGCCAATGCCCTCACTCACGGATTGGGCGTTGTCCTCAGCATTGGCGGCGGGGCTGTGCTGGTTACCCTGGCCGCGTTGTTTGCTGGCGTCAGGGAAACCATCAGCGTCGCCGTGTTCAGTGCAACGCTGATCCTTTTGTATACCGCCTCGACGCTCTATCATGCGGCCCGGCATCCGCAGACCAAGTCGCGACTCAAGGTGCTTGACCATTGCGCCATCTTCCTGATGATTGCCGGCACCTACACACCATTTACCATCGCGGCACTGAAAGGCGGCTGGGGTTGGTCATTGTTCGGGGTAATTTGGGGCCTGGCGGTGTTCGGTATTGTCTTCAAGGTGTTTTTCACCGGGCGCTTCAAATTGCTGTCGACCGCCACCTACATCGGCATGGGCTGGCTGGTTGTGGTTGCCTTCGTACCGCTCACCCAGGCGCTGACGCCGGCGGCACTTGGCTGGCTGGTCGGCGGTGGCGTTCTATACACCGTAGGCACCTTGTTCTACCACATGGAACGCCTGCCCTATTCCCACGCTGTCTGGCACCTGTTTGTTCTCGGCGGCAGCATCTGCCACTTTGCCGCAGTGACCGCCCAAATCGTCACCCCGGCATTGTCGACAGCCAGCTACTGAATCCACCCCTACCTCACTTCGTCTTCAAGGACTCGCCATGATCTCTATTCACCGGACCCGTTCTTTCTGCTTGCTGGCTCTGGTTAGCCTCCTGGCGCTGGGTGGGTGCGCCTCGACACCATCGGATGACACCCTGGAGAGAGAATCACGGGCAGCGCTGGCGCGATTCATAGACCGGGACCCCGGACTCCAGGGCTGGGTCGACCAGGCCCATGCCTATGTCATCTTCCCCGACGTGGCCAAAGGCGGCCTGGGCGTTGGCGGAGCCTTCGGCCGGGGCATGGTTTTCCAGAATGGCGCGCCGATCGGACGGGCGACGGTATCCCAGGCCACGGTCGGGGCACAGATCGGTGCCCAGTCCTATAGCCAGGTCATCTTTTTTCAAGATGATGCAGCCCTGCGAATTTTCCAGCGGGAAAACCTGGAGTTCTCGGCCCAGGCCCCCGCGGTAGCCGCCACGGCCGGTGCCGCAGCCACGACCAGCTATGAGCGCGGTGTCGCGGTTTTCCTGCTGGTCCGAGGAGGATTGATGGCCGAGGCGAGCGTGGGTGGCCAGCGCTTCACCTACACGCCACTCTGATCAGGCACCCGGGAAGCCTCCGCCCCTGACAAGAACTGGAGTCGGGCCAGCCGCGCGTAAAGCGCGTTTTCGTGCATCAGCTTCTCGTGACTCCCCTCGGCGACCAGCCGGCCGCCGTCCAGCACCAGAATACGGTCTGCCCGTTGCACAGTTGCCAGACGGTGCGCAATGACCAGCACCGTGCGATCACGTGCGAGCGCTTCAAGCGCGTCCTGGACCAGACGCTCACTGTTGGCGTCCAGACTGGCGGTGGCCTCGTCAAGCAGCAATATCCTTGGCTGTTTGGCCAATGCACGGGCAATCGCCAAACGCTGACGCTGGCCTCCCGAGACACGCTGGCCGCGCTCGCCGAGGAAGGTTTGATAAGCTTCCGGCCAGCGACGGATGAACTCATCCGCGTGAGCAGCCCGTGCCGCCTCAATGACCACGGCATCGTCCGCGTCAACCGCCGTGTCCAGACCATAGGCAATGTTCTCGGATGCAGTGCCTGAGAACATCGCCACATCCTGCGGCACCAGACCCATGGCTCGGCGCAGTTCGGCCAGATCCAGACACTTCAAGTCCTGTTCGCCGACTCGAACCTGCCCATGGTCCGGATCGTAAAAACGCAGCAACAGCTTCAGCACCGTCGACTTCCCGGCCCCGGACGGCCCAACCAGGGCGACGGTCTCGCCGGGCTGGATGGAGAAGCTCAAATCCTCCAGCACGACCTCGTCCTGACGGCTGGGGTAGCGAAAACTGACTGCGTCAAACGACACCCCCAAGGGCCCATGAGGCAGGGCCAGCGGCGTTTCCGGGGCACGAATATCCGGCTCCAGCGAAAGCAATTCCGCCAATCGCTCCATCGCCCCAGCCGCGCGTTGGAGCTGTCCCCATATTTCACTCAAACCGGCAGTGGCACCTGCGGCAATCACGGCGTACAAGACAAACTGGCCCAGTTGACCAGGGCTGATCTGACCCTGAAGAACACCGCGGGCACCCAACCATAGGACAAAGGTCACGGCCCCGAATGTCAACAGGATAACCAGGACAATGAGTATCGTGCTGGCCAGGATTCGCTGCCGGTTCGCTCGAACCGAGTCCTCAACGGCCGCTTCGAAGCGTTGACACTCCCGCGGCTCTTGGGCGAAGGCCTGGACGGTCTGCACAGCGTTGATCGCCTCATCGCCCAGCGCACTGAGATCGGCAATGCGATCCTGGGCCTGCCTGGACAGACGACGCACCCAGCGCCCCAGAACAATGACAGGCAGGATGATCACCACAATCAGAAGCGCGATGATCCCGGCCAGCGAGGGCGCAGTGACAATCAGGGCAATCGCGCTGGCCACCAGCATCAAGAGATTTCTCAGGCCGAACGAAACCGTCGACCCGACCAACGTTTCGATCAGGGTGGTATCGGTGTTCAGGCGAGACAACACCTCACCGGTGCGGGTTCGGGCGAAAAACTCAGGGCTCATGGCCAGTACGCGGCGAAAGACGGCCGCCCGAATATCGGCAACAATACGCTGCCCGAGCCAGCTCACCCAATAAAATCGAAGTCCGCCGCCCACGGCCATGACACCGGCGGCGAGAAACAGCAACCAGAACCAACGATTGATACGCGCCAGGTCCTCGGCCATGAAGCCACGATCAATGACCTGTCCGACAGCGGCCGGAATTGCCAGGGCACCGGCAGCTGACAGCAACAGGAACAGGCCGGCGAGCACGATCTGCAGGCGGTAGCGAGCGATAAACGGGCCAAGGGCGCGAAGCGATGAGAGTTCTCGACTGGCAGGCCGTACTTGTTCGTTGTTCATTGCCGTCAAACCGGGATTCGAGCGCGCCGTCGCTGATGCCATCCGGACCAGCTGAACAAGACCAACGCCGTCCAAATACAGGCAAAAGTAACGGCGTGATCAATGGTGAAGGGTTCCGAATAAACGAAAACCGCCAGAAGAAACGTGACCGTCGGGGCCAGGTACTGCATCAAGCCAATTGTGCTCAAGGCCAGTCGTCGGACGCCCGCGGCAAACAGCAGCAGGGGGATGACTGTGATCAAGCCGGTCCCGGCAAGCAGCCACTGTTGCGATCGGTCGACCTGAGCAAAGCCGAGCAGACCCTGGCTGTTCAGCCACACCAGCCAGCCCAGTGCCAATGGTGCCATCAGCAGGGTTTCCCAGAACAGTCCAACCATGGGCCCGACATCGACCAGCTTGCGAACCACGGCGTAAAGGGCAAAGCTGAAGGCAAGGCCCATCGCAATCCAGGGGAACTGGCCAACGCCAATCGCCATGTAAAGAGTACCCGCAGCGGCGATCAGCACCGCGATAACCTGGATTGGCGAAAGTCGCTCACGGAAAAACAGGAGACCCATTACCACCGACACCAGGGGATTGATGAAATATCCCAGGGAGGTCGACAGTACTCGGTCGGTATTGACGGCATAGACAAAAACCAGCCAGTTGATCACGATGAGAAGACCACTAAGGGCGAGCGCCAGGAAGGTCGACCGGCGAATCGCGAGCCTTGCGACCAGGTGTTCCCGATGGCGCAGGGCAAGTACCCCAATCAGCACGAGAACCGCCCACACCACACGATGTGCGATGATTTCGCTCGCTGCCACCTGGCCAAGCTCTTTGAAATAGATCGGTGTGAGCCCCCAAACGCTGAATGCGCCAAACGCGGCCATCAATCCGAGCCGGGTCTCCCGATTGTCCGTGGCGGTCATTGCTGAAGCCGGTCCGGAGGCGCTACCAGCCGTGGACTCAATGTCGGCCCTTCGATAGTCAAGGAACTGGTCAACTCGCCATCTTTTTCAAGGCTGAGAGCACCGGCTGCCGGCCGACCATCGAAGGGCAGCAGCAACAGGCCAGACAAACTCCCGAAATCGCCGAACAGCTCAACCTCCGAAAGACTGGCGGCCCGGGACTGCAGCTCAATCCTGGCGGACAAGGACTCAAAGGAAGCTGACGCAGCGGACGGCAGGCTTTCCAGCGCGGTCCAATAGCCATCCAGCAACTCGAGGGAGCCGGCACCCTGCCAGCTTGCGGCAATACCGCGCGCCGGAACCGGCCGGCTGGAAATATCGAGCACCAGAGCACCAGCACCAGACATTCCCAGCGGATGACCAGCCGAGACCATCAAATCATTGAAATTCGCAAGGGTCAGCACTATCTCCCCGCGCCAGGCCGAATCGATCAGAGGCTCCCAATTCACTTCGCCGTCAAGCCAGCCTCCCGGCAAGCCCGCCTGTACCTCACCCAGTGTCAGCACCCCGCCCTCTACTTTCATCAGGCCGGAAAAGGGCTCCAGGACCAGGCCGCTCCTGGCAATCTGGTTAATCGCAATGGCCAGCTCGACACTGTAGTTCTCAAACGACGGCCCTGAGTTTTCATCTCCCGCCCCGTGTGCCAGACCCGCGAGATGGTTCGCCAACGCCAGGCTGTCGACGTCAAGAACGTCAGCAAGCAATTCACCAGTAAAGTGCTGCCCTTCCAGGAATTCATAGACTCCCCCAAGAAGGAAGTCAAAACCGTTGATCACCAGGTGGCTCTGGTTGAGCCGCAAGCGGCTGGCGCCCAGATCGAGCTCGGCATCGCCGAGAAGACGGTAATCGTAAAGTCCGTCGGAAGATTGACCAACCGCAACCAGGTCGGCCAACAGCCACGCTCCGTTCTCTTGACCGGAAAGTTCACCCTGAACCCGAAGCGGACCGAGAATGTGCGACTCGAGAACCACACCATCCACCATGAAGGGAATAGGTGAGCCTGGCCTGAGATCGCTGACAATGACCTCGTCCACGCTGAAGCCAGCGCGGGCAAGCGAGCCAGGCTCTGGCAAATCCACTGCAAGCCCCCTGAAAACAAGGCGCTCGGGCAGCCCAAGAACGGCACTATCGGAATACTCACTGACTGCAAGGGAGTCAGGCCCACTGAAGACTGCCTGCCCGGCATCGACTGAAGCCGTGGGATCCGCCGACAGGCGAACGCGGGTATTCCGCCACTCTAGCTCACGGACAGCCAACTGGCCACGCAGTAAAGGCAACAGCCGAACGTGGGCCGTCATCGATTCGGCAAGAATCTGACTGTCTACCTGCGCCATGGTCCACCCATCCAGTTGGATCTCGTCCAGCTCGATGCGCAAGCCCCGTTCCCAGCGCCAGCGTAACTCCCCCCGAACCAGCAGCTGCCCGCCAATCGCCGAAGAGCCCCATTCGGACACCATTCCCTTGAGGCGTTGTTCATCGAGAACGATGAAGACGGTGCCGGCAAGGCCCAGCAGTATGATCCCGGCGGCGGCAAGCACTGTCAAACGCTGAGTCATGTTCAACCTGAGCATAAAACGCTAGTGTACCGCGTCAAGCTGATGCCGGAATCGACGCCTGGATGATCAGATGCCCCCTATCCCGATGACGCAGCGGGCAATAAAAAAGCCCGGCATTGCCGGGCTTTTGAACGCAGTTAAGGCGATGCCTTAATCAGAGGCCTCGACGCCGGGCGCGTCCGGCCGATCGACCAGTTCGACGTAGGCCATCGGTGCATTATCGCCAGCACGGAAACCGCACTTGAGGATTCTCAAGTAGCCGCCCGGGCGCTGCGAGTAGCGCGGCGCAATTTCGGAAAACAGTTTGCCCACAGCTTCCTTGTCGCGCAGACGCGAGAATGCCAGACGACGCTTGGCAACCGTGTCTTCCTTGGCCAGCGTAATCAGCGGTTCAGCGACGCGACGCAACTCCTTGGCCTTTGGCAAAGTGGTTTTGATCAGCTCGTGATGAATGAGACTGGCCGTCATGTTGCGGAACATCGCCTGACGGTGCGATGACGTACGGTTGAGCTTACGCCCTGCTTTGCGGTGACGCATTGATATTCTCCTTAACGCTCGGTACGGGCCAGGCTGGCTGGCGGCCAGTTTTCCAGGCGGGTGCCCAGATTCAGGTCGTGCGAGGCCAGTACCGTCTTGATCTCGGTCAGCGACTTCTTGCCCAGGTTGGGGGTTTTCAACAGTTCGGTTTCGGTACGCTGAACCAGATCGCCAACGTACTGGATGTGTTCAGCCTTCAGGCAGTTGGCCGAACGCACCGTCAACTCCAGATCATCGATCGGACGCAGCAAGACCGGATCGAACGACTCGGCACGGCTTTCGGTGGCTTCCTTCTCGCGGGCAACAAAGTCCACGAATACCGACATCTGGTCGACCAGGATGCCCGCGGCCAGCTTGACCGCGTCTTCGCAGCTCATCGTGCCGTTGGTATCGATATCCAGAACCAGCTTGTCGAGGTCCGTACGTTGGCCGACACGGGCGCTCTCCACGCTGTAGGCCACGCGGTGCACGGGGCAGTACGACGCATCCAGCATGAGACGGCCGATCGGACGCGTCTCTTCGGTGTTGAATTTCAGCGCATTGGCGGGCTTGTAGCCAACACCGCGAGTGATCTTGAGCTGCATCCGCAGTTTCTGATCTTTGGTCAGATGGCAAATCACGTGATCCGGATTTACCACCTCGACATCATCGTTGAGCTGGATGTCACCGGCCGTAACCGGGCCCGCCTTGTCCTTGCTGAGGGTCAACACGGCTTCATCACGCGAGTGCATCTGAACCGCAACTTCCTTGAGGTTCAACAGGATCTCGACGATATCTTCCTGAATACCCTCGACGGCCGTGTACTCGTGCAGCACGCCTTCGATTTCCACCTCGGTGATCGCACTACCGGGAATCGAAGACAGCAGAACGCGACGCAAGGCATTGCCGAGCGTATGCCCGAAACCGCGTTCGAGCGGCTCCAGGGTGATACGGGCGCGACGAGCATTGATCTCGTCAACAACGAGGCCCTGGGGCTTCAGCATCGTCCCGATAAGTTCGCTTATCTGGCCTGACATGTACTGCCTCTCTAAATACTTGCAAAAAGGAACGATGCCGGCGTCGCCAGCATCGTCAGGTTTACTTGGAGTAGAGCTCGACGATCAGGTTTTCGTTGATGTCGGGCGGAAGGTCATTCCGTTCCGGAACACCCTTGAAGGTGCCTTCCATCTTCTCGAAATCCACCTCTACCCAATCGGGGACGAGGTCAAGCTCGCGTGAAATGTTGATGGATTCCTGGATTCGGAGCTGCTTCCGCGACTTCTCCCGAACAGACACCTTGTCACCGGGCTGAACCTGGTAAGAGGCAATGTTGACGCTCTTTCCATTCACTTCGATGGACTTGTGGCTGACCAGCTGACGAGCCTGCGCGCGAGTGACCGCGAAACCCATCCGGTAAACCACGTTATCCAGGCGCTTCTCAAGCAGCTGGAGCAGATTCTCACCGGTGGCACCCTTGATACGGGCGGCTTCCTTGTAATAGTTGCGGAATTGCTTTTCCAGCACGCCGTACATACGGCGAACCTTCTGTTTTTCCCGCAGCTGCAGTGCGTAGTCTGACAAGCGCTGACGACGGCTGTCACCATGCTGGCCTGGCGGCTGGTTCAGTTTGCACTTGGAGTCGAGGCCGCGAGCAGGGCTCTTGAGGCTCAAGTCCATGCCCTCACGGCGGGCAAGCTTACAAGTCGGTCCGATATATCTAGCCATAATCTCTTAGTTCCGCAGTGTGAAGCGTCAGACCCGACGCTTCTTGGGAGGACGGCATCCATTGTGGGGAATGGGCGTCACATCAATAATGTTCACAATCTTGAAGCCGACCGCGTTCAGCGATCGAACCGAGGATTCGCGACCCGGGCCCGGGCCATTGACACGAACTTCAAGGTTTTTCATCCCGTATTCCTGGGCAGCGCGTCCGGCGTTTTCAGCCGCGACCTGGGCAGCGAACGGCGTCGACTTGCGTGACCCACGGAACCCGGAGCCACCCGACGTTGCCCACGACAGCGCGTTGCCCTGCCGATCGGTAATCGTGATGATGGTGTTGTTGAACGAGGCATGCACGTGGGCAATGCCGTCGACAATCACCTTCTTGACTTTCTTCTTGCCTTTGGAGGTTTGCTTGGCCATCAGTGTCTACCTTAACGAATCGGACGACGCGGACCCTTGCGGGTACGAGCGTTGGTACGGGTGCGCTGGCCACGCGCCGGCAGACCGCGACGGTGACGCAGACCGCGGTAGCAGCCCAGGTCCATCAGACGCTTGATGCTCATGGCAACTTCGCGTCGCAGGTCACCCTCGACGTTGTACTTGCCGATCTCCTGGCGAAGCTTTTCCTGTTCGGCTTCAGTCAGATCACGCACTTTGGTATCCGGAGCCACACCCGTGGCCTCGCAGATTTGGTAAGAGCGGGTCCGGCCGATACCGTAAATGTGGGTCAGTGCCACCCAGATATGCTTCTGGACGGGCAGGTTGACGCCTGCAATACGAGCCATGTATGTTCTCCGTAAAACCTGTTACAGCTTGTCAGCGCAAACCGGCAATTATACCGAGTTGCTGGGTTTCAATCAACAGCGAGGTTCAACCCTGACGCTGTTTGTGTTTGGGATCGCTGCAAATCACGAACACCACACCACGGCGGCGGACGATTTTGCAGTTTCGGCAGATTTTCTTGACCGATGCCTGAACCTTCATTTTTTCACTCCGATCAGTTGCAACAGACCGTTAGCGGCGCGTGACGCCGGAACGACCATAATTCTTCAAATTGGATTTCTTCAGCAGGCTGTCGTACTGATGCGACATCAAATGTGCCTGGAGTTGGGCCATGAAATCCATGGTCACCACCACGATGATCAGCAGCGAGGTACCACCAAAGTAGAACGGCACGTTCCAGCGCATGATCAGGAATTCTGGCAGCAAACAGACCGCCACCAGGTAAATCGCACCTACCGTCGTCAAACGGGTAAGCACGTAGTCGATGTAGTCTGCCGTCTGCCGACCCGGACGAATGCCCGGGATAAACGCGCCAGACTTCTTCAAATTGTCTGCCGTCTCACGGGAATTGAAAACAATTGCCGTGTAGAAGAAGCAGAGAAACGCCACCAGTCCGCCGAAAAGCGTGATGTAAATCGGTTGTCCCGGACGCAGCTGTTCAGCAACGGTCTGGAGGAAGGTGACACCTTCCGCCTGGCCGAACCAGGTAGAGATGGTTGCCGGAAACAGCACCAGGCTGGAGGCGAAAATTGCCGGGATAACACCGGCCATATTGACCTTCAATGGCAAGTGTGACGACTGGCTCTGATAAGCCCGGCGACCCTGCCGTTGGGCGTAGTTGACCGTAATCCGCCGTTGGCCACGCTCCACGAAGACCACGAACGCGGTTACCGCCAGCGCCATCACCAGAAGGAACAGGGCCGTCGTAATACCAAGCTGACCCGTATTGACCAGCTCGAGGGTCGAGCCGACGGCATTCGGCAGCTCTGCCACGATACCGGCGAAGATGATGATGGATATCCCGTTGCCGATGCCCCGCTCGGTGATCTGCTCACCGAGCCACATCAGGAACACAGTGCCTGCCGTCAAGGTCACGACCGCCGCCAGGATGAAGCCAGGGCCGGGCGCAATCACGACCGGCAAGCCTGCACCAGCGCCCTGGTTTTGCAGGGCCATGGCCACGCCAAACGATTGGAACAGTGCGAGTACGACCGTGAAATAGCGAGTGTACTGGGTGATTTTGCGTCGGCCGGCCTCGCCTTCTTTGCGCAACTGCTGAAGCTGCGGAATCGCGTGGCTCATCAACTGCATGATAATCGCAGCCGAGATGTAAGGCATGACACCAAGTGCGAAAATCGAGAAACGACCCAGCGCACCACCACTGAACATGTTGAAGATGTCGACAATGGTGCCGCGCTGCAGGTCCATCAACTCGACCAATGCAGCTGGGTTGATTCCAGGTACCGGAATAAACGTGCCAAAACGGAACACGAGCAGGGCAACCAGCACCAGGAAAAGGCGCTGGCGGAGCTCTTTCAGGCGCCCGATGCCACCGAGCATGCCCGACATATCAGCGGCGCCGCGAGCCATTATTCGACCTTCCCGCCCGCTGCTTCGATGGCTGCCCGAGCACCCGCCGTCACATGAATGCCGGAGACCGTGACCGCACGGCCAATTTCACCCTTGGCAATCAAGCGTGCGCGCTTGGTGTCGTTCGGCACCAGGCCAGCGGCTTTCAGGGACTCAAGATTGATCTCGGTACCTTCGAGGGTGGCAAGCTGATACAAACGAATTTCGCGCGTCTTGCGGTTTACCGCCGAGTTGAAACCAACCTTGGGCAGACGGCGCTGAAGCGGCATTTGACCGCCTTCAAAACCGACCTTGTGGTAACCACCCGACCGCGACTTCTGGCCCTTGTGGCCACGGCCACCGGTTTTACCGAGGCCCGAACCGATACCACGGCCGACGCGTTTGCGGGTCTTGCGGCTGCCTTCAGCCGGCTGAACGGAATTGAGTTTCATGATCACAATCCTTAGAAATTGCTGTGTCAGGCTTCTTCGACGCGAACCAGGTAGTTGACCTTGTGGATCATGCCGCGGACTGCCGGCGTGTCTTCCAGTTCAACGGTGTGGTGCATGCGACGAAGGCCAAGCCCGCGAACCGTTTCGCGGTGGCTCTGGATCTTGCCGTTGGTGCTGCGGATCAGGGTCACGCGCAGCTTGCGTCCTTCGGTGTTAGCCATGTTGTTCCAAGACCTCTTCAATCGATTTGCCGCGCTTGATGGCCACTTTCTCGGGTGAAACCATCGCCTGCAGACCCTTCATGGTGGCCCGCACCAGGTTGATCGGGTTGTTGGAACCCACGCTCTTGGCCAGCACGTTGTGCACGCCGACCGCCTCGAAAACGGCACGCATGGCACCACCGGCGATCACACCCGTACCCTCTGAAGCAGGCTGCATGTAAACCCGCGAGCCACTGTGACGTGACTTGACGGCATGCCACAGAGTCCCTTCATTCAGTGAAATGCGCACCATGTCGCGGCGTGCGCGTTCCATGGCTTTTTGAATGGCCAGCGGGACTTCGCGCGCCTTGCCATAGCCGAAACCAACCTTGCCTTCACCATCGCCAACAACGGTCAGAGCCGTAAAGCTGAACTGACGGCCACCCTTGACCACTTTGACGACACGGTTGACGGCGACCAGCTTTTCGATCAGGTCGTCGGTGCTGTTTTCTCTTGCCATGATAGGTTCCGTATTCCTTAAAACTTGAGGCCGGCTTCGCGCGCTGCGTCAGCCAGAGCTTTGACACGACCGTGGTACTGATAACCGGAGCGATCGAAGGCAACACCTTCAATTCCTGCCGCCAGCGCACGCTCAGCCACTGCCTTTCCAACCGCCTTGGCGGCCTCGATGTTGCAGGTTCCGGACAGGCCATCACGCACGCCCTTCTGGACGGTGGAAGCGGCTGCCACGGTCTTTCCACCACCCGGGGCGATCACCTGGGCATACAGGTGGCGGCCGGAACGATGGACGGTCAGGCGCGCAGCACCTGACTTCTGAATTCTTACGCGCGAGCGACGAGCCCGACGCAGTCTTGAAAGATTCTTGATGCTCATCTCTTCGATTCCTTAAGCCTTCTTGGCTTCCTTCATGACCACGCGCTCGTCAGCGTAGCGCACACCCTTGCCCTTGTAGGGCTCTGGCGGACGATAGGCGCGAATCTTGGCTGCGACCTGTCCGACCTGCTGCTTGTCGCTGCCGCGAACGATGATCTCGGTCTGGCTTGGCGTCTCGATGGTGACACCTTCCGGGATCTCGAAATCCACAGGATGGCTGAAGCCCAGCTGCAAGTTCAGGGACTTGCCCTGAACCGAGGCGCGGTAACCCACGCCCACCAGCGCCAGCTTGCGCTCGAAGCCGTTGTTCACACCTTCAACCATGTTGCCAATCAGGGCACGCATGGTACCGGCCATGGCCATATCCGAATCGTTCAGTGGAGCAACGGTCACAACGCCATTGTCCAATTTCACTTCGACCGCCGGATGCAGTTTCATCTCCAAGGTGCCTTTCGGGCCCTTGACCTTGATCGTTCCCGCCGACTCGTTGAACTCAACGCCCTTGGGCAGTTCGATCGGGCTTTTTGCAATACGAGACATCTCTTAAAGCTCCTTGATCAGGCGACCAGGCAGAGGACTTCGCCACCATGCCCTTCCTTGCGGGCCTGAGCGTCAGTCATCATGCCCTTGGAGGTGCTGACGACGGCGATACCCAAGCCGTTCAGAACGCGCGGCAAATCGTTGCTGGCAAAGTAGCGGCGACGGCCAGGTTTGCTGTAGCGCTCGAGACGATCGATAACACCACGGCCTTCGACATACTTCAGCTCGATCACGAGTTCCTTCGTGGCACCTTCGCCCTCAACGCTGGCCTCACGGATGTAGCCTTCGCTCTTGAGAACGTTGGCCAGGGCCAACTTGACATTGGAGGCCGGCATGCGAACCTGGCGCTTGCTGACCGCCTGCGCATTCTTGATCCGCGCAAGCATGTCGGAAATGGGGTCGTTCATACTCATCAGTCTATTCCTTACCAGCTAGCCTTGCGAAGACCCGGGATATCGCCCCGCATCGCCGCTTCACGCAATTTGTTTCGGGCCAGGCCGAACTTACGGTAATAACCGCGGGGACGCCCGGAAACCCGGCAACGGTTGCGCTTGCGCACCGGGCTCGAATCGCGCGGCAACTTGGCCAGGCGGAACATGGCGTCCTGCTTGGATTCGAAGTCAGCCTCGGGGTCCGAGATGATGCGCTTCAGTTCGGCGCGCTTTTCGGCGTACTTCGCCGACAGCTTGTCCCGACGAACATCGCGGTTAACCATTGAAACTTTTGCCATGCCTATTTCTCCTTAGCGAGCACGGAAGGGGAAGCCAAAGGCCTCCAGCAATGCCATGCCTTCCTCGTCAGTGCGAGCCGAGGTGGTGAATGCAATGTCCATTCCACGGATTGCATCAACCTGGTCGAAGTTGATTTCCGGGAAAATAATCTGTTCCTTGACGCCCAGGTTGTAGTTACCCTGACCGTCAAAAGACTTGCGCGGAATACCACGGAAATCACGAACGCGTGGCAGCGCAATGGTCACCAGACGATCAAGAAACTCATACATCCGCTCGCGGCGCAGCGTAACCTTGCAGCCAATCGGGTATCCGTCACGGATCTTGAAACTCGCAACCGACTTGCGCGCCTTGGTCACGATAGGCTGTTGACCAGTGATCTTCGAAAGATCGCCCAGCGCTTTTTCAATGACCTTCTTGTCACCAACCGCTTCACCAAGACCGATGTTGACGGTGATTTTTTTCAGCCGCGGCACCTCCATGATGTTCTGGTAGCTGAATTTCTCTTTCAGCTGACCCACCACCGTGTCGCGATAGTATTCCTGCAACCTAGCCATTTTCAATTTAGCCTCAGATATCTACGACTTCGCCGGTAGAGCGGAAAATCCGCACCTTACGGCCGTCTTCGAGAAACTTGAATCCAACCCGATCGCCCTTGTCGGTGGCCGGGTTGTACAACATCACGTTGGATGCGTGGATCGGCGCCTCACGATCAATGATCCCGCCAGGCTTCTGGTTTTGAGGATCCGGCTTCTGATGCCGCTTGATCATGTTGACGTTCTCGACCAACAGGCGATCGTTCTTGAGCACTTTCAGCACGTGTCCACGCTGGCCCTTTGAACGGCCTGCGATCACGATCACTTCGTCGCCCTTGCGAATACGTTCCATCGTTAGTGCTCCTTACAAAACTTCCGGCGCCAGGGAAACGATCTTCATGAATCGTTCCGAGCGCAGCTCGCGGGTGACCGGGCCAAAAATACGCGTACCGATCGGCTCGAGCTTACTGTTCAGCAACACAGCCGCATTGCCATCGAACTTGATCAGTGACCCGTCGCGACGACGAACACCCTTACGGGTACGAACGACGACAGCGTTATACACTTCGCCCTTCTTGACCTTGCCGCGCGGGATGGCGTCCTTGACCGTCACCTTGATGACATCGCCAATGTGGGCGTAACGACGCTTGGACCCGCCGAGCACCTTGATACACATGAGCTCACGTGCGCCGCTGTTGTCGGCCGCTGCGAGTCTTGATTGCATCTGAATCATGCTATTAGCTCCGCTTACTGGGCGCGTTCAACAATCTCATCAACACGCCAGCTCTTGTTCTTCGAGAGCGGACGGGTCTGAGAGATACGAACGGTATCGCCTTCATTGCATTCGTTGTTTTCGTCATGGGCGTGCACCTTGCTGGACCGGCGAATGTACTTGCCATACAGCGGGTGCTTTACCAAGCGCTCCAGACGCACGGTGACGGTCTTGTCCATCTTGTTGCTGACAACGCGGCCCACCTGGGCACGTTGCTTCTTGTTTTCGGTACTCATGCGGTCTCACCCTGGATCTGATTCATCACCGTCTTGATGCGTGCGATATCGCGGCGCACGCGCTTGAGCTCGTGACGGCCTTCGAGGGTTCCAGTTCCCTGCTGCATACGCAGGGAAAACTGTTCCTTGCGAAGCTCCAGCAGGAGATCCTTCAGCTCGGCCGCGTTTTTATCGCGCAGTTCGCTGGCTTTCATTACATGGTCCTCGCTACAAAGGTCGTCTTGACGCTGAGCTTGGCAGCGGCGCGACGGAAGGCTTCGCGAGCGATCTCTTCGCTCACGCCCTGGATTTCATACAGCATCCGACCGGGCTGGACTGGAGCGACCCAGTACTCAACGTTACCCTTGCCCTTACCCATACGAACTTCGACGGGTTTTTTGGTGATCGGCTTGTCGGGGAACACCCGGATCCACAACTTTCCGCCACGCTTGACGTGACGAGTGATCGCGCGGCGAGCCGACTCGATCTGGCGCGCGGTAATGAAACCACGCGTCGTTGCCTGGAGGCCAAATTCTCCGAAACTGACGCGGTTGCCCACCTGCGCCATGCCGCGGTTCCGGCCCTTCTGCTGTTTCCTGAATTTTGTACGCTTGGGCTGAAGCATGATCAGTTCTCCTTGCGTGCGCCCTTGCCCTTGCCGGACTCGGATGCGCTTTCTTCGTACAGGTCAAATACATCGCCCTTGTACACCCATACCTTGATGCCGATGACACCGTAGGTGGTATGCGCTTCGGCGACGCCATAATCAACGTCGGCACGGAGCGTGTGCAGGGGAACCCGGCCTTCGCGGTACCACTCGGTGCGCGCGATATCGGCTCCATTCAGGCGACCGCCAACCTGGACCTTGATTCCCAGGGCGCCAAGGCGCATGGCGTTACCGACAGCGCGCTTCATCGCACGGCGGAACATAACGCGGCGCTCGAGCTGCTGGGCGATCGAGTCGGCGACCAGCTTGGCATCAAGTTCCGGCTTGCGGATCTCGTTGACGCGAATATTGGTCGGCACGCCCATGATCTTGGAGACGGCGGCTTTGAGCTTTTCGATGTCCTCGCCTTTTTTGCCGATCACGATGCCCGGGCGGGCGGTGTGAACGGTAATTTCGGCAGACTTGGCCGGTCGTTCAATCTGGATGTGGCTGATGGCCGCGTGTGCCAGAACCTTGTTCAGATAATCGCGAGCCTTGAGATCGGTTTGCAACATGTCCGCAAACTCTTCTCGCTCGGCATACCATTTGGCACGCCAGTCTTTGGCGATACCCAGGCGAATTCCGGTTGGATGTACCTTCTGACCCATGCTAGTTCCTTAGTCCTCTGCCACTACGACGGTGATGTGGCTGGTCCGCTTCAGGATGCGCGTATACCGGCCCTTGGCCCGTGCACGACCGCGCTTGAGAGTTGGGCCCTCGTCCACGAAGATCCGGGCGACCCGCAATTCATCAATGTCTGCGCCGACGTTGTTTTCCGCGTTAGCCACTGCCGAGAGCAGAAGCTTGCGGATGATATGAGCACCCTTCTTGCTGCTGAAATTCAGCAGTTCGTCAGCCTTGTCAACGGGCAGGCCACGAATCTGGTCAGCGACCAACCGGGCTTTCTGCGCCGAAATCCGAGCGCCTTTTAGCTTTGCTGTTGCTTCCATCACCGTCAATCCTGGTTACTTGGTCTTGCGATCGGCGACGTGACCCTTGTAGGTCCGCGTCGGCGCGAATTCGCCGAGCTTGTGCCCGACCATGTTTTCGTTGATCAGAACAGGCACGTGCTGCCGGCCATTGTGGACAGCAATGGTCAGGCCCACCATTTCCGGCAGAATCATTGACCGACGCGACCAGGTCTTGATCGGACGCTTGTTGTTGCTTTCGACGGCCGTTTCCACCTTGGTCACCAGGTGGTGATCGATGAACGGCCCTTTCTTGATCGAACGTGGCATTGCGATTTCCTACGTTTATTTACGCTTGCGCGAGCGCGTGATGTACTTGCTGGTACGCTTGTTGCTTCGCGTACGCTTGCCCTTGGTCGGCACACCCCAGGGAGTGACCGGATGGCGACCGCCGGAAGTGCGACCCTCGCCACCACCGTGCGGGTGGTCGACCGGGTTCATGGCCACACCACGAACGGTCGGGCGAACACCGCGCCAGCGCTTTGCACCGGCTTTGCCCAGCTTCTCGAGGTTGTGTTCGACGTTCGCGACCTGGCCAATCGTGGCCCGGCAGCTGGTCAGCACCTTGCGCATTTCGCCGGAGCGAAGCAGCAAGGTTGCATAGCGCCCTTCGCGGGCCACCAGCTGAACCGAAGCACCGGCAGAGCGTGCCAACTGACCGCCCTTGCCGGGCTTCAATTCCACATTGTGCACCTGAGTACCAACGGGAATGGAGCTCAAGCGCATGGCATTGCCCGGCTTGATCGGCGCTTCGCTTCCGGACAGCACTTCGTCGCCAGCGCGCATATTGCGGGCCGCGATGATGTAGCGTCTTTCGCCATCGAGATATTTGACGAGCGCGATATGGGCGGTGCGGTTCGGATCGTATTCGATCCGTTCGATGATTCCCCGAATTCCGTCCTTGTCGCGCTTGAAATCAACAACACGATAATGGTGCTTGTGTCCACCACCAATGTGGCGGGTCGTAATGCGACCGTTATTGTTTCGGCCACCCGAAGCGCTCTGCGATTCAACCAGCGGAGCGTAGGGCTTGCCCTTCCACAGGTGGTCGTGGCGAATGCGAACGACGCCGCGACGCCCGGGTGAAGTCGGTTTTGCTTTGACGATTGCCATGATCGTTTCCTGGCTCTGATTCAGTCTACTTGTAAGTCTTCGATCGACTGGCCGGCCTTGACTCGAACATAGGCCTTTTTCCAGTCGTTCTGCTTGCCGGCGCGGAAGCGAAAGCTCTTGCGCTTGCCTTTCAGGTTGACCACCTGCACGCTTTCGACCTGGACATCGAACAAGCCTTCCACGGCCTGCTTGATTTCCGGCTTGCTAGCGTCCACGCGAACTTCAAACACATACTGGTTCGAGGCGGCCTGCAAGCGAGCAGTCTTTTCCGACACATGCGGGAAGCGAATAATCTGATACATGCGTTCGTTGTTCACGACAGCCACTCCTGTACTTTTTCAACAGCTGCGCGAGTCATGACAACCTTTTCGGCACCAACCAGACTGACGGGGTCGAGACGATCCGCAGCGACGGTATTGACGTTCGGAATATTCCGGGTGCCGAGATACAGGTTGCTGTCGACGTCTGCGTCAATGATCAGACCGCGATTCACGCCAAGCTCATTCAGCTTGCCAAGGACCTCACGTGTACTCGGCTTTTCGATCTCGAAGCTCTCTACCACAACCAGACGGTCCTGACGGGCAAGCTCCGACAGGATCGACCGCATGGCTGCGCGGTACTGCTTCCGATTCACCTTTTGGGTGAAATCGCGCGGTTGAGCGGCGAAGGTCACGCCACCGCTGCGCCACAACGGGCTGCGGATGGTGCCTGCGCGCGCATTACCGGTGCCCTTCTGGCGCCACGGCTTGCGTCCACCGCCACTGACGGCGGAACGATTCTTCTGGGCCTTGGTGCCTGAACGGCCACCAGCCAGATAGGCAACGACGACCTGATGCACCAATGCTTCCGAGAAGTCACGACCAAACACGGCCTCTGAGACTTCGATCTGGCTTCCGCCATTCACTGCAAGTTCCATCTCAGCTCTCCTTATGCCTTGACCGAAGGACGGACGAAGACGTGGCCGCCGGGCGCGCCCGGAACGGCACCGCGAATCAGAAGCAGATTGCGATCACCATCAACGCGGACCACTTCAAGATTCTGCGTAGTAACACGCTCAGAACCCATGTGGCCGGCCATCTTCTTGCCCTTGAAAACGCGACCAGGGGTTTGGCACTGGCCAATTGAACCCGGCGCACGGTGCGACAGTGAGTTGCCGTGAGTGGCGTCCTGCATACGGAAGTTATGACGCTTGACTACCCCAGCAAAGCCTTTGCCCTTGCTGGGGCCGGTTACGTCAACCTTCTGCCCTGCCTCGAAGCGGCTCACGGTCAGCTCGCTGCCAATCTCGAAAGATTCAGCGCTGTCGTCGTCGAGGCGGAATTCCCACAAGCCCTCGCCGGCATCGACACCCGCTTTCGCGAAATGCCCAGCCTGGGGCTTGCTTACCAAAGACGTACGACGTGCTCCGCTGGTCACCTGGATGGCGGCATAGCCGTCCTTGTCCACGCTGCGAATCTGCGTCACTCGATTAGGGCTGACCTCAACGACCGTCACCGGCACGGAATTGCCGTCTTCGGTGAAAATCCGGGTCATGCCCCGCTTGCGTCCTACCAATCCGATAGTCATCTTTCCAATCCTGCCTGATGCTGTCAGTACAGCTTGATTTGAACGTCAACGCCGGCTGCGAGATCGAGCTTCATCAGCGCGTCGACGGTCTTGTCATTCGGGTCAACGATATCCAGGAGCCGCTTGTGGGTACGAATTTCGTACTGATCCCGGGCGTCCTTGTTAACGTGCGGAGAAATCAGCACGGTGTAACGCTCCTTGCGGGTGGGCAAGGGAATCGGGCCGCGAACCTGAGCGCCGGTGCGCTTGGCGGTATCCACGATTTCCTGGGTCGAGCGATCGATCAAACGATGATCGAAACCCTTCAAACGAATACGGATTTTCTGTTCGGCCATTGCCGTACGCCTTTAGTCTGTAAAAGATCCAAATCTAGATCGCCCTTTCGGGCGACATCGGTCTGATCCGAAGATCAAGGCCCCGACGACCTCAGGTCGCGGGGCCCTTAATGCCTGAGCCGCCCATTATAGCAGGCAGCCTCGAGGAATTGCCAGCCTTATTTGTGGATTTTCGCCACAACGCCAGCACCCACGGTCCGGCCACCCTCGCGGATGGCAAAACGCAGGCCTTCTTCCATTGCGATCGGCGCAATCAGCTCGACCTGCATCTGGACGTTGTCACCCGGCATGACCATTTCCA
>PWYW01000049.1 GCA_003567685.1 Gammaproteobacteria bacterium
CGGAGATGTTGTCCGTGACCGAGGTTAACAACTCCTCGCTGGTTCGATAGGCTTCAGTGGCTTCCTCGGCCATTCGCTCCGCACGGGAGCGAGTGCGGAGCGTGGAAAAGAGCAGTCCGCCGAGCAGACCGGCGATGGTGAGACCAGCCAGCAGCAGCAATGTCGCGGTTGGTTCAGTGGCCGCGGGCTGTTCGAACTGTAGCTGCAAGCGGCGTCCGCCCAGCTCGATTTCCCGCTCGACCATCAGGACGCTTTGGTCAGAAGGACGATCAGCACTGCTAAACAGCGGGTCATTGTCGGGGTCGAGCGGGTCACGCACGGTCAGGATGATGCCGCCTTGTTCGACGCCAAGACCGGCGAAGTGGGAGTCCAGGGCAACAGTGCCCCCGACCCATCCACCGTCATGAAAGCGCCCGGCTTCGACCCAGCCCAGCAGGACATGCCCGCGAACGGATTCTTCGCCGTCCGAACCGATATTGACCGACATCGACATGCTGACCTCACCGGTTTCCCTGGTTCGCCGGGCCGCGGGCTCGGTCCGGGGGCGGGTGCAGATATCGAGCCCGAGGGACTCGGCGTGCACGGAAACAGGCTCTGTATATAGGATCAGGCAGTAGCGTTCGCGCGGGTCCGGGGGGTTGGGCTGGATCTCGGGGAAGCCGTCGGCACGCATGCGGGCGAAAAATTCCTGCAGATCGGCACGTCTGATTTCCTCCGCCCAGAACATTTCGAACATGCCGTCACGGATCGCTTCGGTTTCTTCCACAAAGTCCGCCCAATCGTTACGGGTGACATTGGAAGACGCAGCAAAGAAGGCGGCGGCCGAGCGAATGCGCGTCTCATGCCGCTGGAAGCGGCTTGAGATCACCCCTGCGTATTGATCAGCCTGGCTTTGCAGTACAACGGTGCGCGCTTCCTGATCAGCACTAACCAGGAAGGTGAAAACACCCACGGCAGCTGCGGCAACCGCCAGGGTGAGAGTGGTCGCCACCGCAAGATGAAGGCGGCGGCTGTGCTGGTTGCGGTCGCCCATGGCCCGAATCATACTGCCTCAGGACCTTGTCGGCTAGCTATACTGGATGCATGACAAACACAACTACCCTCGGACCATTCCATCTTGCCTTGCCGGTTACGGACCTGGCTGACACTTTGCGCTTTTATACCGACCTGTTGGGTTGCGCCACGGGGCGTCGATCAGAGCGCTGGGTCGACCTGGATTTTTTCGGCCACCAGCTGGTGCTGCATCTGGTCAAGCCGGAAGATCATCCGGCCTCAGCGACCAACCCGGTCGACGGACATGCCGTGCCCGCCAGTCATTTCGGGCCGATTATGGGCTGGGAGGCGTTCCACGACCTGGCCGACAGACTTCGCGCGGCATCCGTCTCGTTCGTGATCGAGCCCAACATCCGGTTTGAGGGCAGGGCGGGCGAGCAGGCCACCATGTTCATCGCTGATCCCAGCGGGAACCACCTAGAGTTCAAGGCGTTCCAGAACATCGACATGCTGTTTGCGACAGACGCAGAGATGGCGTCGGTATGAGGCCAGCGTGGTCCAGATGCGAGCCTGTCAGCCTGGCCGGGTCCACAACGCGCAGACGCACCGCGACTGCCGGCCGGCTTGATTGTCAAGCCGTATCAAGTCGGGCGCGTCTGCTGCTGGTGGCCGGCAGCGGGCTTCTGTTCGCTATCCCGCTGCTGATGCTCCAGCCGGCCGCAATCTGGACGAATGATCTGGAACTGTTCCGCTTGCTGCGCGGTATGGGCGCTCTGAAAATCCTGCTGGCCGTGATTGCGCTGACAGTGATCTGGTGGCGGCTGGGTCGGCCGGTGCCGGCCGGGTTGCAGCCTGTACTGATTGGTGGCGTGTGGGCCTTGAGCCTGGCCGCCGGGCTGATCTGGCAACTTCACCTGGTGCTGCCGGCGTCGGGCCTGTTTCACGCGGCCACTTTCATGCTGCTGGTTGCTGCCTGGCGGGACATGATGCCCGGTCTGGTTCGGTAGAAGCAGCATCCTCCGGACCCACTAGCTAACTTCTATCGCCCTGATGCCGAACGGCAAGAGAGGCGACCTTCTGGAGCACGGACTGGAGCAAAAAGTCTTGCCTTTGTTTGATGAGCGCATTCTGCCGTTCGATTTGACCAGCACCTCTGCCTATGATCGACTACTTGCCAAGTCCCGCACCGGCGGTCAGCCCATTGCTATGGCAGATGCCTACATCGCGGCCATCGCCATCACCCATCAACTCGCCGTTGCTACGCGTGATACGGCGCCTTTCAAGTCCGCGGGGCTCATGACCATCAACCCATGGCGAGATGATAGACGAGCATGAAGCTGGTTAGCCTGAAAGAGTTCAGAACTATGGACGAGCGATATCGGAGCCCGAAATGGGCCCTAAGCGGAAAAGCGGGAAACAGCGGGAGAACCGGGCCGATATAAGCCTCTGGGCGAGGTACCGTCCTGAGCCCAACTCGACTCGCGCGTCTCTAATCAATCACAACCTCCAGGCCGAGGTGCTTTTCGAAGGCGTCGAAATCACGATCGCTATGCAGCAAGGCATGGTCATGTTCGATGCACCAGGTGGCGATCACCGTGTCGATGGTTTTGCGCACGGTGACCCCATGAGTGCGCAATTCGCGAAAGTTGCGGGCCGCCTGGACGGCCAGTAAGGGGTTGCTCAGGACGACGATTTCGAAGGATTCAAGCAGGCGTCGGGCCTGGTTGAAATCCCGTTGATGTCGGAAACCCTGCAATACTTCGGCCAGAATCAAATCTCCGACCA
>PWYW01000003.1 GCA_003567685.1 Gammaproteobacteria bacterium
CCGGAGAAGCCGCATCTCGCACGTTGCGCCACTCGGTCGTAGCGACGGCTACTGTCACTCGCGTCGCACCGCACGATCTGCGGCTTCTCCGACTGAAACGCGCTCCGAGCATAATTGTTCAGAGGTTCCCTAGGGTGGCTGGACGCGTTCCCGCGTTCGGTTCGCATTACGGCGATTTTGTGACGGAGCGCTTGACCGGTTGGTCGACGGACGATTGCTAGTCGATGGCTGACTGCGAGTCGTCGAGGCCGGTCGCTGCCGCGGTGTCGGGCTGCGCTGGATCTGACGTGTCCGTGGCGGAGGTGCCGTCTGTTGCCGGCTTGGGCCAGCGCGCCTGGCGCTCGCGTGTCCGGAGGGCTCGATGCGACGACTACCGCTTCTGCTTGTCGTTCGCGGCGGGGCAGTTGCGACAGGGCCACTGCCGATTACCCGCCGATCGGTAGCGATAGGTTCAGCCCCGGCAGGTGCACGGCTTGGCAGGCGCGAGATTCTCCGGTCGCCACGACCGTCGCGCCGGGTTTCATTCAACCGTTCATCGACCACTCGAATACGCGGTTCATGCGGTCGGCTGGGGTAGTAGGCGATGGGGTAGGGCTGCCATGGCCGGATATGGCCGAAGCCACCCCGATACCAGGGGTGGTAATAGCCACCCCAGGCCAGGCCGACATGGCTCCTGAAGCCGGGCCGATAGCCGTAATACCATCCTGGGTAGGGGTAAAACCAGGGATCGTAGGAAGTCACCACGACCGAATAAGGATGGTAGTGGCGACTGAAATAAAACCAGTCGAGCGACCAGAAGGGATAGACCGCGGGGTTGGCCGAGACATGATGCACTGTTCGCTGCGGCTGATCGTAATAGATGCCGTCGTTGCCGTAACGGGGCTGGAACTGGCTGGCACAGCCGGTCAGGAAGAGCACGAGGACCGTCAGGGCAAGGATTCTGGGCGTCACTCGATGGGTCATGATGCATGCCTTTGCTGAATGCCGTATTGGCCTTCAGCATACCGCAAGAGATTGAATCCGGCCTGAACGGCTCGGAAGCGCCGCCCTGGAGTTGACTCAGGCGAGCAGTGCTTCAACTTCTTCCAGGCTGGCGCGTTTAAGCGGTCGGCCATCGACAGGGCTCAGCGGTGGCTGCAGTGCATCGCGTCCGATCATCAATGACATTTCAACCGTATCGTCGCCGGCCTGCACGACCACTACATCGATGTGTCGATGCTCCCCGTCGTGCCAGCGAATCCGGCGGCGTTCCTGGTCGAACGGGATGCCATGCTCCATCAGGTGGCGGACAACGGCGTCGGGGTCGTCACTGAACACGTGCAGGCAGATGCGCGAGAAACCATCAGCGGTTCCGTCAAGAACTGGGCCGACCAGTTTCGGTTGAAAGGGCCTGAGGAAACGCATTGCCTTGATGGCGCCCTCACGTAACAGTCGAAGCTGCTCTGACAGTGACTCTCCACCATAAAGCTGTTGCCAAAGTCGCAACTCGTCATCGACCTCGACGTTCGAGGGCAGGCCCTTGCGGGTAGGTGCGCCCAGCCGCTGGGCGGCCTTCTGCTTGGCCACCAGATAGCTTTTCTGGCCCTCGGTGGCCATGATGCGCGCGGCCTCGGCAGCAATCTGCTGCCGCTGCTTGTTGCTTCGCTGGGGTTTTTTCATGACGGCAGTGTGCCCGAGCCGGCGTCAGAAGATGTCGAAGGGGTCGGTGTCATCCTGTTCGCGATCGCGATCCTCGATCGCCGGCAAATTGTCGGCATGGAACCATTCCTGAATGGCGCCGACCTGACCGGGTCGAACTCGCAAGCCCGTATCCGGGTCAATTTGGGCTTGAACCAGACCAAGTGGCGGGCTCATGTCCACTTCAGGGCGTCCCTCAAGGGCGACGGCCATGAAGTCCACCCACAAGGGCAGCGCCGTGCGACCGCCCTGCTCCTGGCGACCGAGACTCTGGTTATCGTCCATGCCAACCCAGACCGTGGTCACTACCCCGCCGCCGTAGCCGGCAAACCAGGTATCCCGAAGGTCATTGGTCGTACCGGTCTTGCCGGCCAGGTCCGAGCGGTTGAGGCTGAGTGCACGCCGACCGGTTCCGCCTGTGATGACGTCGGACAGCATGGAACTGATCAGCCACGAGGTCTGCGGCGATAGCACCTGTGGGGCAGGGTTGGGCAAAGTGGGTCCGACCAGTTCCTGGGGGTGGGCATTGTCCTCGCGTTCGCCCAGGGTGATGCGACGTGGAGCGTCAAGCTGACCGTTGCTTTCGGGCAATTCGTCCAGAACCTCTTCCCGGGGTTCCGGGCAGTCCCTGCAAACCGGTTGCCACAGCGGCTCAATCACGCTGCGGCCATTGCCGTCGATGACCCGGTGAAGGAACTGCGGCTCCACTCGGTAACCGCCATTGGCAAACACGGCATAGCCGGTATTCACGCTCAACGGCGTCAGCGACGCCGAGCCCAACGCCAGTGACGGTCCGTCTGGCAGGTCGCTCCGCTCGAAGCCAAAGTGGCTGATGTGTTCTCGTGATGGTTCGAGTCCGACGTTCATCAACAGGCGCACGCTGACCAGGTTGCGCGAGTGAACCATGGCCTCGCGCAGGCGGGTCGGGCCATGAAACTGCCGGCTGAAATTGGTGGGTCGCCACTCGCGTTCCATCGAAGGGTCATTGATCACTACCGGCGAATCATTAACGATGGAGGCGGGGGTAAAGCCGTTGTCGAAGGCGGCAGCATAAACAAACGGCTTGAATGCGGAGCCGGGTTGGCGGCGGCTTTGGGTCGCGCGGTTGAACTGGCTGCGGCCGAAATCGAGACCGCCGACCAGGGCGAGGATGGCACCACTTTCCGCATCCATGGATACCAGGGCGGCTTCCGCCAGGGGAACCTGGGCCAATCGCCAGCCATCCTCGAGCGGCCGCAAGCGCACCAGGTCACCGGGCTGCAGGACATCGCTGGCCGCCTGGGGACGGCTGCCCAGGGCGTTCGGCCCAAGTCGTGGGCGGGCCCAGGCGAGTTGCTCCAGCTCGATGATGACCTCTTCACCGTTGCGGGCCAGCAAAATGGCCCGCTCATCGTCGCTGTCCAGCACCACCGCTGGCATCAGGTCGGCAACCAGACGAACGCTGGCCAACTGCTGTTGCAAGGTTTCACGATCGTCCAGTACCGCTTCGTCGAGTTGCCTCTCGGGCCTACGCCAGCCTTGTCGGCGGTCATGCGCCTGCAGGCCGTCCCTGATGGCTTGCTCTGCAGCGCGTTGCAGCGGCGCTTCAACCGTGGTCCAGGCACGATAGCCGCCACCGTAAGCTTCTTCGGCGCCCAGCTTGTCGACAATCTTGCGCCGCGTCATTTCGGCCACCCAATCCGATTCAAGCTGGCGCACTGGCCCATGAAGGCGGGCATTGTTGGCTTCGGCCCGTGCCTCGGCGTGCTCGGTTTCGCTGATGTAGCCCAGGTGCAGCATGCGGTCCAATACCCAGTTACGCCGAATCATCGCCTGACGTGGACCGGAGATCGGGTTGTCGCGGGACGGTGCTTTCGGCAAGGCGGCAATCATCGCCATTTCAGCGAGGGTCAACTCGTCAACGGTTTTCCCGTAGTAAACCTGGGCGGCAGCGCCCACTCCGTAAGCACGATGACCAAGAAATTCCTTGTTGAGGTAGAGCTCGAAAATTTCGTCCTTGCTCATCTCGCGCTCGATCTTCAGCGCCAACAGAATTTCGCGGAATTTTCGGGTGACGGAGTATTCCGTCGACAGAAAGAATCGCCGGGCGACCTGTTGGGTGATGGTGCTGCCACCAGGTACCCGGCCGCGTCCCATCGAGCGGGCGTACAGAACGACGCCGCGCAGCGTTCCCCGCCAGTCGATACCCGGATGACGATAGAATCGGTCGTCCTCTGCTGCCAGAAATGCCTTGCGCAGGTTCTCCGGCATGTCATGCAGACGAACCGGTGTGCGCCGTTGTTCGCCCACCTCCAGCATCAGCTGGTCATCGGCCGAATAAATCCTGAGCGGGACCTGAAGGCGGACGTCCCTGAGCGTGTCGACAGACGGCAAGGAAGGCACGATAATCAGCCACACAAGCGCCGCTCCGATTGCCGCCAAAGCGAACATCAGGAAAAACAGGCGGATAGAAAATCTTATTAAAGGCTTTATTCGAACCATCACTTGTGGTAAATCTAATGTCGGGACATCAAGGCGATACCCGGGTAAGACGCCCAACAGGGCGAAAAGTGCCTTGAAAAACGGCGCACAGTACAGGTAAGAAAGAGTAGCATAGCGTCGCATCAGGACAGGCTGTCGGATCGAGGGGCTCGAACAGCAGGGACAACGGGGTCACGCCCCGCTCAAGGCGAACAGAGGGCCAAGAGAAACGCATGAACTCAACATTGTCGAAGCTTTTCCGCGCGGCATCCCCACCCCTAATTGGCGTGGATATCGGATCGAGCAGCGTCAAGCTCATTCAATTAGCCAAGGCCGGGTCTAGCTACCGGGTTGAAGGTTTTGCCGTCGAGGCCGTGCCGGATGGCGCAGTCAGCGAGGGTGCCATCGTTGAACCCGAGCAAGTTGCCGATTCCGTGAAGCGAGCGCTGAAGCGCGGCGGATTCAAGGCCAAGGCCTGCGCCATGGCGGTGGCTGGTTCCGCAGTCATTACCAAGAACATCAACCTGCCGGCCGACATGTCCGAGGAGGACATCGAGGGCCAGATTGAAGTCGAGGCGGGGCAGTACATTCCGTACCCTCGCGACGAAGTCAGTCTGGATTTCGAAGTGCTTGGTCCATCGCCGCGCAATGCCGATCTACTGGAGATTCTTCTGGCCGCGTCCAAGACCGAGCATGTCGACGCTCGACGCCTGGTCGCTGAACTTGCCGGCTTGAATATCAAGGTCATCGATGTTGAATCCTACGCCATCGCCAACGCGTTCAGTCTTGTGCGAAAGGGTGGGGGGATTGACGATACAGACACGATTGGTGCGCTCAACATCGGTTCAACTGCCTCGACCATGATCGTGCTGCGCGGCGACCGCGTCATCTACAACCGGGAGCACTCGTTCGGGGGCAACCAACTGGTAGAGGAATGCATGCGCCGGTACGGGATGGATGCGGAGCAGGCCCAGTTCCTCCAGCGCGGGGAGGAGCCGCCGGCCGGCTTCGAAGACGAAGTGTTGGAGCCGTTTCGCCTCAACATCGTTCAGCAAATCAGCCGGGCGTTGCAGTTTTACGCGTCGTCCAGTGATTACACCAGCTTGAGCAACCTGTTCGTGACTGGTGGCGGCGCTGCGATTCCTGGCCTGGCCGAAGCCGTCGGCAACGAAGTCGGCATTTCGTGCGAGATGGCAGATCCGCTCAAGGATTTGAGATTGTCGCCAAAGATCAACGTTCGGGCCGTCGACAAATCGCGTCCGGCCATGATGACCGCCTGCGGGCTGGCTTTGCGGGGGTTTGACTGATGGCAAAGATCAATCTTCTTCCCTGGCGTGAGAACCTGCGACAGCAGCGTCAGAAGAACTTCATGATTTCGCTGGGCGTGGCCGTTCTGGTGGCAGCCGCGCTGGTGATGATGGCCAATCACCTGATGAATGTTCAGATATCGGGTCAAGACGCAAGGAATAACTTCCTCAGGGCGGAAATTCGCAAACTGGACCAGGACATCCAACGCATCGACCAACTCGAGCAAGTTCGGGACAGCCTGATTTCTCGCAAGGACGTCATCGAGCGGCTGCAGAGCAACAGAACGGCAACGGTTCATTTGTTCAATCAGCTTGCCAGAACGGTCCCCGAGGGGATAACGCTGAACTCGGTTCGCCAGACCCAGGAGCGCCTGACCATTCTGGGCTCGAGTGAATCCGAAACCCGCGTTTCCGAATACATGCGAAACATCGAAGCGGCTGTCTGGCTAAGCGACCCACAACTCAGGATCGTCGAGCGATCTCCGTCTTCTGATCGTCCTGCCCAACCTTACCGCTTCGAGCTTTCGGCCCGTATTGCCCCCCCAGAGACCGACGAGGAGAGCTTCTGAAATGGATATGTCGGAACTCAAGGATCTTGATTTCAACAACCTGGGCAGCGCGTCTGTCGGCGCCAAGGCGGTAGTCATCGGTTTCGTCGTGATTGCTCTGCTGGCGGCGGGTTACTGGTTCATGGTCAAGGACAAACGGGAGACGCTCGCCAACCGTGAGAACACCGAGCTTCAGCTAAAGCAGGAATTTCGCGAGAAGCAGCAAAAGGCTGCGAATCTGGAGGCCTATGAGGCCCAGCTGGAGGAAATGGAGGACTTGCTCGCTGGTATGCTGCAGCAGTTGCCATCGAGGACCGAGATGCCGGCCATCCTTGTCGACATTTCGCGTACTGCCCAAGGCACCGGCATTTCCAACGAGTTGTTCGAACCGCGTTCCGAGATCATGCGTGATTTCTACGCGGAACAGCCCATCAGCGTGCGGATGGTTGGCACTTATCACGAGTTCGGCTCGTTCGTCAGCTCGGTGGCCTCGCTTTCCAGAGTGGTCATCCTGACCATGCGGGATATTTCGCTGCAGCCCGTGGAGGGCGGCCGTCTCCGGATGGAGGGCACAGTGACCACCTACCGTTACCTGGATCCGAACGAAGTTGAAGGAGGAGGGCTGTGAATACCGTATTCAAGCCTGGCCGCTGCTTGTTTATCGCCATGGCGGCTCTCATCCTGCTGACTGGCTGTGAACGAGATACCCGCGATTTGCAGCAGTGGGTCCAGCAAGAGTTACGCACCCCCGGGGGTGAAATTGATCCGATTCCGCCGATTCGTTCGCCGGAAACCGTGGTTTACGATGCATTTGATCTGCGAGACCCCTTCCAGAGAAGAGTGGCTCAAGCGGATGCAGAGGAAGAGGCGGAAGACGGTCAGGAAGCAGTCAGTGGCGTGCGCCCGGACCTTGATCGACCGCGCGAATTCCTTGAAGGTTTCCCGCTGGATACCTTGGCCATGGTTGGAACACTCGAAATGGAGGGAACGAACTTCGCGCTTATTCGCGACAATGAGCGTGTGGTTCATCGCGTCTCCGAGGGCGCCTACATGGGCACAAACCACGGGCGAGTCACTCGCGTCAGAGACGACCGGGTGGAGCTGGTTGAGTTGTTCGAAGACCCGCGTGGCGGCTGGGTAGAGCGCCGCACCCAGGTCATGTTGACCGATTAACTGAGCCGCGACGGAATGCCAAGGATTTTCAAGACAATGATCAAAGCAACAAGCAGAAGGGCCATGAACGGGAGAAGAATCATGAACAGCAGTAGCAAGACTGCACTGGTTTTGATGGGGCTGTTCTGGCTGGTCGGCAGTGCGACTGCCAACGAGCTTCAGGACGTTCGGGTCGAATCCAGCGAGGGAGATGTTCGATTTATTCTGACGCTGGACTCTCCGCCGCCAGATCCGACGGTGTTCGTGACCGAGCGTCCGTCCCGCATCGTGGTTGAACTGCCCGACACCCGTTCCGCTGTCAGCGGAAGCCGGGTGCCCGTCGGAGTCGGTGTGGCTCAAAGCTATACCGCCATCAGCGCTGGCGGGCGAACCCGCCTGGTTGTAGACCTGACTCGGTCTGTTCCCTACGACCTGAGCGTTTCAGGTAACCAGCTCGAGCTGAATCTCGGCGGAGGAATGCCAGTCGCGGCCGCCCCGACAGCCGCAACCACAGGTGCTCGCTCTGCATCCGACTCGGCCTTCGAGTTGGCAGGAATTGATTTTCGACGCGGCGAAGAGGGCGAGAGCCGACTGCTGATCGACCTCAACCGCTCTGGCGTCACGATGACCGTCAACGAGCGGACCGGTGGTCTGCGTGTTGACCTGTTCGATACCCGTCTCCCGGCCCGGCTTGCCGAGCGGCTTGACGTTTCGGACTTTGCCACACCGATCCAGTTCATCACGCCGGAGCAGCGCGGTGACAACGTTCGAATGAATATTGACATTTCCGGTGCCTACGAACATCTGGCTTTCCAGACCGCCGACCGACTGGTCATCGAAGTGGGACGTCCGGCTGCTCAGGCTCCAACTGATCGCGAACTGCAATTCTTTGAGGAACGTGAATACGAAGGTTCACGGGTTACCCTGAACTTCCAGGATATCCAGGTTCGATCGGTTCTGCAGTTGATCGCGGACGTGTCGGAAATGAACGTTGTCGTCTCCGATTCGGTCGAGGGGTCGTTGACCTTGCGTTTGACGAATGTGCCCTGGGATCAGGCGCTTGACATCATTCTTGAGACGAAAAATCTCGATATGCGTCGGTCAGGGAACGTCATCTGGATCGCCCCGGCCAATGAAATTGCGGCGCGCGAGCAGCAGATTTTGCGGGCCCGTGCCGAGCGTCAAACCCTGGAGCCGTTGCGTACCGCGATGATCCCGATCAGCTACGCAAACGCTTCTGACATGGCGACTCTGATTCGGGCAGCTTCGGCTGATACCGATGACGGTACGGGGCTTCTGTCGCCGCGTGGCACCGTTACCGTGGACGTTCGGACCAATACGCTGCTGATCTCTGATACAACGGCAAGCATTGACGATGTTCGCGAATTGATCGCCGAGCTTGACCGTCCGGTTCGCCAGGTATTGATCGAAAGTCGGATCGTGGTGGCTCGACATGACTTCAACTACCAGCTGGGTGTGCGTTTCGGCGTCACCGGTAGTCATGACGGTGGTCGTCGCATTCACTCTGTCGGTGGCTCCAGCGAAGCAGCGGACCGCATGAACAATCTCGGCCTGCTGGGTTCGAATCGTCGCTTTGCGCCTGGCAGCGCCGGTGACCCGATTGATGCACCCAACCTCGACGATCGGCTCAACGTCAACCTGCCAGTGGCCAATCCGGCAGGACGCCTGGGCGTATCCATCCTTGCCGCCGACTATCTGCTGGATCTGGAGCTGAGTGCTCTTGAAACTGAAGGTAATGGTGAAGTGATTTCGTCGCCACGGGTGATCGCTGCCAACCAGTCCGAGGCCTACGTTCAGCAGGGTGTCGAAATTCCTTTCGAATCACTGCAGGGCGGCAACCAGGCGGGCGCTGTCAACGTCGAATTCAAGGAGGCGGTGCTGGAACTGCGTGTAACGCCGCTGATTACCCCGGACAACCGCGTCCAGCTTGACCTGACCGTCAAGCAGGATACCGTTGGCGAGATTTTCCAGACCGGCCGCGGAGGTTCTGTGCCGTCCATCGATACACGTGAACTGGGCACTAACGTGCTGGTTGAGAATGGCCAGACCGTGGTGTTGGGTGGCATCTTCCAAGAAGAGCGGAACTTCACGACCACCAAGGTTCCGATGTTGGGTGACGTGCCGGTACTGGGGCATTTGTTCCGTCGCCGAGGCAATGACGAACAGCGTCGTGAGCTGCTGATTTTCGTCACACCGTCAATCCTTGACGAGCGTGCAACGATCGATTGATTGTCGCTCCCGTTCGAGTTGACTGGCCCCGAGGGCCGTCTTGGAAGGCCCGCCATCGGCGGGCCTTTTCATTTGACGCAGGGCAACTCAATTGAAGCGTGATGAAGCCATGAGCAACCGAATCGTTTATCGACAACTGGGCGGATCGCAAGTCCCGCTGATGATCAACGTGCCACATGCAGGCACCCGAGTGCCGGAGGAGTTGACAGGCAATAATGCGCCCTGGCGACGTCTTCCGGATACTGACTGGCACGTTGACAAATTGGTTCTGCCGCTTGCCGATGTGGGCATTGGCATCCAGGTGGCCGAGTACAGTCGCTACGTGATTGATTTGAACCGCCCGCCCGATAATGCACCCCTTTATCCGGGTGCGGGAACCGGGCTGGTTCCGCTGAAAACCTTTTCCGGCGATCCCCTTTATCCGCCCGGCAGTGAGCCAGAATCCGCCGCTATTGAGGACCGGATAACGCGCTTTTGGACACCCTATCACCGGCGGCTGGCCGCCTCACTTGAAGATCTTCAACAGAGGTATGGTCATGCGATTCTGCTGGACGCTCACTCCATTGCCAGTCGGGTGCCGCGTCTTTTTCCAGGCCAGCTGCCTGATATCAACCTTGGTTTCAACGATGGGCAGAGCTGCGCGCCCGAACTGGCTGAGGTCGTGACCGATTTAATGGCCAGTCAAACCCGTTTCAGCTGGGTAGCGGATGGTCGATTCAAGGGCGGCTACATCACCCGCCACTACGGCCAGCCCGCCAGAGGTCTGCACGCCCTTCAGATTGAAATCTCCCAGGCATGCTACCTGGATGAGCAGAATCCCGCGGATTTTTCGCCGGACCGCGCGGCCGACTTGATGGCCTTGCTGGACTCGCTGGCCCGGCGATTGCTGGATTGGCGACCGTGAGCGGCGAGTCGCATACTTGCTGGTGGGCACCCTACGCGCTGACCGCTGAAGGCTGGCGCGAGCGCGTGCTGATCGAGGTGGATGATGCTGGGTGGATTGTTGGCCTTCGGCCGGGAAGCCGTGAAGAGGCCTGCCAAACCTTTTCCGGCCCGGTGCTGCCGGGCATGTGCAATGTTCATTCGCACGCCCACCAGCGCCTGATTGCAGGCTTGACGGCCTACCGCGCGGCGGACAAAGACAGCTTCTGGTCGTGGCGTGAATCGATGTATCGCGCCCTCGATCTGCTCTCGCCGGACGATCTGGCTGACCTGTCCGCCTGGCTCTATGCCGAGTTGCTCGAAGGAGGATATACCTCCAACGGCGAATTCCACTATCCCCATTTCCTTGGACGGGCAGCCGCGCTGGACAGCAGCCTTGCGCTGCGGCAAGGCGCGGAGCAGGCCGGTTGCGGCCTGACCTTGCTGCCGGTCTGGTACCGCTACAGCGGTTTTGGTCGCCGTGCGCCGGAGCCGGCACAGGCGCGGTTTGTCCTGGATGCTGACGACTTCTTGTCGCTTTGTCATGAACTGAACGTGCACTGGGCGAGCAATGCCGTCAGGCCATCCAACCAGCGTCTTGGCATTGCCCCTCATTCGTTGCGTGCTGTTGCGGTCGACGACCTGAACGAGCTGGTCGCCGCCATACCCAAGGATTGGCCTGTTCATTTGCACATTGCCGAACAAACCGGCGAGGTAGAGGCCTGCCTGGCCAGTCGCGGTCGCCGTCCGGTGGAGGACTTGCTGGACAGCGTGGCGGTGGATTCGCGCTGGTGCCTGATTCATGCCACCCACATTACCGCCACCGAGCGGTCCGACATGCTGGCCAGTGGCGCTGCCGTGGGGCTTTGCCCGACCACCGAGGCCGACCTGGGTGACGGTCTGTTTCCTGCCGCCGAGTGGCAAGCCGAGGGTGGACGCTGGGCAATCGGTTCCGACAGCAATGTCTGCACGTCGGCGGCCAGCGAGCTTCGCTTGCTGGAATGGGGGCAGCGCCTTCGTTGCCAGCAACGCAATCTGCTGCTGACACCGCCGGTGCATCTGGGGGCATCGCTTTGGCAACAGGCGGCGGCCGGCGGTGCCGGGGCGCTGGCCCAGCCTGCCGGGGCCATCGAAGTGGGACGGCGTGCCGATCTTGTCGAGCTGCAGCCCAATCATTCGCTGCTGGCCGGCCTGTCCCCGGACCAGCAACTCGATACGTTCATCCTGGCCGAACAGCCCGGCATGATCAATCGTGTGCTGGTTGGCGGGCAATGCCGGGTCAGCCAGGGCGTCCATCGAGAACGAGAGCGCCTGGAGCCCGCGTTTGTTGACCTGCGCCGGCGGCTGATCAAGGCCATGAGCCAATGACGCAGCTGCCGTTTTCACCGGCCTGTGAGCGTAACCAGGCGCCGATTGCCGCTGAATTGGCGCGCTTGTTGCCCCGGCCTGGTGAAGGCTGCTGTCGGGTGCTGGAAATTGGCAGCGGTACCGGCCAACATGCTGTCTACTTTCAGCAGAACCTGCCCTGGTTGCACTGGCAAGCCAGCGATGTGCCGGGCAACCTGCCCGACCTGAAGGCGCGTTTTGCCCTTGAAGGTCAGGGTAACCTGGCTTCTCCGTTGCCGTTGCAGTTGGGGCATGACGACTGGCCTGATGCTCGCTTCGACGCCGTATTTACCGCCAATACCCTGCACATCATGCCTTTTGAACTGGCGCCGAAACTGTTCAGCGGCGCGGCCAGCGTTCTGGGCGCGGGCGGTTTGCTGCTGGTGTACGGGCCGTTCAGCGAAGCGGGCCAACACAGCGCAGACAGCAACCGGGCTTTTGATCTGAGCCTCCGGGCCCGTGATCCCCGCATGGGGATTCGTGATCTTCAGTCACTGCGTTCCATGGCACAATCGGCGGGCTTCGAGCAGGTCGACACCATTGCCATGCCGGCCAACAATCAATTGCTGCATTTCAAGAAAAATAATGGAACGCCATGACCTCGGTTGAACTGACGGATGACTATCGCCTGCTGGTGGA
>PWYW01000010.1 GCA_003567685.1 Gammaproteobacteria bacterium
CAAAGATGAAGCCGAATACCGTGATCATCAAGCCGGTGATCAGATAGGTGGCCAATGCCAGCGTCGAATCGAAAGCAGACGTGACGAAGCTGATCAGCAACAGCATCATCAGATTGGCCGCAAGCGCGATGCGGCGATCGGTCAACACGAAATTAATCCAGAAGGCCAGAAAACTCCAGGACAGACCCGTCGTACCAACCAGCAGCGTGCTGAAAAACGCACCCAGCGTAATGACCAGGACGAAGGCCACGCCAGCAGGCTGATTTCGACCCGTGGTGATGACATAAGCCACCGCGCCAAGCACCAGCCCCGAGATCAGCGCATTCAACCCGGCGGCGACAAGATGGCCCGTCAAGAGCCGGAACACGGCAAAGCCGGCAATCACCGAGCCGCTGACAAGGCCAAAGACCACGATCATGGCGAACTGGAAATCGTTCGCCATGCGAGCTTTCAGGTAATCAAGCCACCCCGTCTTCCGGCCTCCGTTGCTGTTCACCGACCCTCCCCGCTGGGGCCGAGGCCTTAGCTTCCAGCAGGCCCCGGCACGGCAATGGAATTTCATCATCAGAGAGCTATGCCTTCGGCTCTCCACCCCTTGATACGCCCGAAAGATATCAGCCCTGCAAACAAAGCTGCAACCATTCACCCGTCACAGTAGGTGAAACGCAAACGATCTTGGGCCAATTCAAGGCCGCGCACACCGTCATGAACGTATCACCGAATTCCGCCGGCTTCCCGGCAGAGATCCAAACGGCTCAGACGGCAATCGGCGCCTTGATGGCTGGGTGGGACTGGTAATTCAGCAGCTCGAAATCGTCGAAGACGAAGTCTTCGATGCGCCGACGCTCGGGGTTCAGGCGCATGGTCGGTGGGGGCAGCGGCTGGCGGGAGAGCTGGAGTTTGACCTGGTCGATGTGGTTCAGGTAGATGTGCGCATCGCCGAAGCTGTGGATGAATTCGCCGGGTTGCAGGTCGGTAACCTGGGCAATCATCAGCGTCAGCAGCGCGTAGCTGGCAATGTTGAACGGCACGCCGAGGAAGCAGTCGGCCGAGCGCTGGTAAAGCTGGCAGCTCAGGCGCCCGTCGGCCACGTAGAACTGGAACAGGCAGTGGCAGGCGGCCAGCGCCATGCGACCCTGGGCCACGTTGTCGACCGGTGACAGGGATTCGTCCGGCAAATCGGCCGGGTTCCAGGCGCTGACGATGTGCCGGCGCGAATCCGGCCGGGCCTTCAGGCCTTCAATGACCTGCTGAAGCTGATCAATGCGCCGGCCATCGGGCGCCGGCCAGGCGCGCCACTGGGCGCCGTAGACCGGGCCCAGACTGCCCTGCTCATCGGCCCATTCGTCCCAGATGGTCACGCCGTTGTCGTTCAGGTAGCCGATGTTGGTGTCGCCCTTCAGGAACCACAGCAGCTCGTGGATGATCGAGCGCAGGTGCAACTTCTTGGTGGTGACCATGGGAAAGCTGTCGGCCAGGTCGAACCGCATCTGGTAGCCGAACACGCTAAGCGTGCCGGTGCCGGTGCGGTCGCTCTTGCGATGGCCGTGGTTCAGAACGTGGGCGAGCAGGTCTTGGTAGCTTTGCATGACAATCAGTTTAGCCCTTCGGGGTCGGGCGCTGGTAGGCGAAAACCACCAGCCCAAGCCCCAGGGCGATCATCGGCAGCGACAGCAACTGGCCCATGGTCATCCATTCCAGCGCCACGAAACCGATGTCGGCGTCCGGCTCACGGAAGAACTCGGCAATGAAGCGAAACACGCCGTAGCCGGCCAGGAAAACACCGCCCACGGCACCGACCGGCCTGGGCCGGCTGGAGAACAGCCAGACGATGACGAACAGCGCCACGCCTTCAAGCAGCGCCTGGTAAAGCTGTGAGGGATGGCGGGCAAACTCGTCCAGCGCGCCGGTCAGGTAGCTTTGATACAGCGCTTCCGACGTGCGTCCGCCGCGCTGAATCGACTCGGGAAAAATCACCGCCCAGGGCACGTCGGTCTGGCGACCCCAGAGCTCACCACCGATGAAATTGCCAAAGCGGCCGGCGGCCAGACCCAGCGGAATCAGCGGTGCAATAAAGTCGCCCAGGCGCAAGAAACCGCAGCCCAGCTGGCGACCCCAGACCACCATCACCACCAGCACGCCAATCAGGCCGCCGTGGAAACTCATGCCGCCGTCGCGGATGTAGAAAACAAACAGCGGGTCGGCCAGCCAGTCGCCGAGGGCATAAAACACGACGTAACCGAGGCGACCGCCAATGACCACGCCCAGCACACCCCAGAACAGGATGTCGCCGACCTGAACCGGCGTCATGGGTGAGTCGGGCCGGCTGGCGCGCAGGCGCCCCAGCCACCAGAACTGGGCAAAAGCCACCAGGTACATCAGGCTGTACCAGTACAACTCGAAGCCGCCGATACTGAGGGCAGCCGGGTCCCAACGGTGAAAGTAGAAGGCGGATTCCATCAAGTGACCTAAAAGCTGGGTAGCACGCGAACGAGTTCACCCTTGAGGTAACGGGTTTCGGGGATGGCCGGCAGCACCGGGTGGTCCGGCCCCTGCTCAAGGCGCATCAGTCGTTGAACATCCCTGTCGATGTGGCGGGCAGCCTGGCGGATGGTATCGGCAAAGCGCTCTTCGTGCACATGCGCCGAGCAGGAGCAGGCCACCATCAGCCCGCCGGGCTTGACCAGGCGCAGGGCCTTTTCGTTGATCCGCCGATAGGCCTTGAGCGCGGGCTTGACGTCACGGGCGCGCGGCGCGAAAGCCGGCGGGTCAACCAGCACCGCGTCAAAGCGCTGCTTGTCGGCGAGAAGTCGGTCCATCAGCGCCTCGGCATCGTCCTGAACGGCCTGGACCTGGCCAAGGCCATTGGCGCTGGCGTTGCTGCGGATGGCATTGACCGCCGGCAGGGATGAGTCCACGCAGATCACTTCAGCCGCCCCGGCCCTGGCGGCCGCCAGGCCCCAGGCACCGTGATAGGCGTACAGGTCCAGCACGCGCTCACAGCCGGCAAGCATCGGCACCACCCGTTCGCGATTGGCCCGCTGGTCGAAGTACCAGCCGGTTTTCTGGGCGTTCATCAGGTCAAGCCCGAAGTGCAGCTCACCTTCCTGCACATCCACCCGGGCTGGCAGTTCGCCGGGGCCCGGGATAATCTCGCGGGCAAGGCCTTCCAGCTCGCGCACGCCCGAATCATTGCGCCACAAAATGCCCCGGGGCGCCAGCAGCTCGACCAGGGCCTGCTCAATCAATTCACGACGGGCATCCATGCCGGCGCTGTTGAGCTGACCAACCAGCACATCGCCAAAGCGGTCAATGACCAGCCCGGGCAGGCCATCGCTTTCACCGAACACCAAGCGATAAAAGGGCGCGGGATAGAGCTGTTCGCGCAGCGCCAGCGCTTGTTCCAGACGCTTGAGGAAAAAACCCTTGCTGGGCGAGCGCCCCGGCCGGCGGCTGATCAACCGGGCGCAGATCAGCGAATGCGGGTTAACCAGCGCCGTGCCCAGCGGCTTGCCGCCGGCATCCAGCACATCGGCCACCTGGCCGGGCTCCAGCGCGGTCAACGACGAGCGCTTGACGTTGACCTCGTTGCTGAATACCCAGAGATGGCCGGCGCGCAGGCGACGGTCTTCGCCCTTGTTCAGAATCAGAGTGGCTGTTGCTTGCATGAGCTGGCTGGCGAGAAATATCGGCTCATTATGACACCGGCTCAGGCGCGCGTTATGCTGCTGTTTATGAATGAGAGCAACCGCCTGGGCAACGCGCTTAGCCCCTACCTGCGCCAGCATGCCGAGCAGCCCGTTGCCTGGCAGCCCTGGGACGCGGAAAGCCTGGGTCTGGCCCGTCGGCTGGATCGGCCGATTCTGCTGTCCATTGGCTACAGCGCCTGTCACTGGTGCCACGTGATGGCCGACGAGGCCTTCAGTGATGAGCGGATTGCCGATCAGCTGAACCGCGATTTCTTGTGCATCAAGGTGGATCGGGAAGAGCGGCCTGACCTGGACCGCATCTACCAGTTGGCCCATCAACTGCTGACCGGTCAGGGCGGCGGCTGGCCGCTGACGGTATTCCTCGACCCGGAAACCCAGGCGCCGTTCTTTGCCGGCACCTACTACCCGGTCGAGCCGCAATCAGGCCAGATGGCCTTTGGCGACCTGCTTGATCGCATTCACCAGGTCTGGACCGAACGACGGGATGAACTGCGCCAGCAGCATTTGCAGGTTCAGCAGGCCCTGAAGGCGATCGCCCAACCGCGCGCGGCCGATGAGGCGCTGGACATCGACGCACTGGCCGACAGCGCCCTGGCCCAGGCCGCGGCGCGGTTTGATCGCGAACACGGCGGCTTCGGCCAGGCGCCCAAGTTCCCCCAGGCGCCCTTGTTGATGCTGCTGGACAGCCTGGCTGTTGACGAGCAGGCCGACCAGATGCTGGCCGATAGCCTGGCGGCGATGAGCCGCTACGGCCTGATGGACCAGCTGGGGGGCGGTTTTTTCCGGTACAGCGTGGATGCCGCCTGGGAAATTCCGCATTTTGAAAAAATGCTCTCCGACAACGCCTTGCTGCTGGGCGTTTATGCGCGCGCCGCCCGGCGCTGGCAACGCCCCGACCTGCTTCGAGCCTGCCAGCTGACCGTAGACTGGCTAAGCGAATCCATGCGTCTGGACGGTGGCGGCTATGCGGCCAGCCTGGATGCCGACAGCGACCAGGGCGAGGGGGCATATTACCTGTGGCAACGCGCCGAGTTCGATCAGGCGCTGGCCGCTGCCGGCCCTGACCTGACCGAACTGGCCAGCGCCCGCTACGGTCTGGACGGCCCACCCAACTGGCAAAACCAGCAGTGGCATTTGCTGATTGCCCGCGATCTTGACGAATTGACCCGCGCCGACCGACCGCGCGACCAGGTCGAAGCCCGGCTGGCCACCATCGAACAGGCCCTCAAAGCCACTCGCAACCAACGGCCACCGCCCGCACGCGATGACAAGCTGATTGCCGCCTGGAACGGCCTGGCCATCGAGGCACTGGCCCAGGCCGGGCGGCTGCTGAATCGCCCGGAATGGCAAGCCCAGGCGGCCGAAGACCTCGATGCCGTGGCCGTACGACTGTTTGGCCAGGAGCCCCCGCGTTCGGTCTGGCTGGATGGCCGCAGCGCCCAGGTGGCCAATATCGACGACCACGCCGCCGTTCTGCTGGCCTGCCTGGAGCTGCTGCGCTTTCGCTTTGAATCGCGCTGGTTCAACCTAGCGCGCCGGCTGGCCCGCCGCATCGAGCGTTATTTCATGGACGATGAAACCGCTGCGATTCATTTCACCTCCACCGAGGCCGAACGCTTGCTGACCCGTCCGCTGGCCCTGGCCGACGACGCCACGCCGTCCGGCGCCGGCCTGGCCCTGCTGGGCCTCTCGCGCCTGGGTGCGCTCACCGGCGATGCCCGGCTGCACCGGCTTTGCCGGCTGCTGCTTGGGGCGGCGACGGGCGATCTGAGCGCCTCACCAGTGGCCCACGCCAGCCTGATTGCCAGCGCCCGCCAGCACTACAACCCGCCACCGCTGGTGATTTTGGCCGGCGAGGCCGAGCAGACCCAGGCCTGGCAGCAACGCCTGGCCGATCGCCCGGATGTAATCAGCTACCGGCTCAGCCCTGGCCTGGCGCTGGACGAACCGCCTGAACGCCTCGCCGACCTGCTTGCTGACGGCCCCGCACGGGCCATGATTTGCCTGGCCGATCGCTGCCTGCCGCCGCTGCACGACTGGCACGACATTGAACGTCAGTTGCCTGCCTGAGCCAGCCCCGGCATAGAATGCGCCCATGAGCCTGATGCTTCCCAATTTCCACGCGCTGGGCGTGCTGCTGCTGGTGGTCTTCGCGCTGATCATGTTTTCGCGCGACCGCATCCCGCTGGAAACCAGCTCCTTGGTGGTGCTGGTGATCCTCGCCGTCGGCTTCCAGCTGTTTCCCTACACCGGCCCGGACGGCCGCACCCTGGCCACCACCGAGTTCTTCCTGGGCTTTGGTCATCAGGCGCTGGTGGCGGTATGCGCACTGATGATTCTTGGCCAGGGCCTGATCCGTTCAGGCGCGCTGGAGCCGGTCGGTCGATTGCTGTCCAGCTCCTGGAAAAAATCACCGGCCCTGTCGATGGTCTCGACGCTGGTGATCTGTGCCCTGCTCAGTGCCTTCATCAACAACACCCCGATCGTGGTGATGCTGCTGCCCATTCTGATTGGCGTGGCCATTCGTACCGGCCAGAGCGCCAGCGGCCTGCTGCTGCCGGTCGGCCTGATCAGCATCGTCGGCGGCATGATGACCACCATTGGCACCTCGACCAACCTGCTGGTGGTGAGCGTGGCCGCCGACATGGGCGTGGCGCCGTTCCAGATGTTCGACTTTGTGGTGCCTGCCGGCATCGCGCTGATAGTGTCGGTGCTGTACCTGTGGCTGGTGGCACCCCGTCTGCTGCCGGAACGGGAAGTGCCGATGCAGGCCACCGTGAAGCGCTTGTACACCGCCCAGATTCGCCTGAACAAGACCAGTGAGGCCACCGGGCTGCAGTTGGCCGAAGCCATCGAGCGCTGCGACGGTGAACTGAAAGTGGAAAAGATCCAGCGCGGCGCCGGCGTGTTCGTCACCCCGCTGCCGGACGTGGTTTTGAAGGCCGGCGACCGCATCACCACCACCAACACCCAGGAAAACCTGCGCGAATTTGCCCACCTGCTGGGCGGAAAGTTGTACTCCGGCGATGTCGAGGTGGACGAAAGCCATCCGCTGGAGCCCAACAACCAGCAGATTGCCGAAGTGGCCATCACGCCCACCTCAAGGCTATTGGGCGTGCGCATCGGCGAGGCACGGCTGCTGTCGCGCTTCGGCCTGCGGCTGCTGGCCCTGCACCGATTCAACCGGGAAGACCAGACCCGCTCCACCGGCGTGGACAACACCGTACTGCGATCGGGTGACGTGCTGCTGGTGCAAAGCTCGCCGCGCCAGCTCAACAAGCTGAAGGACGGCGGCGACTTCCTGGTGCTGGACGGGAGCGTCAACCTGCCCAAGACGGCCAAGGCGCCGCTGGCCCTGACCATCATGATTTCCGTGGTCGCCGTGGCCGCCTTTGGCATTTTGCCCATTGTGGTCAGCGCTTTGCTGGGTGTTCTGGCGCTCTTGGTCACTCGTTGTCTTAGCTGGAAGGAAGCAATGGGCGCCTTGTCCATCCAGGTAGTCATGATCATCGTTGCCAGCCTGGCGCTGGGCACGGCGTTGATGCGCACCGGAGCCGCCGAGTGGCTGGCCCAGGTATTCCTGGCCCTGAGCTTTGGTGTGCCGTCTTTCGTGATTCTGGGCAGCCTGATGCTGGCCATGGCCGCCCTGACCAACGTGGTATCCAACAACGCGGCGGCGGTCATCGGTACACCGATTGCCATCAGCCTGGCCCAGCAGTTGATGCTACCGGCCGAACCGTTCGTGCTGGCCGTGTTGTTCGGTGCCAACCTGAGCTTTGCCACGCCCATGGCCTACCAGACCAATCTACTGGTGATGAATGCTGGCGGCTACAAGTTCAACGATTTCGTGCGGGTTGGCCTGCCGCTGTTGTTCATGCTGTGGCTGGTACTGACGGCTACACTGAGCATTGCCTATCAACTCTGACAGATAAGCCCATGACGCTCGATCAGGCGCTCGCCTTCCTTGTGTTGTTCATCACCCTGGTGCTTTTCATCTGGGGCAAGTACCGCTACGACGTGGTGGCCGCTCTGGCGCTGATCGCCGTTTCACTGCTGGGCCTGATTGACCTGGACACGGCCATTTCCGGTTTCGGTAATCCGGCCGTGATCACCGTGGCTGCCGTTCTGGTCATCAGCCATGCCCTGAAAAATTCGGGCGTCGTCGAACTGATCGGCCAGAAGCTGGACCCGCTGACCATCCACCCGGTGTTGCATATTGGGGCGATGACCCTGGTGGTGGCCATCGCATCGGGCTTCATGAACAACGTCGGCGCCATGGCCGTGATGCTGCCGGTAGCGCTGGCCAGCTGCGCCCGGCGCGATCGTTCGCCGGCCATCGTGCTGATGCCGCTGGCCTTCGGCTCGCTGCTGGGCGGCCTGATGACCATGATCGGCACCCCGCCCAATATCCTGATCGCCCAGTACCGCTCTCAGGAGCTGGGCGAGAGCTTTGGCATGTTCGATTTCGCCTGGGTGGGCCTGCCGATCGCACTGGTCGGCATCTTGTTCGTTTCAGTGATCGGCTGGCGTTTACTGCCCAAGGAGAGGCGCGGCAAGAAGAGCCCCGACCAGCTATTCGAGATCGACGACTACTTCACCGAAATTCGGATTACCGAGGAATCCCCGCTGGTCGACCTGCATTACCAGGAAGTCCAGAAACAACTCGGCGAGGATGTCGAACTGTACGGGCAAGTTCACGAAAATGGCCGACTGGGGCGCGTCGACAAAACCGCCAGGGCAAGGGTCGGCCACCACCTCATCGTCAAGGCCGACACCAGCGACCTTAGAAAAGCCATGGACGAGTTCGACCTGGAACTGGCTTCCGAGACGCCGGCCAAGATTCTGGAGATGGAAGACAGCGACGTGGTGCTGATGGAAGCGGTGGTGTCGCCGGGGTCGCGGATTGCCGGCCGCAGCGTGCGCGTGTTCGAACGCTGGGCATCCCAGCGCCTGCACGTGCTGGCCATCGGCCGCCAGGGCCGGCCCATTCGTCGCCGCCTGATGGACGTGCGTATTGCCGAAGGCGACGTGCTGCTGCTGCGCGGCGACGAGGTCGACTTGAGCGAAACGCTCAGCCTGATGAAGCTGCTACCACTGCCGGAACGCGGCGTTCAGCTGACCTCACCGCGACGCGTCTGGTCCTCGATCCTGATCTTTGCCGTGGCCATCGGCTTCGGAATTTCCGGCATTCTGCCAACCGCGGTGGCCTTCATCGGCGCCATCGTGGCCTACGTATTCTTCAACATTCTCTCGCCGCGAGAACTCTATTCGGCCGTCGACTGGCCCATCATCGTACTGTTGGGCGCGCTGATACCAGTCGGGCAGGCGCTGGAGAATACCGGCGCCACGCTACTGATCGCCCAGCAGATCGTCAATCTCACCGCCGGCCTTCCGCCCTGGGCGGTTCTGGCGGCCCTGATGTTCGTCACCATGGGACTGTCGGACATCATCAATAATGCGGCCACGGTCGTGGTCATGGCGCCGATTGCCATTGCCATTGCCGGCGTGACCGGGAGTTCCCCCGACCCTTTCCTCATGGCCATCGCCATTTCGGCCTCCTGTGCTTTCCTGACCCCCATCGGCCACCAGAGCAACACGCTGGTGATGGGTGCAGGCGGGTATCGTTTTGGCGACTATTGGCGCATGGGCCTGCCGTTGGAAATCATCATCATCGCCATGAGCATCCCGCTGCTGATGGTATTCTGGCCGCTGTGATCACTCACCTGGCGGGCTGAACCGTCGGCGGAAAGGTTCATGGCCCAGGCCCGCTCCGGCGCAACATCGCAAACACCAATCTGCGCCGCAGCGCTCGTCCTGCTGCTGGCCCTCTGGTCGGTCCAAAGTACGGCCGCCAGCCCGCCCGAACGCATTGTTTCCCTGGCGCCCCACCTGACCGAACTGGCCTACGATGCCGGACTGGGCGGGCAACTGGTTGGCGTGGTGGCCTACAGCGATTACCCGCCCGAGGCCCGGGATTTGCCTGAAATCGGCGATGCCTTTCGCTTCGACCTGGAAAAACTGCTGCAACTGGATACCCAACTTGCCCTGGCCTGGGCCGGCGGCACGCCAAACAGCGTGATCGAGCGCATCCGCGCACTGGGTATTGAGGTGGTGGTCATTAGCACCCGCACGCTGGATGACATCCCCGCCGCCTTGAGAACCTTGGCCGGCTACAGCCACCACCCGACACAAGGTGAGCAAGCCGCCAAAGGGCTTGAACAGGCGCTGCAGGCGCGCCACAGCCGCGCACCAATGGCACGCGGCAGTGCGTTTTACCAGGTATCTGAACGACCGCTATTCACCCTGGGCGGCCGGCATGTGATCAGCGAAGTCATGCGTCTTTGCGGCCTGGAAAACCTGTTCGAATCACTGGATAGCGAAGCGGCTGCGGTGGATCTGGAGGCTGTTCTGGCCGGCCAGCCGGACTGGCTGATCATTGGCCACGAACCCATCGACCCAACCAGAACGCAGAACGCCCGACGTTTCTGGACAGCCCGCGGCATTGAGGCTGAACTCATCCTGGTTGTCGATCCAACCCTGCTTATCCGGCCGACCGCGCGCATTCTGGATGGCATTGATGAACTGTGTGAACTGACCTCCAACGGAGACGCCTCGCCATGATGCAAAGCCGCCCTGCGCGCCTGGGCTATCGCTTCTGGCTGTCGTTATCAACGCCCGGCCTGCTGCTGGGCACGCTGTTTTTTGCCATCTCGCTCTCGCCCAGCCTGGTGCCTCGGCCATTCGCGCTTCAGGTGGGCATTGCCGGTACCGCGCTGGCGCTGGGCTACGGCATGGGCGTCTTTCTGACCTGGCTGTGGCGCTTCATGGAACTGCCGCAGGCCCATGGCCACCCCAGGCGCTGGCTGAAGCTGGGTTTTGGCCTGTTGAGCCTGGGCGTGGCGATTGGCTTTGTTGCCCGCACCGCGGCCTGGCAGAACGACGTGCGACTGATCATGAACCTGCCGCCGCTGGAAACCGGACGGCCGATCAGCACCGCGCTGCTGGCCCTGCTGGTATTTGCCGTGCTGCTGGCCGCCGCACGATTCTTTCGCTGGATCAAGCGCCAGATTGTCGGCCAGTCGCGCCGCATCATGCCGCCCCGGGTTGCCCTGGTGTTTGGCGCCACGGTGACGCTTTTCCTGTTCTGGTCAATCGCCAGCGGCGTGCTGGCTCGTTTGGCGCTGAACAGTTTTGACGCGTCGTTCCAGCAGCTGGACATGGTGATTGAAAGCGAGGACGGTCCGCCCAGCGCCGACTGGGCCAGCGGCAGCCCGGCCTCGCTGATCGACTGGGAAAGCCTGGGCCGCCAGGGCCGGCGCTTTATCTCGTCCACCCCGACGGCCAGCGACATTGGCCAGCTGGCGCCGGGCCGTATTCAGCAGCCGCTGCGGGTTTATGTCGGTCTCAACTCGGCCGAAGACATTCGTGAGCGCGCCGAACTGGCCCTGGCCGAACTGCTTCGGATCGGCGCCTTCGAGCGCGAACTGCTGGTGGTCGTCACCCCCACCGGCACCGGCTGGATTGACCCCGGCGCCGTCACAAGCCTGGAGTACCTGCACGGCGGACGCGTGGCCAGCGTGGCGGTGCAGTATTCCTACCTGCCTAGCTGGTTGTCACTATTGGCCCAGCCGGAATTCGGCGCCGAAACCTCGGCCGCACTGTTCGAGGTGGTTTACGAACACTGGCGCAGCCTGCCATCTGACCAACGCCCACGGCTGTTCCTGCATGGCCTGAGCCTGGGTGCGCTCAACTCCGAGCGATCAGCCGATTTGTGGGACATGGTCGCCGACCCCATCGACGGTGCGCTGTGGAGTGGCCCGCCGTTTCGCAGCGAAACCTGGCAATGGGTCACCGCCCGTCGCCAGGTCGACTCACCGGCCTGGCTGCCGCGCTTCCGCGACGGCTCCGTGATTCGCTTCGCCAACCAGCACGGCGGACTCGAAGACTTCGATACCGACTGGGGCCCGTTCCGCATTGCCTACCTGCAATACGCCAGCGACCCCATCACCTTCTTTGAACCCACCGCCTTCTACCGCGAGCCGGCCTGGATGCGCGAACCGCGCGGCCCCGACGTGGCCGACCGTCTGCGCTGGTACCCGATGGTGACCTTCTTGCAGCTGGCCGCTGACATCGCCGCCGCCGACAATGCCCCCATCGGCTACGGCCACACCTACGCCACCGAGCACTACCTGGATACCTGGTACCACCTGACCGAACCCCACGGCTGGGACGCAGCCACCCTGGAGCGCCTGCGCCAGGCCATTGGCGATCTTAATCAAGCCGACAACTGAACAACCCGGGTCCGAATACGCACGATCTACACCTTACGTTGCAGAGGATGGTCTGGCCCGGATAATTCTTGGACTCGCGCGATGATCGCGCAGAATATTGGGCGATCGCTACTTGAGGCCTCGGTGCTATTTGTGAGCCGCACATGAAAAAGGGGGATGACCCTTGGGCTCGAAGAATTGAGGCAGTCGAATGGCTCCGGCGAGCGGCAGCAGCCAGTGCCGCTCACCGCCACCCATCGGAACTCACCGCACCCGAGTCGGTGGCTGAGTGATCGGCATGATCGGGCACTCCCATGACTGGAACGCCCAATTTGCGAAACCCCGGCAGTGCCGGGGTTTCGCTGGGTTTGGTTTAACTGGTCTGCTTGACCGGCTCTTTCCAGGACAGGAGCAGCCTGGCCAGGGCGGGTAGCAGGACCATGGCGCCGATCATGTTGAAGATGAACATGAAGGCCAGTAGGACGCCCATGTCGGCCTGGAACTGCAGGGCCGAGAACAGCCAGGTGCCAACGCCCACCGCCAACGTGATGGCGGTGAAGAAGACGGCCCGGCCTGTCAGGCGCAGGGTTCTGAGGTAGGCCTCGTCCAGGCCCATGCCCTGCTGCAAGAAACTTCGCATTCGGCTGAAGATATAGATGCCGTAGTCGACGCCGATACCCACGCCCAGAGCCACCACCGGAAGCGTGTTCACCTTCAACCCGATACCCATGAAGGCCATCAGCGCGTAGGCCAGGTAGCTGACCAGCACCAGCGGCAGCACGATGCACAGCGTTCCCAGGAAGGAGCGGAAGGTGAGCAGACACAAGATGATGATGGCCGAGTAGACGTAGATCAACATCGGCGTTTGCGCCGCTTCGACCACTTCATTGGTGGCCGCCATGACACCAACGTTGCCGGTGGCGAGGCGGAAGCGCAGGCACTCTTCGCAGGGCTCACCTTCCTGGGTGGTGAGCTCGTCCATGATGGCGCCGGAGCCAACGAAGTCGAGATCTTCCAGGAAAATGTCGTTGCGCAACTCACGCACTCGATTGACCACGCGGATGATGGTTTCGGCCTTGTGATCCTCGGTGAATACCATAATGGGCATGGCGCTGCAATCGTCGTTGAGCAGGCCGGTGCCGGTCTCGATGTCCTGCAAGTTCTGGCGCATGATGAAAGCGTTGCGCGGCAGCACCTTCCAGCGCAGGTTGCCTTCGTTCCAGCCGGCGTTGACGACCTTGGCGACCATCGGCAGCGATACCACCTGCTGCACGCCTTCGACGTTGGCCATTTGCCAGGAGAATCGGTCAATCGCCTCCATCACGGCGTAGGACTCGGTACAGGCTTCCGGCACCGTTTCGGCAATGATGGAGATCAGGTCGGTACCCAGGGAGAAACGCTCGGCGATCAGGCGGGCATCCTGGTTGTAGCGGGCGTCTGGCCGCAACTCGGGCACGCCCGGCTGGGAATCACCAATCTGCATGTCCTGGGCCTTGATCCAGGCGAAGGCAAACAGGCCGATTCCGGCGGCCACCGTCACCAGGGCAACGCGCGGGCGGGTGAAGCTGGCGATGATGTTCCAGACCAGGCTGGTTTTCTTGCCGTGGTCGTACTGACGCTGGCGGAACGCTTCCGGATTGCGCAGCCGCACGTAAGACAGCAGGATGGGCAACAACACCAGGTTGGTGAAGATGATGACGGCCACGCCGATGCTGGCGGTAATGGCCAGTTCCTGGATGATGCGAATGTTGATCAGCAGGATGGTCAGGAACCCAATAGTGTCACTGATCAGCGCAATCGAGCCGGGTGCCAGCAGGCGAGAAAAGGTTGCCTTCGAGGCTTCAAGGCTTGAGACGATGGGCACGCTGGACAGCGGCGTATTGTCTTGCGCCAGCCCCACGGGTGAATGCCCGCCAAATAACTTCTCGGCGTTCCAGCCGCTGATCATCTGTACGCCGTGACTGACCCCGATGGCAAACACCAGGAAGGGCGTCAGGATGTTCATGGGATCGATCCCGAAGCCCAGCAGGCTGAGAAGGCCCAACTGCCAGATGACCGCCGTGACCGAGCAGACCAGCGGCAAAATGGTCAGCCAGAGCGAACCGGAATACATGAACAGCAGGAGGGCCGTAATGGCGAACGCCACGCCAAAGTAGGCGATCACCCCGCGGGCACCATCAGCGATATCGCCGACGATCTTGGCAAAACCAACGATATGAACGGTGTGTCCATCACCCTCGAAGTCGGTGCGAATCTGTTCCAGTCGAGCCGCAACGTCCTGGTAGTCCAGCACCTCGCCGGTAGCCGGGTCTCGTTCCAGCAGGTTGGCCCAGACCATGGCGCCGGAGAAATCTTCAGCGACCAGGCGGCCCATTTCTCCCGAGGCCACGATGTTGGAGCGGACACGCTCAAAGGCTTCAGGAGAAGGAGAGAAATCGGCCGGAATGACGTTGCCGCCGGCGAAGCCGTCTTCGACAATCTCGACGAAACGCACATTGGGAGTGAATATCGAACGCACACTCGCGCGATCGACGCCCGGGATGAAGAACACCCGGTCGGTGACCGATTCCAGTGACTCGAAGAATTCAGGGGTGAACATATTGCCGTCTTCGGCAACCAGGGCCACCATCACCCGATTGGCCCCGCCAAACTCGCGCTCGTATTCCATGAAGGTTTGCATGTACTCATGGTCAAGCGGCAATTGCTTGAGGAAACCGGCATCGACGCGCAACTGCACCAGGAAGAACAGCATGACCAAGGTGCCAATGGCGAACACCGCGAGGACCAGCGGCCGAATGCCAAAGATGCCTTCGGTAACGGCCTGGTTGAATTTACCCGGATTACTCATGGCTCAGTCCCCCTTCGCCAGCCAGAATCGTATGGCCTTGTTCAGAAAACAATACGCCAACAAAGGCATTGCCAAGACGATCCTCATTGAGACTGAACCGACCGCTTGCCGGGTCAAAGGTCAGGCGCGCTGCGCCACTTCCGACCATCAGAACCCGGCCATCGGCGTCGACGGCGGCACCTTTCAGCGTGGAGTCAAGGTTGCTATCCAGGATTTCCCAGCTGTCGCCGAAGTCGTTGGTAATTTGCACATGTCCGCGCAAACCGTAGGCCAGCATCGAGTCGCCTCCGAGATGCACAAGCCCGAACATCGATCCCGGATACGGGAAGCGGAATGCGTCCCAGGTTTCCCCGCCATCTTCACTTCGGAAGCCGTAGCCGCGTTCAGCGGCAATCATCATTCGTTGACCGTTAATCACGCTCAGGGCGTTGAGATGACACTCCATGAATTCATAGCAACCTCGATCAAAGTCCGTCGAGGCGTCGTAGAAGGCGTCTTCGTCTTCAAAACCAAAATCATCCCAGAGGTCATCTTCGTCCTCCAATACGGCGGCAGCTTCTTCCCAGTCAATGGATTCCGAAACCACCAGCTCCTCCATATCGAACCGCTCCCAATTACGGCCCGCATCCGAGGTTCGTAGGATCAACCCATAGGCGCCGAGGGCAATTCCGTTATTGGAATCGAAGAAGTGCACATCAAGCAGCGGCTTTTCCCATTCAGGCTCGAAATGCTGAAGCGACCAGGTCTGGCCGAGATCGCGGCTGTGGATGATGGTCGAGTCATGGCCCACGGCCCAAAGCCGTCCACCGGCAAACGCAACCCGAATCAATGTCGCCTGCACGGGCACGAAACGCGCCTGGGTCCATTCAATTCCATCCGAGGACCTCAGGACATGGCCCCGTTCGCCAACCGCGATGTATTGTGAACCAGCCTGGACAACATCCAAGACCAAACCTTGCGCTGCAAGCCTGGCTTCATCTGCTGGTCTGGGTTCCGAATCCAGGGCGTGGACCGCCCCAGTGAACAAGACCATCAGGACCGCAACAAGTCTTCTACCCCGAGACATGCCGGACCTCCTCGATTTTTTTGGTTTTGAAATTCGCACCGGGTGAACTTGCATGAAACGGTTCACCCGGCACGCTTATTTGGTTATCGACGGCCGCGGACTCGCAGAGCCTGTGGCGTGTAATTACTCGGGCTGAGATTCTGCTGGAAGCTGGCTACCGGGTCGTCATTGTCCAGGCCGTTGACGATAAAACGGCCGGACTGGAGATCAAGCGAGGCTTCAAGCGTGGCCCAGACGGTGGGGATTTCATAGAAGTTGATCGTGTGGGCCTCCGACTTCCGCCACAGATTGCCCCGCTGGTCATAATGGTCGATGGCAACAATCTGGTAGCTGTCCGCCTCGACGTACATCGTCCTGCGCGGGTTTATGTGACGGGTGCCTTCACGCAGCGTCGCTTCAACAACGTAAACACGATGCAACTCATAGCGCAAATGCTCCGGGTTCAAGTGGCCCGGCATGATCAGATCATCCGGCGAAAGGTCGCCACTGTGCGCCTTGTAAGAATTGAACGGCACGATGATTTCGCGCTTGTCGACGATTTCCCAGTTGAAACGGTCCATAGCCCCGTTGAACATGTCGGTCATGTCGTTGGTGCGGAGGCCATCCGAGGCAGTGCCCGGATTGTCATAGGCAACATTCGGGGCGCGGCGCACGCGACGCTGACCCGGGTTGTAGATCCAGGCCTGGCGGGGCTGGGCAATCTGGTTCAGTGATTCATGAACCAGCAGGATGTTACCGGCCAGGCGCGCCGGCGTTTCCACTTCCTGGAAGAAGTACAGCAGGATGTTGTTGGTGTCCTCGATGGTGTTGCCTTCGATGTAATACAGGCCGAGGAACTCTTCGCGCAGGCGAATCAGCTGGTAGGAGCCGCGAGCAGTGGGCACGGCCTGGTTCCAGAAGCGGATACCACCGGTGCCCTTGTACTTCATCTTGTGATTCCAGATCAGCTCATAGGCATTCTGGGGCATCGGAAACGGGAAACCCTCAGCCACGTCGGCAACACCTTCCCCGCCGGCGACCAGGCGACCGGTTTCGGCATTTCGAGCGGTCATTTCAAGAATGCGATCCGAGAACGAGGTGCTTCGGCGGGTCGGATAGACGTTCATGAAAAACGTGTCCGGATAGCGTTCGAAGGCCGCGATCTGACCAGCAGTCAGACGATCGGCATAGTCACGAAAGTTCTGCCCGGTAATGGTGAACTGAATTTCATCATCGGCGAAGGGGTCCGGGTGGCGATCACCCGGTTCAAAACCGGCTGGCCACATGTCTCGGGTGATACCGCCTGTCCAGGCCGGAATGGTGCCGTCTTCATTGCCGGCTGCGATTGAGCCCATCGGCGTGAGCTCACCGCCCAACCGGGCAATGTTTTCTGAATTGCGCGGAATGATGAAGTCGTCGGTTTGCGGAGGTGGTGCGTCATCAGCGTGTGCAACGCCGGCAAGACCCGGCATCAGCGCAGAACCCGTCAGACTTACCCCGAAGATCAGCGCGGCCGAAAGACCGGCGACCGATTTATTTGTTTTATGGTGCATGTAAACCTTTCCTGGCTCTTGGGCCAATGTGGTTGAAGTGACAAATCATTGAGACTTGGTCGGGGCCACGATGGTTCCGTGACCCCGACCAAGGCGCCAACCTTAACGCCGGCCGCGTGTTCGCAATGCCTGAGGCGTATATGCGCTCGGGCTCAACGCGACATTGAATGTGTTGACCGGGTCCTGGTTGTCCAGGCCGTTGACCACGTAGCGTCCGGACTGCAAGTCCATGTGCACTTCGATCGTAGACCAGTAGGTCGGCACGTCGTAGTAATTGATGGAGTGCGCCTCGGAGGCGCGCCACAATTCACCGCGCGCATCGTAATGGTCAATCAATGCAATCTGATAGGAGTCCTCGTCAAAGTAGAAGGTGCGTCGCGGATTGATATGACGAAACTCGGGCCGCAAGCGAGCATCGACCACCCACACGCGATGTAGCTCATACCTCATCAGGTCGGGGTTCAAATGACCTGGCTGGATGATGTCATCAGGGGTGACACTTCCGCTATGCACCTGATAGGAATTGTAGGGGATGTACATTTCCTGCTTGCCGACCAGTTCCCAGGTGAAGCGGTCCATCGCCCCATTGAACATGTCGGTCATGTCGTTGGTGCGCAAACCGTCCGAAGCCGTCCCCGGATTGTCGTAGGCGACATTCGGAGCCCGGCGCACGCGGCGCTGACCGGGGTTGTAGATCCAGGCTTGTCTTGGCTGCTCAAGCTGGTTCAGTGACTCATGGACCAACAAGATGTTGCCGGCCAGCCTTGCCGGCGACTCAACCTCCTGGAAGAAATACAGCAGGATATTGTTGGTGTCCTCGATGGTATTGCCTTCGATGTAGTAGAGGCCGAGCAACTCTTCACGCAGACGAATCAACTGGTAAGAGCCCCTGGCCGTCGGAACAGCCTGGTTGCTGTAGCGCGTGCCGCCCCTGCCCTTGTACTTGAGCTTGTGGTTCCACATGACTTCATAGGCATCCTGTGGCAAAACAAACGGAAAGCCCTCGGCAACGTCCGCCACACCTTCCCCGTCGGCCACCAGGCGGCCAGTCGAGGCATTGCGAATGCTCATGTCATAAATGCGTTCCGGGAACGACACTGACCGCCGTGTCGGGTAGACCTTCATGCGATAGGTGTCCGGATAGCGCTCGAACGTGGCAATTTGGCCAGCGGAGAGCCGATCGGCGTATTCCCGAAAGTTTTCACCAGTGATGACGTACAGCGGATCGTCATCCGCAAACGGGTCCGGATGTCGATCACCGGGCGAAAATCCGGCCGGCCAATCGGCTTCAGTCAGACCGCCGGTCCACTCTGGAATACGACCATCTTCACTGCCCGCGCGCACCGAACCCATGGGCGTCAGATCTTGGCCGAGACGGGCAATGTTTTCAGGCGTTCGCGGTATGACACCGGAAACCTCGGAGGCCGAAGCTACCGCGGGCGCGGCGGCCTCCTCGTCCGATGCGGCGTCAGCGGCTTCAGCGGCGGCCAGTGCCTCGGCCTCAGCCTGTTCAGCGGCGGCTTCCGCCTCAGCTTGCTGCTGGGCCAACAGCGCCTCCGCCTCTGCCCGCTCTGCGGCTGCTGCCTCCTCGGCTTGCTGCTGAGCCAGCAGAGCCTCTGCTTCTGCCCGGGCAGCCGCCTCTTGCTCGGCAATCTCCGCCTGCCGAGCACGCTCAGCCGCTTCAGCTTCCAAGGCTGCCAAGCGCTCTGCTTCGGCGGCTTCGGCTTCTCGCTGCGCCTCGGCTTCGGCCGCAGCCAACCGTTCGGCTTCTGCGGCCTCTGCAGCTTCGGCAGCCCTGGCTGCTTCCTGTTCTGCAGCCAGACGAGCTTCTTCTGATCGCTGTCTTTCCAGCTGCGCTTGTGCTTCTGCTTCTGCTTCTGCTTCGGCAGCTTGACGCTCTGCTTCTCGCGCGGCTTCGGCAGCCCGCTCTTCCCGGGCTGCCTCTTCTGCTTCGAACCGCTCTGCAAGAATTTCGCTGCGGTCCATTTCCTCGTCGGGTGCATCCGTCGCCGGCGGGGTGGCACACCCCGCCATCACCAGGCCCAGAAGGGCCACCGGAATCAACCGTCCACTTACCAGGCACTTGGTTTTCATGTCGACCCCCCGGTCAGAATGAGTAACTTACGGATGCGGATAGGAAATCGCGGTCCCGGAGGAGGTTGTTGGTGCCTCCCCCGAAGAACTTCGTGTAGGCGAGGCCAGTTCTCCACCGGGCCTGGTAGTCAAAATCGACACCTACCGTAGCCTGTTTGCGGCCCTGAACGAAGTTTCCACCCGGTCCCGGAGAAACGCCATTGACATCATGGTTGAAAGCCAGACGCGGCGTCATGTTCCAGGACGATCCGCCAATCGCGTTGTAGGTTGGCGCAATCACGATGCGGTAACCCCAACTGAAGGCAGTGGCAAATCCATCTTCGGTACGAACCGGGTTACGGCTGTTACCACCCTCCAGACGGTTTGGTCCACCACCCGTGTCGGTTCCCGGCCCTTCGAAGCGAAGCTCATCACGGCCCGGCAGGTTCCAGACGTGGGTGGCACCGAACTCACCGACCATGGCGATCTGGTCTGCGCCAATCCAGTTGTTCGGGCCAACCAGGTTGGTGAGCGTTACCTGGGCCTGAGAAACCTTGCGGCGCTCATAGCCCGGGATGAATTCACCCGGCTGGAACTGACCCAGCTGACTGCGGAAGCGCTCGAACTCATTCGGCAGGACCGCGTTGAGCGGAGACAGGCCGGCAAACAGCAGTTCGACGTCATCAAGCTGCAGCGGCACGTTGTCGCGGTAGCTGATTTCACCGCCGATGGACCAACCACCCGCCGTGGTGTTGAAGCTGACACCGAACAGATTGATGTCTTCCGGGTATTCAACGATCACGCGGCCGGTGGTGATGTCCGGGCTGGTCACTGCCTGACCCGACAACACCGGCAAGCGGCTGTGGTAACGGAGGTAATACAGACCGAATTCGGTGTCATTCAACCAGGGAGCAAAATAGCGGAAGGCAACACCATACTGACCGCCATCGCGAGCGTTGTTGTTGCGGGCGCGCGGAAACGCGGCGCTGCAACCCACGGCCACCAGCTGCGGCGGCAGCGGAGCGCCCCCGGCAATGGTTGCGTCAGACGCGCCGAAGTTGCCGCCCAGGCACACCTCGTCGTACAGGTCGGGGTTGCGCACCGGCTGCGGCACCAGGCCAAAGTTGAGCATGGCGTAGCGACCACCGGCGGTGGCAAAGTCGTTGGTGGCAAAGAAGGTGCCCACCGGCTCGGCTTCAACGGCCTCCCATTCGAACATGACCACGGCTTCCATGGACGCGTTCTGGGTCAGGTCAATGCTACCCCACAGCATGTTCAGCGGCAGGAACGCATCACGCAGCTCGGAACCCGCCGTTCTCAGCGCGGTAATGTCGACCGGGTTGATGGTGTTGATGCCGCCAGCCAGGAAGGTGCTCTCACCCCAGCTGACCACCTGACGACCCAGACGCAGGGACAAAACCCGCTCGCCCACGTCGAAGTCGCCATAGACGAAAGCATCCAGCAGACGACCACGCTCGCCGGCCCGATCCTTGGCGCCCTCGGACAAGAAGTCCTTGTCGTTCAGAGTGAAGTCGTAGAAATAGTTACCGCGGATGAACGCGCCATATCGACCATAGGTGATATCGGCCTCGGAAGTGATGCGGGCAACGTTGAAGATCGGATCCCAGCGGTCGAAGTTCAGGTTGCCGTCGTCCGAGTTGGCCGAGAAACGACCGCGCGCGGCAATCTGGTTCTCAAGAGGCTGGCCACCGAGGGTCGGATCAAAATGCGATTTGGCGATCAGATCATCGTCGCGTCGGCCGGTCCGCATACCTACCCCATAAGAGATCGTGGTACCGATGTTGATGTTCAGGTCGCCGGAACTGATCTCCAGCGCTTGTGCATTATTCGCCGACAAGGCCATGCCGATGGCCGCGGCCAGCAGGCAGGGACGAATCACGCGGCCCTGGCGAAGTTTTTTCTTGATTTGCCGAGTCATGTGAGTTCTCCCTTAGTCGTTCTGGATAAGGTCGGGGTTGCCAATCTGGACCGCGGCACCGCCGCTGGCCACCATGCTGGCTGCCTGACCTTGCATTTCGGCCGTTACGGCCGGTGAGGCCGCAGGGCTGAGCAGTGATCCATGATCACCCTGGAGCAGGCGAACCGCACCGCGGATGCCCATCGGGTCCTGGGTGGTGCCGGTAATGGCATCCAGACCCATGACCGCGATCAGCGGCTCGGTTCCGGCCAGCGGTGAGCCTTCGACCGCGTTCGGGACAACCGCGTCACCAGCCACCTGCTGCAGCAGCACGCTGTTGTTCAGCACGGTGGTCGCGCCCCAGTTGATCGGGTCAGCCGAGTCGAGCACGGTCTGGGCAATCAACAGGAACTGGAAGTAATCAGCAGAAAACGGCTCGACGCCGGCCGCCTGAAGGCCCGCGCGAATTTGCGGGCCGAAGGTTTCCGAGCCCGCCAGCAGGTTGGCAATGCCACCCCCCGGCACCGACAAGACGCCGTTGGACACGGTCGGCTCAACGGCCAGGAACGGCACGCCGCTCATGGCGCCGAGCGAGAGCCCGACGAAGTTGATATTGGAGGCATCCACGTCACCCAGGCCATCGCCGGTCAGGTCGATGGAGGGAATGTTCAGCGCCAGGGTCGACAGGTCAGCCTGGGCCTGGCGCAGGTTGTCGCGGGAGGTCAGCAGGCTCTGCAGGTTGATGAAATAAGCACCTGAAGGATCGATATTGCCATCCGGCCCGGGCGCACCGGTTGCGTTGTCCTGAAGATCCAGATCGAAAGTACGCTCGCCGGCAATGGGCGCAAACGGCGTGTTTTCGACATACAGCGGGCTTGTCGGGTCGGTGATGCCATGAAGCGGCAAGTCAATGGCGATGGTGGCAAAGCCGATCGAAGCCATGGTGTCAGCCAGCGCCAGCATCTGCGAGCGGTCGCCGGTAATGCCGTGCTGGAAAATAACCACTGGCCAGCCGGAGGCCGGACGGGTCTGGCCGGAACCGGCGTTGGGAACGGTCATCAGGACAGGAATGTTCGGCCGGCCCGTTTCAACCGGAATCGGGTTGGCGACAGTGATGTTGGTCGAATTCGGGTTCAGGCCAAACTGATCAAACGGCGGAACATAGGCACCCGGTGCCGCGCGCCAGAACTGGGTCAGCGGTGCGGTCGGGTTGGCGGCTGACGGAATACCGCCGAAGTAAGGCGTTTCCATGATGCCGATGTAGAGATCCGCGATACCCGGAGTACCCGGGATCACATCCGAGGTGGTCAGGCAGCCCTCTTGCGGGATGCAGGCCTGAGCCATCTGGATGGAGGTAGGCGCGGCCTGCGAACGGATCACGTTCAGAACCGGCGACACCGACTGAGTAGTGGCGGTAAACGACAACACGATGTCGTCGCGCGCGATGCCGGCCGAGGCTGCGGCAGCTTCCTGCGCATTGACCAGCTGGCGCAGCGGCTCCAGCGCCTGTGCACTGGCGTCATCCAGCAGCGGCTCGGTGCTGATGCCGTCCGAGGTGGCCAGCGGCTGGGTGCGCTTGGTCAGGAAATAGGTCTGGGAAGGCGTCGCCGGGTTACCGTCGGTATCGGTGATGCCGTTGGTCACGACGGCCATGTAGCCGGTCATTTCGTTCAGCGGACGCAGCGGGATAACCGCGACCGTCTGGCCGCTGGCATCGGTCGGCGCCACGGTTGCAAAGAAATCCTGTCCCGGTACCAATTCGCGGTTGATGCCGGTGACGGCAATCGTGCCTTGCTGGAACTGCACTTCGAACAACCGAACCGAACTGCCCGGCACCACCGTCGACGGGTTGATGCGGCGCGAGAAGGTGAAGCTCCAGGGGGCGACCGTGCTGAAGCCATCCAGCGTGGCCAGCGCAGCGGCCGGATCGCTGAAGTCGCTCGGGTCGTCGACCGGCGGGTTCAGCGTCAGGTCCGTCGTGCCGAGCAGCAAGAGATTGTTCGGAAACGGCAGCACGCCGGCAGCCGGATCGAAATTGGCGGTCATGACGGCGGTGATTGGGTCACCACCAGGGTTGGTGGCAGGCTCTGCAGGCGTGGCGCGATCCACACTCGATCCACCACCACAGCCAACCAGCCATAGCAGCGAAAGTACCAGAGCCAGGGACAGGCGTACTCTCATTTGTGTTCTCCCCGAAGCATTTATGCTTTTTCGTTTGGATACCGGTGAGTATGGAACTGGCCATACTCGTCTGTGCCCGTATGATATGAACATCTTTTTAATTTTTGCAAGCACCGTCCACGACAAGACGGCGCGGAAGTGATCGCCTCTCGCGGACGCGCTGCCCGCCGTGCCACTGACGTCAGGAAACCTGCCACATGAAGCCGAACAAACACCCCCTGCTGGCCACCATTGGCCCTGGCCTGCTGATGGCCGGCGCCGCCGTTGGCGTTTCCCACCTGGTGCAATCGACGCGGGCTGGCGGGGAATACGGCATCGGCCTGCTGGCGATGGTACTGCTTGCCTGCATCCTCAAATATCCCTTTCTGGAGTTCGGGCCTCGCTACGCCGCCGCCACCGGCGAAAGCCTGATTCGCGGCTACAAGCGGCTGGGTGACTGGGCGCTGGGTCTGTTCACGCTGATCACCCTGGGCACGATGTTCATCATCCAGGCCAGCGTGACGCTGGTGACGGCCGGGCTGGTTGGCCTGGTGTTCGGGCTGGACATGACCATGACACAGCTATCCTTCCTGGTACTGGTCGGCTGTATCGCGGTACTCGCCATTGGCCGCTTCGGCGGGCTGGACCTGGCCATGAAGCTGATCATGGGCGCCCTGGCCATCTCGACCCTGGCCGCCGTTGCCCTGGCCTTCGGCGCGCGACCCGACTGGAGCGGGCTCAGTCCGCTGGCCGGCTGGGACCAGGTCTGGACCGCCGCCGGTTTTGCCTTTGTGCTTGCCCTGCTTGGCTGGATGCCCATCCCCTTGGACGTCGCGGCATGGCACTCGCTGTACACCCTTGAGAAGGCCAGACAGACAGGTCATTCGCCCAGCGTGAACCACGCACTGATCGACTTCCGAATCGGCTATATCGGTGCCACCGTTCTCGCCGGGCTGTTCGTTCTGCTCGGCGCACTGGTCATGTACGGCAGCGGCCAGACTTTCCCGGAGGGCGCGGTGGCGTTCTCAGGCGCACTGGTCGAGCTTTACGCCGCCAGTCTCGGCGAGTGGTCGCGTCCGCTGATTGCCGTGGCCGCGTTGACGGCGATGTTTTCCACCACCCTGGCAGTGACCGATGCCTACCCCCGAGTGGTTCGAGCGCTGATCGAGATCAGCGGGGGGGGCGAAGAGCATGAGCAGCTACCCAACCTGCATCGCGGTCGCTACGTCACCGCCCTGTTGCTGCTGGTGATCGGCGCCATGATCATCATTCACTATTTTGGCCAGCGCTTTACGCTGCTGATCGACTTCGCCACCACCGTCTCGTTCCTGGCGGCTCCGCTGTTGGCCTGGCTGAATATTCGGGTGCTGACGAGCGCCCACGTGCCGCCTGAACACCGACCTGGGCCGAAGCTGCTGGCACTCGCCTGGGCCGGTTTCGCCTTCCTTTTGCTGTTCAGTCTGATCTGGGCGGGCTGGCGTATTCTGGGTTGAAAATGGTTCTGACCTGAAGGGCGAAGGCATCCGGGGCGCAATCGCGCTTCAGTTCAGCCAACGCGCCCTGGCGCAGTTTTGCCCAGAGTTTCGGGTCCTGATAGAGGCGCAGACAAGCACCGGCGAAACCGTCGGCATCACCAGCCACCAGCAGCGCCTTGCCATCGGCCCATCCCAATTGTTCGGCGAGCAGCGGCGTGGCAACTACCGGCAGGCCGCCGGCCGCGGCGGCGTGGATCTTGTGCGGAATACCGGCGGCAAACCGGGTGGGCGCGATGAATACCCGGCAGACCGACATCGGGAGATCCAGTTCATCCAGCGAGCCAAGAAACTGTACCCGGCCATGGCGAATCGCCGATAACGACGGCGCCGTCGGTTCGCCAACCACGTACAGCATGGCCTCATCGCCCAGCGCCTCGACCAGCCTGGGCAGCACCTTGTCGACAAACCACAGGAGCGAGTCGACGTTTGGCGAGCCATCGTCACGCAGCGCGCCAACGAACAGGAACCCCTGCCGCTGGTCAAACGCCGGCTCGGTGGGCGCAGGCTCCAGGGCATGCCCCAGCACATGCACGCGGCGGTGGCCGGCCCTTCGGAACAATTCCGCCTCGCGGTCAGAGACAGCAATGACCTGGTCAACCCCATCGGCCAGCGCCAGCTCCTGCCGGATCATCCTCAACCCCTTGTCATTGCTCGGCCGCCGGCCCAGCAAGGTGAGGCGGGCAATTTCCCGAGGAGCAATCACGGCCTCGGCATCGTAGCTGACCTGAGCGGCGCCAAAACGCGACAGATCCTCGCCCAGGGCGGTTCGCACCAGCGCCATATTGTGCGGCCGGCTGATCACTACCTGATCAAAGAAGTTGGCGCGTTCAGTCACGAAATCAGCCAGATCGCCAATCCCTCGGCCCAGCATCACCTCGACCTCGGCAGGCAGCGTCTGGTAAACCGCGTGCCAGTCGTCGTGAATCTGGTTGAGCGGATACAGCGTGACATCAAAGCCGGCATCGACCAGTTGCTGAATCAGCACCCGGCAGCGCGGATAGCCGGCACCCAGGGCCTCGTGCGGCACCCGGTCGTCAATCAGCAGCAGGCGCAAGCGCCGGCTTTGCGAGCGCGCTTCCAGCAGGCTCTGCGGGCCTGGCTGCGGTTTCCCGGCCAGCCGCTCGGCGTGACGTTGGGCAAAAACCCGGCGGTTTCGCTGCTGCAACGCCACCGCGCCACTCTGCCCGCCCGAACTGGCAAACTCGAAATGACGGATCACGGCGAAGGGTTCGTAAATCACTCGCCAGCCCTGATCCTGCAAGCGAAGGCAATAGTCGCTTTCTTCGTAGTAGGCGGGTGAGAACACCGTATCGAAACCACCCAGCGCGCGGAAGCGCGCCAGCGGCGTCAGCAGAAAGGCACCCGAGCAGTAATCCACCGGACGGCGAAACATGAACTCGCCCGCTTCGGGGTCTTCGCCCCGGCCATAACCGGCACAACTGCCGTCGGCCCAGACCAGGCTGCCGGCCTCCTGCAGGCGCCCGTCCAGCAGCACAATCCGGCCACCCACCGCGCCAATGTCGAGGCCGGATTCCAGCGTCGACAGCGCCGCGCTCAACGAGCCGGGCAGTAGCTCAGCATCGTTGTTCAGCAATAGCAGGTGGCGGCCTCGCGCTTGCTTGGCAGCCTGGTTGACGGCCTCGACAAACCCCCGGTTGCTGTCGTTGCGAATGATCACCGCACCGTCCAGCCGATCGAGCAGCGCCGGGGTCTGATCCGCCGAGGCGTTGTCGACGATGATCACCTCGACCGGCTGGTCGCAGTGGGCGATGATCGAACGGAGGCAATCCAGGCTGAGCGCGGCCTGGTGATAGAACACCAGCACGATACTGACCTTGGGGCTAGGGTCGCAGGGCAGGCCAAGCCGCTCGTCACTGGCCAGGAATGCGGCCAGGCGCTGTTCTGACTGACGACGAAAATCGGCCTTGCTGACCGCCGTGCCCTGGCCAACCCGCGACCGCAGGCGCCGCCACAGCCGATAGGCAATGAGGCCCGGCGCCGTTCGCATCAGCCGCGCTAGCCCGCGACGCTTGAGGTCTCTTAGTCGAGATACAGTTGCCCGTGGCCAGCCACTCAAGCGCCACAAGCGGCTGGCCTGAAGGTCGGCCAGCGTCTGCTCAGCCTGTGCCGCGCGACGGGCGTGATGTCGGCAACCAAGCAAAAGCAAGTCGTGGCGGACCCGCCAATCGACCTCACCGGCTTCTCGCCGCTTGTTCTCACTCACCCGGTCGACTCGGCGATCCAGGCGTCAACCACGCGGTCCAGCAAGTCCAGCGGCATGGCGCCGCTGTCGAGAATTACCCGGTGGAAATCGCGGATATCGAAGTCATCGCCCAAGGCCTCGGCAGCCCGCTCACGCATGGCCAGCATGCGCATCATGCCCACCTTGAACGAGGTGGCCTGGCCGGGAATGACCAGGTAGCGTTCAATCTCCACCACCACATCGCCCAGCGGCATGCCGGTAGTGGCGTGCATGTAATCAATGGCACGCTCACGCGACCAGCGATGATGGTGCATGCCGGTATCGACGACCAGGCGGACGGCGCGGAACAGCTCGGCCTGCAGGCGTCCCAAATTATCCAGCGGGTCGTCATGGAAACCCATTTCCCAGGCCAGCTGCTCGGCATACAGCGCCCAGCCCTCGGCATGGGCGTGCAGGCTAACCTGGCGACGAAAATCCGGCACGTTCGGCATGGACTGCATGCGGCTGATCTGCAAGTGATGCCCGGGAATCGCTTCGTGGTAGGCCAGGGTGCGAAGACCAAACCGGGGGTGGTCTTCCACCGAGCGCAGGTTGACAAAGAACCGACCCGGCTGACCCTCACCGGGCGAGCGCGAATAGTAGGCCAGGAAGGCCGATTCCTCGCGGTACAGCGGCACGCGCTGGACTTCCAGCGGCGCTGTCGGCCCGTCATGGAACCAGCCATCCAGCCCATCGGCAATCTCGGCAACGATTTCGCGGTAAGCGGCAAGGATTGCCTCGCGGCCGGCGTCGGAATCCTCGAACAGCTGGTCCGGCTCGGCGTTCAGGGCCATCATCCGCTCGCCTACCGTTCCCTCGCAGCGCTCGATGCTGCACAGGATGCGATCCATCTCGCCCTCGATACGCTCGACTTCAGACAGGCCCAGTTCATGAATATCGTCCGGGCCCAGGCCGGTGGTGGTGTGACCGCGAAGCAACCAGCGATAATAGGCCTCACCCTCAGGCAGCCGCCAGACACCATCATTGCTCTCGATGCCGTCCAGCCGCTCTTCGAGGCCATCAATGAAAGCCTGGTAGGCCGTGAAAACCGAGGCGTTGACTGTCTCGGCCAGACGCGCTTGCCAAACGGCCAGGAAATCCTCGTCGGTCTGGCCCTGACGCTTGAGACGAGCGATGATTTCGACCACCAGCGGATTCTCTTCGGCCGGCCCGTCGATGAAAGCGCGACTGTCGCGAATGGTCTTTTCGACGGCAAAGCGCGGCGGCAGGATGCCGCGCTCCCGGCGATGATCAAACACCGCCAGCGTGCCTTCGAACACAGCCGGAAACTGCTCCAGACGCTGGCGATAGAAGTGCAGATCGCGCTCGTCCCGCAGCGGATGCTGATCGGTCATGAAACCCGGCAGCAGGTTATGCACGGCCATCAACTGGTTGACCGGGAAATCGTGCCAGAGGAAATCGGCCCCGGCGATTTGTTGATCCAGCTGCCAGGCCAGAATGTCGGCCGACAAGTCCAGTTCGAACGGCAGGCCGCTGCGATCGATCGCGGCCAGTTCCGCCTGGTGGCGCAGGGCCAGCTCCAGGCTTTTCTCGGTCGCCTCGACCGAGGGCACGTCCAGCAGACCCAGAAAATCGAACTCGGCCGGGGTGCCGCGGGTGGCCGAGGCCATCGCTTGTACGCTCAAGGCCTGTCGATCAGCTGCCACCTGATCGAAGAAGGCCATGAGTTGATCGCGGGCCTCGGGCGACGGCTTGGTCGAACCGGCCGCTGAGACCTCTTCAGCGGCCTCGGCGGACGGCGGTTCGATCAGCGTCTCGCTATTCTTTTCGCCCTGGCAGCCAGCCAGAAACATCAGCAAAAACGCAAGGGAGGTCAGTCGCAAGGCGCAGCGTGCAGAGTTCATTGCCGGGTATCTCGAATCATTGGCGCATGCTCAGGGGCGTCCAAAAGGCGGATAGCCCGGACTGTAAGGCTGACGTGCAGCCTCGCCGTTCTGGTAACGCTCCATGTTCTCGCGGAGGTCGGCCCGAAAGTCAAGACTGCCATCTCGAAGAGCCTCGAACATGGCCTGTGCCTGGAAGTCGACCGCATCGTCGAATTCACCGCGCGCGGCGTGCACCATGGCCAAGGTAGCAGCCGACTCGACATCAGGTTCGTTGTCGTAGATCAGCTCCGCCCACTCCAACGCCTCGTCCAGGCCGGCCTCGTCGCTGCGGCGGCAACTGGAACGAATGCGAGCGATGGCGGACAGGATCATCGGGTCAGCCTGCTCGCTGCTGTCCGAGAGCAAATCCAGCAGATCGGCGCCCCGACCGCAATCGCCCTTGGCCAGCCAGGTCTTGGCCTGCCAGAACCGGAAGCGGCGTTCGGCATCACCCTCGCTTTCAGAGGCCAAGGTCTCGAAGCGCTGATCGGCCTCAGCCAGTTCGCCCCTGGCAAGGGGGGCGAAAGCCAACCCTTCGCGGGCCGCCATCAGGCCCGGCTGAACGGTCAGCGCTTGCTGATAGGCAGCAAAAGCCTCACTTGGTTCGCCACGCAATTCATCAACCTGGCCCAACATCACGAAGTAATCGGCGTTGCTGCGGTCAATCTGAACCATGCGCCGGAAAGTCGCGCGCGCTTCATCCAGATCCCCCTGTCGGGCGGCAATCTGGCCGTAATTTTCCAGGACCGTCAAATTGGTTGGCTCAAGTGCCAGGGCACTGAGCAGCGTCTGGCGGGCAGCATGCAGGTCCCCAGCGGCGGCACGCTCCATACTCACTTCCAGGAAATATTGAGCGCTGCGCGATTGCTCGGTCACGCGGTCAAGCGCCGGGTCGGTCATGCTCGGCTGCCCATCACCGACCCGGGCCAGTGCTGCGCGCGCGTCGTCTGCCCGACCCATTCCTCGATAGGCCATGCCAAGCGGCTGGAACAGACGAGTGGCAGAAGGGCTTTGGTTGATTGCCTGTTCCAGAAATTCCGCGGCCTGCTCGTAGTCGTTGCGGGCCAAGGAAACGCGGCCCAGGCCAGCCAGCGCAACTGCCGAATCCGGCTGCAATTGAGCAAGACGTTGGAAGTCACGCTCCGACGCATCCAGTTCGCCGCGCTCAAGCTGTACCTGGCCTCGTCGCGCCAGCGATGGGCGGTCCCAACCATCAATTGCCAGGGCTTCATCGAACAGCCCCAGTGCCTCGTCAAGGCGACCCTCACCGGCGGCAATCACGCCCAGGAGATAGGGCCAATCGAGCACGGTCGGAGCCAGGGCACGGGCATTTTGATAGGCCTGGCTGGCCTGGTCAGAAAAGCCGTGGGCCAGCAGCACATCGCCATACACCGCATAGGCTTGCGCGCGCACCACGGTTTGTTCGCCAGCCTGTGCCTGTTCCAGATTGACTTGCGCCGCGCGGATGGCCTCGACAATCGGTTCAGCCAGGCCGTCGAGCGGCACCGGGTCGATGGCAATATCGCCAGCTCTGGCCGAACCGCTAGCCAACAACAGGCACAGCACAAAAGTGATCGGGAATACGATACGAATCATCCAGTTCAGTCTCCATCGGCAACGGCATCTCCGCTGCCTTGTGTGATCGTGTGGTATTGGTCGACCTCAAGCGGTCCGAATCGTTCGCGCTGTCCGTTGGGCCAGTGCACTTCAATACGCCGGGCCTCACCCTGCGCGGCCAGGCCGAACAATATTCGTCCGTCGTTGGCCGAGGCGTAGGAGCCGTCGGTGCGCGAACGTCGTTTCACGGCCAGCTCGTCACCATCCAGCAGCCAGGCCACGGCACCGGTCAGTTGCCGCCGACCATCGGCAGCTATCAAACTCAGTCCCAGCCAGTGGTGGCCATTGTCCACGCTATTGGCCAGCACCCGGGCCGGGCCATTGATATTGGCCATGACGATATCCGGTCGGCCATTGTTGTTCAAATCGCCGACGGCCAGGCCACGAGTCACGAACGAGGCCTCGAAGGCGGTGCCGCCCCGACGGGTGACCTCCTCGAATCGACCATTGCCCTGATTGAGGAACAGCTGGTTGATCTGGTGATAGGGGAAAGGGTCGCCGGCGTTGACCAGTGATTCTTCGACCACCACCGCACCGTTGGCCACCGCCAGGTCCATCCAGCCATCGTTGTCGATATCCAGCCAGGCCGTGCCGAACCCGGTAAACGGGAAACTGGGTGAGCCCAGGCCCGAGGCCGAGGTGACGTCGCTGAACCAGCCGTCGCCATCATTGCGGTACAGCGTGTTGGTCTCGCGCCGCATGTGGGTAATGAAGATGCTGTCGCGACCGCTGCGGTTGTAGTCGGCCGCATCCACGCCCATGCCGGCCTCCATGGCACCGTCGGCATTGACCGCCACGCCGGCCAGGAAGGCATCGTCAATGAACGTGAAGTCTCCCTGGTTCAGCCATAGCGAGTTGGCCGAGCCGTCGTTGGCCACGTAGATGTCAGGACGACCGTTGCCGTTGAAATCAGCCGCGATCACGCCCAGGCCATGGCGGGCCGTTCCGCTGATTCCGGCGGCCCGGCTGACCTCCTCGAAACGGCCATCGCCCAGGTTGCGGAATAGCCCATCGGCAATGCCCTGGTAGGCCGAAGGCGAGCAATAGTCCTGGGCACCGGTCGTGGCCGAGCGGCAGGCCCGGTGCCCGGCGAAGCTGAACGATACGTAGTTGGCCACGAAAAGATCCAGGTGGCCGCTGCCATCCAGATCAACGAAACTGGCGCTGACGCTCCAGCGCGGATCGTTGGCGCCCGATTCGGCGGTGATGTCGGTAAAGGTGCCGTCGCCGTTGTTGCGCCAGAGCTGGTTGTCGCCGAAGTTCAGCACGTAAATGTCGGGATACCCGTTACCGTTGATGTCGCCGATGGCCACACCCATGCCATAGCCGCGTGCATCAATGCCAGCCTGTTCGGTGACGTCAGTGAAGCGCCAGACCCAGTCGCCAGCCTCATTCTCGAAGGAATCGTTGCGAAACAGCCGGTCGCCCTGTTCCCGGTCGCCCGGACCTGTGTCGGCACCCAGCGCACCGCCCTGCACCAGGTAGATGTCCAGAAGCCCGTTGCCGTTGAAATCGAGCAGGCCAACGCCGGCCCCCATGATTTCAGGGAACCAGAATTCCCCCGTCATGCCGTTGTCGTAACGGAAATCCAGGCCGCTGTCGGCCGTGACGTCCTGGTACCAGTCGCCGGCTGCCAGCGGCACGGCCAGGCCGGCCAGCATGGCGGTGCCGATCAAGCGAGAGAAAACACACGGAAGCTTGTTGTTCATGCGGGATAATTCGAACGTTGAAGGGCCATCATGAGCTGCTCGTACCGGCTTGGCAGGCAGCCGTTCCTCATGATAGCCGAGATTGACAAAGACGCGTTCTGAACGCCAGGGCCACAGGACCCCCTTGACCGACATGACCGAAAAACCACGCCGTATCGCCGTTCTCAGCAGCTCACGGGCTGATTATGCCCATCTGTATTGGGTGCTGAAAGAGCTGGATGCCGACCCTCGGATTGATCTGCGCATCATTGCCACCGGCGCGCACCTGGCACCGACCTTTGGCGAAACGGTCAGCCAGTTTCATGAGCACGGGTTCAGCGTCGAGGCCGCCCCGGAATGCCTGCTGGACTCCAATAGTGATGTCGGCATGGCCAAGACCATTGGCCTGGCCATTCTGAGCCTGTCGGACATCCTCGACCGCCTGCGACCCGACCTGCTGCTGCTGATTGCCGACCGCTACGAAATGCTGGCGCCGGCCGCCACCGCGCTGGCCCTGCGCATTCCCATCGCCCATATCGAGGGCGGCGAAATCAGCGAAGGGGCAATTGACGATGCCGTGCGCAATGCGCTGTCCAAGATGAGTCATCTGCATTTTGTCTCGACCGAGCAGGCGCGTCGACGACTGCTGGCCATGGGCGAGGAGTCCTGGCGGGTAACCCGGGCCGGCGCGCCCTCGCTGGATCACCTCAAGCGCAGCGACTTGAGCTCACGGGAGCGGCTGGAGAAGGTGCTGGGCCTGGACCTGGCCAGCCCGCCGCTGGTGGTTGCCCACCATCCGGTCACGCTCATTCCGGAAGAAACCGAGCGCGAAATCGAGGCCCTGTTCGCGGCGCTCGAGATCGAAACCGGGCCAGTCGTCTTTTGCTACCCGAATGCCGACGCCGGCCATCAGCCCATCATTGATCGGGCGCGCGCCTACTGCCAAGCCCACCCGAACGCCCGCCTGACAACCAACCTGGACCTGTTTGATTTCTGGGGCCTGCTCCGTCTGGCCGAACTCATGGTGGGCAACTCATCCAGCGGCATCATGGAAACGCCGTCGCTGGCCCTGCCCTTCGTCAACATCGGGCCACGCCAGCGTGGCCGCGAACGGGCCGCCAACGTGATTGACGTGGAAACCAGCCGGGCGGCCATCCGTGCCGGCATTGACCAGGCCCGATCGGCAGCGTTTCGCCAGTCGCTGGCGGGAATGCAAAGCCCCTATGGCGATGGCGATGCCGCCACCACCATCCGGGACGTGCTGGCAGGCTGTCCGCTCGGCGAATCGCTACGGGTAAAAAAAGCCCTGCCGCTCGATGAAACCGGCAAGCGCTACCGGCAAGCGGACTAATGATCCTCAGGGCAATGGCTGTTCGATTCGATGGAGTTGGTCGATCGCCAGGTCGGTAAATTCCTGTTCCTGGCCGTTGGGCCAGACGATGTGCAAACGGTCGATCCGGTCTGCCTCGCCCAGGCCAAAGGTCACCGGCAGTTCCACCTGCGACAGGTAGCTGCGCGACGGCATCACCTCGCGGTGCTGGGTTTGGCCACCGGCCTCGAGTACCAGGCGAGCACCAATGGCCGAGGTGTTCGGCGCCTGGCCACGCAACTGCACGCGCAGCCAGTGATGACCCAGATCGGTGTCGTTGCGCAACAGCAGCGGCGGCCCGCCGATCTGGGTCAGAATCACGTCGAGCCGACCATTGCCATTGATGTCGGCATAAGCCGCGCCACGGCCGACCAGCGGGGTGGCGAGGCCGCCAATCTGGTCGACGGGGACGGCCTGGAAAGGCTGGGTGCAATCCGAGCCGCAGTTCCAGAACAACTGGCCCGGCTGGCGATATTGCTGGCTGGCCTGCACCCGGTTGATGTCGTTCTCCACATGGCCGTTGGTCTGCAAATAATCCAGCCGCCCGTCCAGATCGTAATCAAAGAAAAAGACACCGAAGGTGAGCGCCTGGCGGGTGGGCGCGCCGATGCCGGCGATGATCGACTGATCGGCAAACGACGCGGCAACCGGTCGCCCGACAAAGAAAGAGCTCATTTCGTTGGCGAAGTTGCCGATGGCAATGGCTACCCGGTCGTCATCAAAGACACGCGCGGCATCAATGCCCATCGCGCCGGTGGCCAGGCCGTTTCGGTCAAAACCCAGACCCATTTCCGTGCCCTGTTCTTCGAACCGGCCGTCGCCCTGGTTGACGAAGACGAAGTTGCGCACGGTATCGTTGGCCACCACGATATCGAGCAAGCCGTTACCGGTGAGGTCAACCGGGATCACCGCCAGCGCCTTGCCCTCGGGTTCGCCTGAGGTGAACTGCGCAACACGAACACCCGATGACTCACTGGCGTCGATGAACTGACCGTCGCCCTGGTTCAGGTACAAATAGGAATCGGTGCCGCGGAAATTGCTGGGCGGCCCGTAAGCGCGGCCAATGCCGGTCAGGCGGTAGTCAACTTCGATATCCACCTCGCGTGACCAGACCACGTAATTGGCCACAAACAGATCGAGATGGCCGTTGCCGGTGGCGTCGAAAAACGCCGCGCTGGTGCTCCAGCTGTCATCGCCGCCGGCCAGGCCGGCCTGGTCGGTCACGTCCACGAACACGCCGCCGCGATTCTCGAACAGGCGGTTTGGGCCGACGGCCGTGACGAAGATATCGGGATAGCCGTTGCCGCTGATGTCGGCCACTGCCACGCCCATGCCGTAAAGCTGAACCCCGCCCAGGCCAGCTTCGGCGGTGACCTCGCGAAACCGCCCCTGGCCATCGTTTTCATAGAGCGCCAGGCTGCTTTCCGGAGCGGCGAGATCGTCCGGCCCAAAGGGCCAGGCCGTGGAGTTGATCAGCAGCAGGTCCTGGTGGCCGTTGTTGTTGTAATCGAGGAAGGCCACGCCTCCCCCCATGGTCTCGGGCAACAACCGCTCACCGAAGGCGCCGTTGAAATGAACGAAATCAATGCCGGCCTGTTCGGTGATATCGACGAAGGCAGCCGGTGGCGCCGGCGGCTGGACCTCGCGCTGCAGCAACTGGTCGAGGGCCAGTGGCGCGTCCTCCTCCAGCAGTAACTCCACGGGCCTTAGCCACCAGTTGATCAACAGGGCCAGGCCAACCAGCATGCCGATGGCCAACAGCACCCACAGCGAACGGCGAAATGCCCGGCCAATTGCACCGGGGTCCTGACGGGCGGAGCGCTGGGTCTTGTTCATCGCTGGGCCAACCGGTCCTTGAAGCTGGGTGTACAGGCCGCGTACTGTTCGCTGCCGGGTCGCTGCAAATCGTAAATCACCACCGGGTCGGCCGCGTGGTCGGCCGCCGGATCGTTGCGACGAGCAGCCGCGACCGCTGCGTCGCGGGCATTATCGTCGATGCGATAACGCGCGTGCTCCGCAAAATGAAACTCGGCGCGTTCCTGGACACCCTTCAGTCGGTAGACTTGGCCAAGGCTGTAATGGGCGGTTGTGTTTTCCGGATCCTCACCCAGTGCGGCTAGGAACCAGTTCTCGGCCGCAGCCAGCGCCTCGTCTTCCCGCGCCGGGCGGGCACGGGCAATTTCCAGCCAGGTCAGGCCCAGCTGGTTAAGCAGCCGGTAATCCCGCGAAAAGTCGAAACCGCGGCGTCGAGCCTCGGGGAAGCGCGTATCCGCCAGTGCCTCAAACGCCGCCAGGGCCTGCTCGAAGCGGCCCTCCTGGAACATCAACTGGCCACCCAACCAGGCCAGTGTCCAGGGCGGCGGTGGCTCCGGGTGGTCCGCTGCGCGGTTGAGTGCCGCAGCGGCCTCTTCAAGCCGACCCTCGGCCAGGTACACCCGCACCAGGTTGATGGCACCGGCGCTGTGTCCCAACGCCTCAACCTCGGCGAAAATCTCTTCAGCTTGGCGCAGCTGGCGGTTCTGCGGTTTACGGAAGGCGCCGATGCCGTAATCGTTCAACCGCTCCCAGGCGTCGGCCAGCGGGGCAAATTCACCGGCCACGTCCAGCGGGCGTCCGACCGGCAGGCTGACCCGGTCGTAGGCAATGGTGGTGATCGGCAAATCATTGAGCTCGAAATCCGGCCCGCTGAACATGCGCAGATAGTGGGTATCGAACTTGCGGTAGTGCAGCCGGGCGGAAATTTCCAACGCGCCCGCGTCGATCGTGTCGGGCACCTGTAGCCGATAGTGAATCAAATCGGCAGACCCCGGCGGAATCTGGTGGTTGTACAGAGCCACGAAAATGTCTTCCGGATTGCGCCGGTCGATGCGGTTGCCGAATCGGTCAATCACGTAGACATTGACCCGATGCGCCCAGGGGTCGACTGAGCCGTCTGTTGGGTCGATGCCGCCGCTGCGGCCAATCAACTCGCCGTTGTAGTGAACCTCCACCTCGACCCAGACCTCGTTGGAATCGGCCGTGCCCTGGGTGAAGTCATGGCCGACGGTCAGGTTTCGCAGCACCACCTGCAGCAGGTATTCGTCGCCCGGCTCCAGCACGGGCATATCCGGCCGAAGGGGGCCGATCATCCGCCCGTCGATTTCCCCATCGGCGCGCAGGGCCACCACGTCCAGGCGCAGTGAGCCACGCAGGAAATCCTGATGCTGTCGAGTCACCGCCGGGTCCAGTCCCATCCAGTGCGGCACGGCCGTATTGGCCGCAGGGAACAAATGATCGCTGACTGTGTACTGGCCACTGCCGTTGCGGATGCGCGCGCCAAAATCGTCGGAAACCACCTGCGGCATGTGACAGCCATTGCAGTTCGCTTCGGCATGCGGCGGATAGTAGAACGAGGCCACGCCGTGGCCGGACACGCCACTGAGCAGGAAGGAATCGTAATGGTTCTGGCCGCGCAGCCAGCGATAGGCATTGAGCTCTTCGGGCAGATGAATCTTGTGGCAGGTGCTGCAGAACTCGGCGTCCTGGTGAACCGGCTTCAGGAACGTTCGGTTATGAAAGTCCGGTCGGGCCTTGATCAACTGGGCATTGACCCACTGCAGGAACGAATTCTCGCTGAAGGCGAAGGGGTAATGAATGGGTTCCTCGATGACGAAATCGGCATTGCCGCGCGGGCTGTTGACGTAGGTGATGGCGTGGCAGGTGGTGCAGGTGATGCCGGCATGTGCCGTCGGGTGATTGACATCGTCAAAGGACGGGTCATCCAGCGCGCCGCTGAGCAGCGGCACCAAGTCGTGGCAGGCCGCGCAGAACTTGGCGCCATCAACGCCGCCGCCAACCCGATGGGCCTCGATCGCATCGCGGGTATTGCGCACGCTGAACAGGTAGGCCGGGTTGTTGAAACTGGCAAAGCGATGGGCGCTGCTGGCCCACTGGGCATGCACATCGGCATGGCAGGTCGAGCAGTAGGCGTCGGCCATCAGCACCTCGGCCGACAGGTGGCCGCCCGTGGCGGTCTGGATGAAGGACGGCCCGAAGTCGGCCAGCGGCTGATCGTCGCCGCCCCAGTCGCGCGGGTCCTGGGTTTGCAGAACCACCAGTACCAGGGCAAACGCACCGCCCAGCCCGGCCAGGGCCAGGCCGCCGCGCCAGCGCAGGCGCGGGCCACTGAGCCGGTGCAGCACGAACAGCCAGATGACCACCAGCGGGGCAATCACGTGGGCCCAGTAGCCAATCTGGCGAACCGTCTCGTTGCGGACGAAAAAGAAATCGAAGCGCACCAGAAGCAGGCCGCTGACCAGCAAGACCAGCACGGCCGCGAACAGCCCCAGGCCGGCGTAAACGGCAGCCCGGTTGGAGCGCTGCCAGGTGTTGCGCAAATGAAGACCAATAAACACCAGGGCAGGCACCACCAGCAGCAGGCCAACCGCCAGGTGGAACAGGAACATCAGCTGGTAGGTGTAGTCCTGGTAGGTGCGGTCAGTCAGCCACTCCAGCAGCGTCACGCCACCCAGGTAGGCCGAGTTGACCACCAGCAGGCTGAACAGCGCCAGCACGACCACCAGCAACAGGCGCAGCTTCGGGCCAATGGCCGGCCTGGGTTTGCGACGGGGAATCGAGTCGGAATGGGGCATCAACGCCCTCCCTGGAAGCGGTTGAGGAAGCGCTCATGCAGTGCATCGCGCTGGTCGTCCGGCACGCCCGGGGTGAAGGGCAGCGGCTCGACGGTTTCGCCGGTATCGGTATACAGGTCCATGTCCTTGGCAAAGCCGCGAACTTCCAGCACCACCTCGCGACGGAAGCCTTCCGGGGCCTCATCGGGCGCGTCGAACTCGAGATGCAATTCCTCACCCGGACCAAAGATCGCGAAGGCGTTGTTGGCTTCGGTCACCAGCGGCTCGACAGGCCCAAAGTCGGTGTAGAAGCCGACCGGGTACTTGGTATCCCAGAATGGCGATCGGTCGGAATAATCGTAGTAAGGCAGGCGCTGATCGAAGGTATAGCGCCGGGCAAAGCCAGTGCGCGCCAGGCGTGCTTCGGCGATTGGCAGGTCATGAACGGCCAGTTCGACCGGTGCGTCTTCGATCCAGGCGATGCCGATGCGGTCCCAGTAGACTTCCCAGTTGCCGCTGATGCGAAGCGCCGTGGTGTTGGCCGGCAGCGCGTCCAGCGGCA
>PWYW01000018.1 GCA_003567685.1 Gammaproteobacteria bacterium
GCAAGCTGTACGGGATGTTCTAGGCGTTGATCTCAACCCAGATTGGTCTCAGTACAGGAACGTATCGGATAGCGGCATCCTAGAAGAAATTCTGGAAAGCATTCCAGATCCCGAGGAACGAGTTCATCTCGGCCGCAAGGTGCAGTCTGCGTTTCTGGAAAGTACCAGTCAGTATGTCGCAAGAAATCCCGGCTCTATCAGGGAAATTCCAGGTGCCAAAACGTTGGTGGAAACACTGAGAAAGCTTCCGAATGTATGTGTTTCCATTGCTACTGGGGGCTGGGCGGAGACCGCCCAATTGAAGTTACGTGCGATCGGTCTAGACCCAGCAAATATACCTATGGCGACTTCCTCAAATGCGGTGAAGCGCACTGATATCATGAAATTGGCTGAATCAAGAGCAACAAAGGGCCTGGTGGCAAGGCGCACGTACTTTGGCGATGGTCATTGGGATAAAGAAGCGGCGGCTGAGCTTGGTTATGATTTCGTAGCAATCGGAGGCCGAGTGGATCACCATGTTGCTTTTCCGGATTTACAGGACATCGAAGCCATTTTTGGGCAGCTACGCGTATAACAAATCGCTCAAGTTCGTTCCGGCCCTTCGGGCCTCCACCGGACGCAGCTAAAGCTGCGCCGCTTAGCTTAGACGTTATGCAAAGAGAACACCAGAGGCGGACTGTAAGCAGACCTGGGCAATGAAACGCGACCTTGTCTTTTGCTCACGCATTTTGTTAAGAGAGGGAACAACCAACGTCTGACCCCGGTGACTTAGGACTTGAAAAGGAGGCGAACATGACGGCACAGGTGGCCATCCTGCACGGCTGGAACGACAGATCGCAATCCTTTCGAAAGCTTGAGGCGTTTCTTGGCGACAACGGCTTCGACGTTGCGAACATCTGGCTGGGGGATTACGTGTCGAAGGACGACGATGTTCGCATCGAGGACGTGGCCGGGCGCATGCATGGGGTTATCTCGGAGCGGATTGCGACCGGGGATTTGCAGCCGCAGTTCGACTTGATCGTGCACAGCACCGGCGGACTGGTAGCACGCGAGTGGATTGTCACGCATTACCCCGACGGGGCGGGCTGCCCGGTGAAGCGCTTGCTGATGCTTGCGCCGGCGAATTTCGGCTCGAAGCTTGCGACGATGGGCAACTCGGTGGGGGGGCGGGCGTTTGTCGGGTTCGGCAATCAGTTCCAGACCGGGCGTGAGATGCTCAATGCGCTGGAACTGGCGTCGCCGTTTCAGCGTCGCCTGGCGTTGCGCGATCTGGTTGACCCGGACGGCGCCACTACCGGGCCCTATGGGCGCGACAAGGTTTGGCCATTCGTGCTCACGGGTAGCCGAGGCTACACGCGCCCGCCGCGCAGCATGGTCAACGAGCCCGGCGCCGACGGCACCATCCGGGTGCCTGCCGCGAACCTCAACATCACGGGGCTGACTGTGGATTTCAGTGCGGATGCGGCCCGGCCCGCCGTGCGTCCCTGGTCTTCTCGCACGGGCGGCATGCGCATTCCTTTCGGCGTGCTGCCGGATCGCGATCACACCTCAATCAAGTTTCCCGGTGATTCGAGTGGCGCGGTGGACGAGCTCTCCGAGCGGGCAGGGCGGATGATGATCGAGGCACTACGCTGCGACTCCGCCCAGGCCTATGTCGCCATTGCCGAGCGCTGGGCACAGGCATCGGAGGAAGCCGCCGAGCTTGCCGATGATACACAGCGCCGGCGTCGACTCTTTCGCCGCCACGCACCGAGGGCGCAGGATATGCACCGCTATCTGCAGACGGTGATCCGCGTGCGTGACGACCAGGGCCAGAGCGTGGATGACTATTTCCTCGAGTTCTTCTCACCGGATACGCGCGGCGATGCGAGCCTGCTGCGCTTTCAGAGCGATATTCTCGATGACGTGCATGTCAATAGGCTCGACGCCTCGGCGCGCTGCTTTTACATCGACCGCGACGACCTGCTCGAACGCTTTTACGGCGGCCGCACGCGCGCCCACCGCCTGGCCATGAGCATTACGGCAGCCAATCCGGGGCGCAACATCCGTTACTTCGACAAGGAGGCCGACCGCAGCCGCGGCAGCCTGGTGGTTCACTGCAATGACGAGAACGAACGTGCGGCACTCGGTTCCGCCCGCCTGCATCGCAACATGACCCACTTCATCGATGTCATCATCCCGCGCAAGGCCGTGGATCGAGTGTTTCGCCTGAAGCGCTGATTGGCGCAATCAAATCCATTGCGGCCTCTGTCGGGCGGGTTTTCCGATGCGCTCCAAGCCCGCCGCTCACTCATGCGGTTCACAGAAAGACCCCTTTGGCGCAGGTCCAGATACGTTTGCTACTCTTCTCCTGAGTCCGTAAAGTTGATCCATGGCTGAAATGAGTCAGCTCGACGCGGAATGCATGGCTTTGCGCAGGATGATTTAACAGGGAGCAATTGGATGCTTGTACGCAGTGTTTTTCTTCTTCTGGTGGCTTTCGCCGCACTTTCCACCCTGGCCGATGATGAATTGAGCCACGACTCGATCATTGAGCGGCAGGCCAGTGCGATTGCGGCGGTTGGGGTGGTGCGTCACTTTCACCCGCACGACGCGGTGGAGGCTGTGGATTGGAGCAGCGTCTTGCTGGAGGCTTTCTCACTGGCTGAACATGCAGCTTCGGATTCCGAATTTTCATCCGGGCTGGTGGATTTGCTGGTTCCTATCGGAACCGGGTTGCAGCTTTCGGTTCCTGAGGATGCAGACATCGAGCTGGAAGCATCTGATTGCGGGGTCGACGACCCGGTTATTCGCTGGGTCCACAGCAGCTTTGGAGCCCCGCCGCTGGCTCCCAGGCGTGGAATCTATGCCAGTCGCCGCAGTATTTCGGGGGTCGAGGAGCCGGTTGGCGAAGTTGAGTTTTCCACCGCTGCGAAATTCCTGCCCGCAGATGATCTCCGCACTCGTTCCCTGAAGTTTTCTGCACAAACCCGACTGGTCAATGAAGGTCAGGCCGCTCTGTGGGTGCGTGTGGATGGACCGGAAGGCGAAATTCTGTTTTTCGACAATATGGATGATCGGCCCATTAAAAGCAGTGAGTGGTCAGACAACAGTATTTCGCTTGATATCCCTTATGGAGCCGAGCAGATACATTTCGGCGTGATGGCGATGGGCCACGCACATGCCCAATTTCGTTCGGTCCGGCTGCAGGATGTCAATGCAGCCAGTGAACAGGCGCAATCTGTGATGACGGATGCGGAATCGTGGAGATTGTTCGCGCCGCAGGACGGCCATGAAATGCATGTCGACCTTGATAAGGATGGGTTTTCGATCGATCTTGCGCAAAAGCCGGTCGAGATGCAAATGGCGGCGATCGACCGAATCATGCCGGAGGATGCACCATCGCATACGCAAGTCGAACTCAAGGGTGGCTCCATACTGCATGTTCCTTTGATGCTTTGCCGGAGCAATTCGGAATTGAGTGAAGGCCAGAGGCAGGAGCTTGCCAACCGTTATCAGGCCTTCGAATCTGCAGCCTTGACGCCTGCCGAGTTGGCACGATTGGATGTGGCTACCGTCTGGCCGATTGTTCGGCACTTTTATCCTTACCAGGAGCTCGTTGATGACTGGGCCGCACTGTTGCAAGATGCGCTTCAAGCAGCGGCCTTGGTGACCAACCGTGAAGATCATCACCATGTATTGAAGCGCATGCTGGTGCCGCTCGAAGATGGCCATGTGTACGTAAGCGATGGCGATCCAGCCAGTGTCAGTAATTGGGCTGGCCTGCCGGTGGCGATAAGCTTGATTGAAGATCAACTGTTCATAGTGAATAGTCTTGACTCGGGTCGCATCCGGGTTGGTGACCGTGTTGTATCCATCGACGGACAGCCTGCCGATGAATGGTTGGAGGATCGTCGCCCACTTTACAGCGGTTCCCCTCAATGGCAAACGAAGCGCGCGATAAGAGAGCTGGTCTGGGGCGAGCGTGGACAAACCCGTGAGCTGGTGCTGGAGCAAGGCGATGAATCGACCAGGCTGGAGCTCGAGTTCGACACGGGAACGCGTCTGCCCGGTCGCACGCACGACACCATCTGGGAACCAGGCGACGGGATCATTTATGTTGACCTGGTAGCTATTGATGAAAGCCAGCTTCAGGTTGCCCTCCCACGATTGGCCGAAGCACAGGGCGTTGTGTTCGACATTCGCGGGTATCCAGGCAAGCCCGCCCAGGACATTCTCTCCCACTTGCTCGAGCGCGACGATGACTGGGACGACTGGATGCAGGTGTTTGTGGCACGTGCCCCCGGCGGCGACCTGGTAGAGACTGCAAGTTTCGGGTGGCATAGACCTGCCATCGAGCCACGCATTGAGGCACCCGTGGCATTCCTTTCGGACGCTAACGCCCTCAGCTACCCCGAATCCGTGCTCGGTCTGGTCAAGTACCACGGCTTGGGCACCATAGTCGGATCCAGCACAGGCGGCTCAAACGGCAACGTTCTATCCCTGAGCCTGCCCGGTAACTTCCGCGTGTCCTACACCGGCATGCGCGTGATTGGCCCCGATGGTGAACCCTTCCAGGGGCAGGGCCTCAAGCCCGATGTGGAAGTGCACCCAACTGTCGAAGGGCTTCTCGAAGGTCGGGATGAAGTTTTGGAGCGGGCCCTCGAGGTGCTGGATCGAGAACAATGACCAGGATCGAACAAGCACACAGAGGTTTCCGCCAGATTGTAAGGATTGCCCCACTGTGCACGCTCGAATACAGTCCGGATGTTGAAGGCGGTAACTGCGGCTAGTCCGGGCCAGTTTCAGAACTCGCGTGGCCACACGGCTTGCTGAAGTTGGTAAAATTCTGCCGTTGGTTTGGCATTCCCGTTGGATATATTGATGACTATTCCCCTGATCGGTCTTCTTATTTTTGGGCTGGGCTTCGCCTTTTGGGTCTGGATGGTGGTGGATTGTGCGACCAACGAACCGGCCGAGGGTAATGAAAAACTCGTTTGGATTTTGGTGATTGTGCTGGCGCAGTTTGTTGGGGCGTTGATTTATTTTTTTGTTCGCCGCCCGAAAAGGCGACGTCTTTTGGGTCGATAGTGTTGGTGGCTAGGGAAACAGAGGAGAGCTAGGCAATGGGGTTGAGTTTGGGCGAAATGCAGCTTTTGTTCTTTGGCTTTTTGTTGCTTGCAGCACTGGGCTTTACGCTTTGGTTGTTGATGTTGATCGACTGCGTGTCGAATGAGCCTTCGACAGGCAACGACAAGCTGATTTGGGTTCTTGTGATTGTGCTGGCTCAGTGGATTGGCGCCTTGGTCTACTTGCTTGTTCGCCGACCACAGCGAAAGAAGCAGTTCGGACGTTGACGGTTGCAGAGGGGAACCGCGTTGGTAACAGTCCCGGTTTGGCGGCTTTGGGAGCGTTCTGAGTGAAGCTGTCTTCGGTGTTTCTGGTGCTGCTGGGTGTGGGCATGGCGTTTTTGGGCGCAATGCTGGTGATGCTGATCATGCCGTCCTGGGAGTTCCTGTTTGTCTACTTTGGCGCCGAACTTCCCCGCCTTTCATTGTTGTTGCTTGGCAGGCCCTGGGTGACCTTGTTGTTCCCTGCAGTGACCGTCGCGGCCGGCCTGGCGGCCCGCCGCGACCCACGTTACAGCTGGATTACCTTCGCGCTGGGTGTTGGGTTTCTGGCGCTGAATGTTGCGTTGATTGTCATGTTTGGCTATTGGCCCTTCCGCAGCCTCGCAGGGTAGGGGTCATTTACGATTTCGGTTTGGCTGGTTTTTCCGATACGTACAGCACAATTTCCCCCTCGACGACCACTTCGCCGTCGGCGCGCAGGGCCTTGACGTCCACGGTCAGGTCGCCGGGTTGCCAGTCATCGGGGTTGGCAGTGGCGATGACGCGAATGTCGGAGTTGGCCTTAGCGGTGTAACGGACGTTCATGCCGCGCGGAATCCAGCGCAGGTGCGGCGGGATGCTGGCTTCGGCCAGGGCGCCCATGGCCATTTCCATGCCGTTGCAGATGGCAATGACGTGGACCGTGCCAATGTGGTTTTGTACCCGCCGGCGTTTCTTGAAGTGCACTTCGCAGTAGTTGGGCTTAAGTTCGACCACGCTGGGCTTGATGGTGGCGAAGTAGGGCGCCTTGTTGGCAAACAGGCGCGAGAAGATGGCCCGGCCAAACGGCCAGCCCAACACGCGCTGGTAGAGTTTGAGCAGGTAGTTGTTATTGTCGGTTGCTTTCATGGGGTCTGGTTTTCTGGCGTCAGGGTTCAAAGCGGTCGCGAAACAGGATAAGCGGATTGACAACCTCGCCACTGACCACCAAGGCTTGCAGGAACAGGTTACCGGCCAGTGGCTGGCGCCTTGATACGGCACTTGTTTCGGCCACGGTCAACGTGAAAAATCCCGCGGCGGTGCCGGAGAGAGCCCTGTTTCCGCCAACCCACCAAGTGGTGCTCAGCTCGTCCGTGCTGGAGCTGGCCATGTCTCCAGGGCTGGTCAGGCAGCAGTGGTCGCTGGTGTTGGTAGCCAATAATACCGGGCTGCCCCCGGCAGGGTCTATGCGATAAATCAGGCTGGCTTGGTCAAGGCTGGTCTGCATCAGTACGTCAATTTTTTCCGAGGCAACATCGAACACCAGGAAGCCGGGCTGCCCCTGGGGCAGGGCGGTCAGGGTGATGACCATGCCGTTGGAAAGGTCGACCGACAGCAGGTGCCAGTCTGCATTGCCGTGATCGCGTCCAACCACGTACAAGGCGCGTCCGCCACCAGGGCGAGTGCCAATATCGGCCAGGCCCGCAATCAGTTCGCAGCAGGTTGACGATTCGCTGCCGAGCAGGTCCACGCTGCCGTCGCTCGGGTCAATGGCTACCCACTGGGTGGTGGCCGGGTTGGCCGTCTGAACAGCGCTGATCACTTTGCCGCTAATCTCGTCCCAGGCCAGCACGGCCTGTGGCTCAACTGCCGGTGCCACCTGTCTGGCGCTTTCGCCGTCAAGCGACAGTTCCAGCAATACGGTGTTGCTTGCATCCGGGCCGGCCAGTGGCCTGCCCAGGGCGAAGACCCGTTGGCCTTCGCTGTCGATGGCGGTGAGGCCGGCAAGCATTTCACAACAATCATCAATTGCCGCATTGCCTGGTGTTAACGAAGCGTCCTGAGAGTCGATGAATGCCATGCGCAGTTGCGTATTATCGGCATCGTAAACCAGTCCGGTCAGACCGGCCTGGCTGGGGCTGCCTGCGATGAGCAGGGCAAGCGCTACCGCGGTTGGCAGGACAATCCGGGCGAGCCAACCCCGGTCTGAAGCGTTCAGGAGCAGCAGCATCCTCATTGGCCAGCTGCCTCAGCCTGAGCTTGAATCAGATGTTCGAGCCGGTGCAGTCGTTCACGGAGATCATTCACTTCCCCTTCCAGGCTTTCGATTCGGGCATTGCGCTCGTTGAGCTGCAACTTCAGCGCCTGGGCGGCGCCCAAAGCAACGCCAGCCATGTCTGAAATGCTGATTGAGTGGTTGTCCTCACCCAGGCCGAAGAGTTCGCTGAAGTCTTCTGCGGCCGGGCCGTAATGCGGTTATGCATTGGGGCGTTCCAGGTAGTGCCAGAAGCCGAGGTTCAGCCTGGACAGCCTGTCGAGAAGAGCACCTGGATCAAGGTGCACAAATTCGGTCTTGAGGGCCCGGCTTGAGAGTTGATACACAGCGCCATCCACACGCAGGTCCCCGTCACTAACGTGCAGTCTCGCCGAAGGGCTGCCGGTGCCTATGCCGACGTTTCCGCTAGCGTTGACGTCGATACTGCTGGTCGGCGCGCCAGGGCGAACTCGGAAAGGCAGTTGATCGTTGGTCGATACATCCCGGATGAAGAAATTGGCCTCGTTGGCACCGATGTCCCAAATTTGTGGCGTGAATCCGTCCTCGCCAGTTTGCTCAAAGCGGTGAGTCGGTGTGTTGCCTACCGCCAGGTGCAGATCTCTCAGTGGTGCTGCCGTGTTCAGTCCGATTTGCCCGGTCGAGCTTATGCGCAGGGCATTGCTTGGTGCGCTGCCGTCAACGCGGAAAGGCGTGGTCTCCGGAAAAGTGCCATTTGCGGCGTCAACGCCCAGCCAGTCGAGTGAGAAGTGGTCTGCGCCACCAGGGGATGAGTCGTTTGCACGCAATTGCCAGTCCCCAGCTGGGAAATTGCTGCTGCTGTCGGATGTGTCGATAAAGGTGAGTCGGGCGTTGTTCTCTTTCAGCCGGAGGGTGTCGAATTGGAAGACCTCGGGGCTAGCGCAGTCGAAACCCAAGCAAGTACCACCCGTGACAATGAGATTGTCGTTAATGACTTGATCGCGACCTGTCGATTCGACGACTTGGTCCTCGAATTCGTTGGGCAGATCAGCGATTACCCGGCCTTGTTTGATCGTGATATCCCCTGATGCCGGGTGCAAAGATGGCAGCGCCGTGCTCAGGTCGCTGTTTTCTCCTGGTTCTGCAGGGTTGGCGCGGCGGTCGACGCTGATGTCATGAGAAAACCGCATTTCAAAGGTGTAGCGCCCATCTGGCAAGCCGAGCTCGCGAATCCTTGCTTCATTCAAATGGAACGCTTCATCGTTGCCGAATTCAATCTGCGCTTGTTTGCCGTTGGGCCCAAGCAACAACAGCGAGCCCGTCGTTGCGAGGTCGGGCCGTTCGATGATCAACGCTCGTCCATCCTGGCTGACCATATCTGCAACGGAAACGCCGCTAAAGCCCGTTGCCAGCAACAGAATGCCGGTTGAAAGTGATGCAAATAGCCGGTGCATGGCAGAATCCCTCGTTTAATGAATGGCTTGGGCCGCATTTGGCCCCTTGCGAATCACTCTACGCGACAATCAGGTCGGAAACAATCAAGGAAAAATCGCGCAAAAGCCACACATACTGCGGGCCATCCAGTCGTTATTGGCGGCAGGATGGAAGTGCCTGCACACGATAAGGCCTACTCGGGCGATGTCGCACGCGCAAGCACGGGAGTCCGGGAGATTGGATACGTTATACCCAGCCAAACACATGGCCATAATGGCCAAAGGACCATGATGATGAAGTTTTTGACAACAGGAATATTGCTGGGCGCTAGCACCTTGGGGTTTGGCATGGACCAGGCGGAGTTCGACAATCTGGTGCAGCAACGCGTGGCGGGTGATCCGTCGGGCGCCTGCATTGCCGTGGCGCGGGTGGATGACAAGGTGCTCACCACGGTTGCCTGCGCCGACCCCGATAGCCCGCGTGATATCGATGGCCAGTCGCGCTTTGAGATTGGCTCGGTGAGCAAGGCCCTGCAGGGCGTGCTGGTAGCGCGTCTGGTGGCCGAGGGCAAGCTGGACTTGAACCAGTCGCTTGGCGAGGGGCTGGCAATGGATGTACCGCAGGCGGATGACGAGCCGATTCGGCTTGTTCATTTGCTGACCCACACCAGCGGCTTGCCGCGCTTGCCTGCAGGCATGCCGATGAGCGACCCGGCCAACCCTTATGCCGATGTTGATCCTGAAGCGCTGGTCGATCTGCTGGAAAACGTCGAGCTTCCCGCCGCGCCGGGCGAGAGCTGGGCATACTCGAATTTCGGGGCCATGCTGTTGTCGCTGGCCATTGCGCGGCAGACCGGCGAAGACCTGGACGAGTTGTTCCAGCGCAAGCTGTTTGGGCCTCTGGAGATGACTCGTACGGCCATTGGCGGGCCGGTGCTGGACGGCCACAACGCCATGGGGCAAACGGTGTCACCGTGGGATTTCCACGTGAACCTGGCCGGCGTGGGCGGCGTGCGCAGCAGCCTGGATGACCTGGTCGTTTTCATGCAGGCTGCGTTGGGGCAGGGCCCGCAGCCGGTTGTCAGCGCTATAAAACAATCGTTCAAGCCGCTTGCCGAGCAGGAGCCGGTTTCCATGGCCTGGGGTTGGGTGATGCTGCCCGTGGGAGAGCGAAAGGTGCTGGCGCACGATGGCGGCACCTATGGTTTTTCGTCCTTCCTGGCCATTGATGCCGAGCGGGGTGTGGCGGCGGTGGTGTTGTCCGATACCACGCTGATGGCGCAAGGTAGTCTTGGTGACCTGGCCATGCACCTGATTGACCCTGAAGTGCCGCTGGGCCAGCCGGCGCGCTGACCATAGCCGTAAGCGGCCAGGCTGGGCTGAACGGATTTGGGCGTTGTAGCCTGAAGATCCTATCTTGACCACAAGATGCGGGAGTTGTAGATGAACGAGGCAGTGCAGGCGAGCTGGTGGCAACGTAACTGGAAGTGGTTTGTTCCGACCCTGGTGGTGGGATTTTTCGCGCTGGTCGGGGCGTTGGTGGCTGCCGGACTTTTCCTGTTGTTCGGCATGGTGAAGTCCAGCGATGTCTACCAAGGGGCGTTGGAGACGGCACAGAGCCATCCCGTTGTTCAACAGCGACTCGGCCAGCCAATTGAGCCTGGCTGGATGGTGATGGGCAGCATTTCAACCTCCGGCGGTTCAGGCGATGCGGACCTGACCATCCCGATTTCCGGCCCCGATGGCGAGGCGCATGTTTATGCGGTCGCAACGCGTTTTGCGGGTCAATGGACTTTTCAACGGTTGGATGTGGTGTTTGATGGCAGTGGCGAGCGGGTTGATTTGCTGGACGAATAAACGAATTTCTCAGGGTGGCTGAGTCATTCTGTTCAGGAGCGCGGGCGACAGTTTTCCGGTGTCCAGATGCCGGGCGATAGGGGCCTTGATCAGGCCTCCCGGGCCTTGCGTCGGCGCTTGTTGGCGGCAAAGGCAATGCCCTGGGCGTTGAGTTCCATGTCGAGTTTCAGGTGTGCCCATACCTTGGGATCGCGCCCGAGCTGGCCCATGCTGTCGAGCAGGCCACAGAAGTAGTCGTACAGTCGTGCGTGGCAGTAGGCCTCGAGCGCGTCATCGGGCCGGTCGCTGGTCTCGGCATCGTCACGCAGGCGTTCGGCGAACTCGAGATGGCGCAGCAGCTGTCCGGCAGCCACTTCGATATCGGTCACCGCGCCAAAGTGCGTGGGGTAGATGCAGCTTGGTCGTTCGGCCAAGAGCCGGCGGATCGATTCGCGCGCCAGTTGCGGCTCGAAATCCGTCGGGCTTGTTGAGGGAAAGGCGAATGTGCCTTCGCTCTGGAGTGCGGGGTAGACCAGCCCAAACGCATCGCCGGCGAAAATCGCATTGTCGCGACTGTCGACGATGCAGAAATGATGGTTGGCATGACCGCGGGTATGCAGGAAGCGCAGCTCACGCTGGCCCAACTGCAAGGTTTGTTCATCGTCCATGACCCGCACACGATTCTCGGACACCGGCTCGATGGTGCCGTAGATGCGTTGGAAGTTGTCCTTGCCGTAGACTGCCGAGGCACTGGCGACCAGCTTGATCGGGTCGATGATGTGGGGTGCCGCGCGCGGGTGGGCGACCACCGTTGCATTCGGGCAGGCCCGAACCAGGGCCGAGGTGCCACCGGCATGGTCGAGATGCACGTGGGTGACGATCAGGTACTCGACTTGCTCGGGTTCGAGTTTCTGGTCGGCCAGCGTTGCCAGCAGGCGCGGCACGGCGTCGTTGGTGTTGTTGTCGACGAAGGCGGCGCGATCGCCATCGACGATCAGGTAGGCCGCGGCAACGTCGCGCAAGCCGAGGTAGTGCGTATCGATGGTGTGGATGCCGGTCATTGTGTTTCCCGTATTGGCCAGATCAGAGCATCAACCATAGATCAGATAGGTAGGTTGGGTGTCGTGGATTCCATTCGTTGGTTCATCCATTAGTTCGCATAATGTATATTATGTTTAATTGAGGATGTCCCAGGATTCGGTTCTTGGGGCGGGTATCCCCCCGAGCCGCAAACTGATCAATGTATGAGTTTTCCCTGATTCGGCTGCGCACATCAAATGCCTTGGGTAAACTGATCTGCAGATTCAGAGTCAAGGAGCCAAGGTCATGTCGAAGCCATTTGTAGTTGTTGCACTGGATGGGTCTGAAAACGCACAGCGGGCGCTGTCTGCTGCCCGTGATCTCGCCAAGGCGACTGGTCGGGATTTGCATGGCCTGTACGTGTACCCGTGGACTCGCGAAACATCGATGATTTTCACGCCGGCGCTCCAGGCCAGCGATACGGAGGTGAAACGACAGCGGGACACTAATGCTCAGGCGGTCTTTACCGAAGCCGAAACCTTTTTGGGACAGGGTTGGCGGTTTGCTCAGCGCCATATTTTGCTGGGTGACCCGGCCGAAGAGATCCTGGCTTTCATGGAGGCTAATCCCGAGGCCCATCTGGTGCTTGGCCGGCGCGGATTGTCGAAAATCAAGGCCATGTTGATCGGCAGTGTCAGCGACAAGGTCACGCGTTACGCCAAGGGCCTGGTTACCGTCGTTGGCTGACTCGATCGGCCGCACAATGCCCAGAAACAAAAGGCCCCGGATTCCGGGGCCTTTTTCATTTTCAGCGAGAGCCCGTACCGCGTCTGCCGACAGGCTCCTGGCCGGTCAGCCGCACTTCGAATAGCCACAAGCCAGGCAGGTCTGGCAGCCGTCCAGCAGTACCATCGCCTTGGTATTGCACTTGTGGCACAAGGTGGCCGAGGTTGGATAGGAGGTTTCGGAGTCGCTTGCCGCGCTGGCGGCGTTTTCTCGCGATTCGGCCTCTGCCCGCTTTTCCTTCAGCAGCAATTGCTGTTGCTCGCTGAGTTCATCGGGTTCAAGCAAACCGATACGCTTGAGGTGATGCTCTACCACTGCACCGATGTCGGCGACGATGGACGGTACAAACCGCCCACCAGGCTTGAAATAGCCACCCTTGGGATCGAAAACGGCCTGCAGTTCTTCCGACAGAAACGTCACATCACCGCCCTTTCGAAATACCGCCGACATTACCCGGGTCAAGGCCACGATCCACTGGAAGTGGTCCATGTTCTTGGAATTGATGAAGATTTCAAACGGCCGACGCTGTTCGTGCTCGGTTCCCATGTTGAGCACGATGTCATTGATGGTCACGTACAGTGCATGATCGTCCAGCGGCGTGCGAATCTTGTAGGTGGCACCTTCCAGGCACTCCATGCCTTCCGGACGTTCGAGCTTTTCGTGCATGCGGATGATTTCGGCAGTGGGCTTGGCAGCCTCGCCTGCATCTGCTTTTCCGGCAGATTGGTCCTTGTCCTTGACCTGGTAGGCGATGATTTTTTTCTGGATTTTCAGGGTCATGGTCAGAATTTCCCGTAGTAGCCTTCTTTGAGCGCGTCGAACAGGTTGGCGGCCGTGTGGGTCTCGCCGTCATATTCGACTTCCTCGTTGCCTTTCAGCTCTACCGTCGAGCCGTCTTCCAGTTCGAACACGTAGGTGGTGGATTCAAGGTCCTTGTCGGTGACCAGCACCCCCTGGAAGGCGGCAGGGTTGAAGCGGAAGGTGGTGCAGCCCTTCAGGCCCTGTTCCCAGGCGAACAAGTAAATGTCCTTGAAATCCTCATAGGGATAGTCAGTGGGTACGTTGGCGGTTTTGGAAATGGAGGAATCGACCCATTTCTGGGCAGCTGCCTGAATGGCCACATGCTCGCGCGGAGTAATGCTTTCGGCCGTGACAAAGTAGTCTGGCAACTGCTCGGCCGGATCCTCGGAGTACGGCATGGCCGCCGGATTGACCAGGGTGCGGTAAGCGAGTAGTTCATAGGAATACACGCTGACTTTTTCCTTGCTTTTGCGCCCTTCACGAATCACGTTGCGGTTGTAATGATGGGCGAAGCTTGGTTCGATGCCGTTGGATGCATTGTTGGCCAGCGACAACGAAATGGTACCGGTCGGGGCAATCGAGGTGTGGTGGGTAAAACGGGCGCCCTGCTCTGCCAGCTTGTTGACCAGATCCGGGGCCACTTCGGCGACCTTCTGCATGTAGCGGCTGTAGCGAGCGTGCAGCACCTTGCCACTGACCCGATCGCCAGGCTGGAAGCCATCGCGCTTCATTTCCGGGCGCAACCGCAACATTTGCGGAGTCACTTCGAACTCGTCGTTCATGATCGGTGCCGGCCCTTTTTCCTCGGCCAGCTCGAGCCCCACTTCCCAGCCGGCCACGGCCATTTCGCGGGCGACTTTTTCGGTAAAGCCCAGGGAGTCGGGGGAGCCGTATTTCATGCCCATCATGGTGACCGTTGAACCCAACCCCAGGAAACCCATGCCGTGTCGCCGCTTGTACTCGATTTCGCGGCGTTGTTCAGCCAGTGGGAGCCCGTTGATTTCGACGACGTTGTCGAGCATTCGGGTGAAAATCCTGACCGTTTGGCGATATTCGTCCCAGTTGAACTCGGCTTCGTCAGTGAAGGGGTTTTCAACAAATCGGGTCAGATTGACCGAGCCGAGCAGGCAGGCACCATAAGGCGGCAGGGGTTGCTCGCCACAAGGATTGGTTGCCCGGATATTTTCGATCCACCAGTTATTGTTTTGCTCATTGATCCGGTCGACCAGAACGAAGCCGGGCTCGGCGAAATCGTAGGTTGAGGTCATGATCATGTTCCAGAGCCGCTTGGCCGGGACGGTCTTGTAAATCTTGCAGGCTACCCTGCCCTCGTCGTCAACCACGTAGCCGCGGGTGGTCGGCCAATCACGCCAGATGACCTTTTCAGGGTTGTTCAAGTCGATCTCGCCGGCTTCGCTGTCCAGCACCGGAAAGACCAGCGGCCAGTCGGCCTCGTCGCGCACCGCGCGGATGAAGTCGTCGGTTATCAACAGCGAGCAGTTGAACTGGCGGAGTACGCCGTCCTCGCGTTTGGCGCGAATGAAGTCCATCACGTCCGGATGGGAGATATCAAAGGTGGCCATTTGTGCCCCACGACGGCCGCCAGCCGACGACACGGTGAAACACATCTTGTCGTAGATGTCCATGAACGACATCGGCCCCGAGGTAAAGGCACCTGCCCCGGACACGTAGGCACCCTTTGGCCTGAGTGTCGAGAATTCGTAGCCAATGCCACAGCCGGCTTTGAGTGTCAGGCCCGCTTCATGAACTTTGTCGAGAATGCCGTCCATGGAATCACCGATCGTGCCCGATACGGTGCAGTTGATGGTTGACGTGGCAGGCTTGTGCGCCAACGCGCCGGCGTTCGAGGTAATGCGCCCGGCCGGAATCGCCCCTCTGCGCAAAGCCCAGAGGAATTCCCGATACCACTTTTCACGCAGGTCCGGCGTGGCTTCAACGTCCGAAAGGGCTCTGGCCACACGCTGATAAGTGGCGTCGATGTCCTGATCAATAACTTCTCCGGTCTTTGACTTGAGCCGGTATTTCTTGTCCCAGATATCCAGCGATGCTTCCTGGAAGGCGATATCCGGTAATGCAGCCGAGAGGGCCTCTGCCGAAACGCTCATACGCAACCTCTTGATTCGTTGAGTCTGTTATCACTTATACACAGGTTATGAACGAGATATTCACAACTTATAGTGTTCCCCGCAATCTTGGAGCACAATATCTTGTGCCTGCAAGGTACGATACGCCTTTGTCCACAGGGATTCAAGTCGCATGTCTCAAGCGCCTGATTACGCGCCTTCGAGTGGTTTGGAAATCGTTCTGTTTGAACCGGAAATACCACCCAACACCGGCAACATCATGCGTTTGTGTGCCAATGTGGGTGCTCGTCTTCATCTGATCGAGCCACTGGGTTTCGCGCTGGATGATCGTCGCCTGCGACGGGCCGGGATGGACTATCGCGATGTCGCCGTCGTGCATCGTCATGCCAGTTTGACGGCGTGCCGCGATTTGCTGGGTCCTCGCCGCTGGTTCGCCCTGAGTCGTCATGCCCGCAGCCGCTACGACCAGGTTGGCTATCAGGCCGGTGACGTGCTGTTGTTCGGACCGGAAACGCGAGGTTTGCCAGCCGATATGCTGGAGGAGTTTGCCGAGTCTGCACTGACGATTCCCCAGCAGCCGGGAAGTCGCAGTCTGAATCTGTCGAACGCCGTGGCGGTGGTGGTGTTTGAGGCCTGGCGTCAACTGGGGTTCGCCGGGGCGGCGAAGCAACCCTGAACGGCTGAATCTATTCGGTCTCGCGCTTGAGTTCTCGTTCCATCAGGACCTGGACACCCTTTCGGGCGCTCCAGCCTTTGTGGATGATGCCGTGGACCTGCTCGACAATGGGCATTTCGACGTTGCAGCGCTCGGCCAGGCGTTTCGCTTCCTCGGCGGTCTTGATGCCCTCAACCACCTGACCGATTTCGGCTACCGCTGCGTCGAGATCCTTGCCCTGCCCCAAGGCGAGGCCAAGCCTGCGATTCCGGCTCAGGTCGCCGGTGCAGGTCAGTACCAGGTCGCCTATGCCGGACAAGCCCATCAGGGTGCGTGGGTCGGCATCCAGCGCCTTGCCCAGCCGCAGCGTTTCAGCCAGTCCGCGGGTGATCAGCGCAGCGCGGGTGTTGGCGCCCAGCCCCAGGCCATCGGCCATGCCACAGGCCACCGCCAGCACGTTCTTGATGGCCCCGCCGAGTTCTGCGCCAATGAGATCAGCCGTGTAGTAGGCCCGGAAGCCCTGCCCATGCAGCAATGCGGCCCACGATTTGCCAAAGTTCGGGTCACTGGCTGCCACGGTCACCGCGGTGGGCAGGCCAGCGGCTACTTCCTTGGCGAACGACGGGCCGGTGACCAGTGCCTGGGGAACGCCCGGGCCAATGATGTCCAGGGCCAGTTCGTGCAGCAGCCGACCGCTGCCTGGTTCGAAGCCCTTGCTGGCCCAGGCAAGCCCGATGTCGGGTGTCAGGCGGGGTTTCAGGGCTTCCAGCGTATCGGGAAAGGCATGGGAGGGAGTGACAATCAGGATTCGTTCGGCCTGATCGACCGATTGATCAAGATCGGAACTGACGGAGATGTTCTCCGCCAGTTGGAAGTCCGGCAGGTAACGCCGATTGACTCGTTCGTGTTGCATGACCTCGGCCTGCGCGGCATCGCGTGCCCACAGGTTGACGACCTGGCCCGTTCGGGCCAGTTGCATGGCCAGCGCCGTACCCCAGGAGCCGGCGCCGATCACGGCAACACGGCTGCTCACTGGACGCTGTCGGACGCGCCTTGTTCCTGCGAGGCACGCGACTGGGCATCAGCCATGCGCTGGCGGAAGATGCCCTCAAAGTTGATCGGCTGGATCGGCGGCAGGAAAAAGCCACCGGCAGCGACCATGTTGCCGATCTGGGTGCGGTTGTAGGGAAACAGGATGTTCGGGCACAGCACGTTGACCACGTAGGGCATTTGCTCTTCGGTGAAGCCCTGGAACTGGAAGATGCCGCCATACTGGACTTCGCACAGGAAGGCCGTCTTTTCGCCCTGCTTGGCAGTAACGGTGACGGTCAGGATGACTTCGATCCTGCCTTCGTCGATCTTGTTGGTGCGCTGCGACAGGTTCAGGTTGATGTCCGGCTGGCCGGCCGATTGGTCCAGTTCCTGCGGAGACGGCGCTTCAAATGAGGCGTCTTTCAGGTAGATATGCTGGACAGCCATCTGGGCTTCACGTTGCTCGTTGGCCTTTGCGGCGCCGGCATTCGGGTTTTCTTCTGCCATGTTCAAAAAGTCCTTAAACGTTTCAGGTGTAGGGCGCTTTCCGCTGGGAAAACGTCGATTCAATTCTTCTCGCTATCGCCGGGGCTACTGGGGGCAGCATCGGCAGGCATCGATTCATTGCTGTTGTGCTCGGCCTGAGCAGCTCCGCTCTCATTGCCTTGAGACTTGCGGGCCTTCTTGCCGGTCTTGTCTTTCTTGTCCTTTTTCTTGGCGCTGCCCTTGGCGCGACTGACCGGTTGCTGGTCAGCTTGCCACTGCGCCATGCCACCGGCCAGCACGTTGACCTGCTCGAAACCGAGTCCGACCAGTTTGTTGGCCATTTGAGGGGCAACCTGGTTGTTCTTGCAATAAACCAGCACGGGCTGTTCGCGGTGCTTGAGCAGCTGCTGGTTGCCGGCTTCGATCCGCGAAGGCGGCATGTGCAGGGCTCCAATGATGTGGCCCTTGGCATGGTCGGCGCTGTTGGAAACGTCCAGAACCAGCGCGTCCTGGTTGATCAGTCGGACGGCTTCGAGCGTGCCCACTTCGCGCCACTTGCGGGCCAGTCTTGCAACCTCCCAGGTGAGCCAGGCGGCCAGCACGACAAAAAACATGCCTGACAGCAGCAGGTTCTCGCGAATGAACTCAAAGATTTGTTCCATGCTGATCTTTAATTATGAAATTGATGCAAACAAGCCCGCCATTATCGGTGATTTTGCGCTGCCTTGCCAGTCAGCCCGTCCACATGTCGAGGAGCTTCGGCTGGTCTTTGTGGGATAATTGGGCGTTGTCAGTGCAATGACAACCTCTTGAGACTGCCTGCCCAAGGAGAAGCTGATCACCATGAGCCAAGCTGCGCCACTGCTGTTGCTGATTCTGGATGGCTGGGGCCATCGCGAGCCCGCGCCGGACAATGCCATCAGTCAGGGCCGTACGCCCTGCTGGGACGCGCTGGTTGCCCGCTGCCCGCAAACGCTGCTGGATACCTCCGGTGAGGCCGTCGGCCTGCCGGCTGGCCAGATGGGAAACTCCGAAGTGGGCCACATGAACATCGGCGCAGGCCGCGTGGTTTACCAGGAGCTGACGCGAATCGGCAAAGCCATCAAGGACGGCGAATTTGCCCGAAACCCGGCGCTCTCTGAGTTGTTGTTGCGGCTGAAGGATACCGGTGGACGCCTGCATCTGATGGGGCTGCTTTCGCCCGGCGGCGTGCACAGCCATGAAGACCACCTGTTCGCCACGCTGGATCTGCTGGATCACGCCGATGCGCCCGACGTTGTCGTCCATGCTTTTCTGGACGGTCGCGACATGCCGCCGCGCAGCGCCCTGCCCTCGCTGGAACGGCTTGACGAGCGGTTGAGCCGGATGCCCGGTGCCAGCCTTGGCAGTGTTTGCGGGCGCTACTACGCCATGGACAGGGACCAGCGCTGGGATCGCGTGGAAAAGGCCTGGCGGGTCATGGTTGACGGCCAGGCCGAGCATGCGGCAGACAGCGGGGTCGCTGCCCTCAAGGCCGCCTACGCCCGCGATGAAAACGACGAGTTTGTTTCGGCAACCCGCATCGGGCGATGCGTGCCGCTGGCCGATGGTGACGGGGTATTTTTCGTCAATTTCCGCGCCGACCGCGCCCGTCAGTTGACCCAGGCCTTGGTCAATGACGATTTCGACGGCTTCGAGGCGCGCCGTCCGACGCTGGCTGGCGTGTTGACCATGACCCACTACCAGGATGGGCTGGGCTGCCTGGTGGCTTTCCCGCCGGAGCGCATGGAGCGGCTGATGGGCGAAGTGCTGTCCGATGCTGGCAAGCGCCAGCTGCGCATCGCCGAGACCGAGAAGTACGCCCATGTGACCTACTTTTTCAACGGCGGCGAAGAGCGGGTGTTTGACGGTGAAGACCGCGAATTGATTCCGTCGCCCAAGGTGGCTACCTATGACCTTCAGCCGGAAATGAGCGCGCCGCTGCTGGCCGAAAAGTTGACCGCCGCCATTCGCGGTGGCGAGTACCCGGTCATCATTTCCAATGTCGCCAACCCGGACATGGTCGGTCATTCCGGGCAATTCGAAGCAGCCGTCAAGGCCGTCGAGACTGTCGATGGTCTGCTTGGTCAAGTCCTGGCGGCCGTGGAGTCAGTGGGCGGGGAAATGTTGGTTACCGCCGATCACGGTAATGTCGAGCAGATGACTGACCCCGAGACCGGCCAGGCGCACACCGCGCATACTCTGAACCCGGTTCCGCTGTTGTATGTGGGGCCGCGCGACCTTTCACTGAACGGGCCTGGCAGTCTTCGCGATATCGCACCGACCATGCTTGATCTTCTGAATCTCGAAAAGCCCGAAGAAATGACCGGTAAATCACTGATTAGTAGAGATTAGTCCTGATGGGTGTGCCGCGCTTCCCGGCCCTCATCGCAGTCCTGTTCCTGATGCTGTGCAGCCAGTCAGTATCCGGTCAGCCCGGTCTTGAGCAGGACACTGCTGAACTCGAACAACGCCTTCAGGTCTTGCGCGAGGAAATTGCGCGGATTCGAAACGACCTTGCAGACACGCTCCGGGAGCGGGACGCTGAGGCCGAGGCCCTGAGCGAAGCCGAACGATCAGTGTCGGCTGCCGAGCGCCAACGCCGTGAAACGCTTGAACTGATTGCGGCGCTCAACCGGCGGATCGACCTGCTTGAAACCCGCCGGAGTGAACTGGAAAGTTCGGTTTCCGAAGCGGCTGCGGCCCTCGGGCGACAGTTGACCTTTGTCCATCGCCAGGGAGGCCAGTCGCGCCTCAAGTTGATGCTGAACCAGGACGATTGGCGACAGATCAATCGCCATTTGGCCTATCACGGGTACTTGACGCGCGCCCGCTTGGGCCTGGTTGAAGAACTGCGTGATGCCCTTGCTGCGCTGGAAGGCAACCGCGTGGAATTGATCGCCGAGCGAGCGGCACTGGAACAGGTGGCTGCGGAACAGGCCGATGCGCTCGTCCGGCTGGATGATGCCCGGGCCCGGCGTGCCGACGCCTTGGCTGCCATTGAGCGTCAGGTGGTCTCCGAGCGAGAGCGGTTGCAAGCCCTGGAACAGGACGCTGAGGAACTGACCCGCCTGATCGCTGAATTGGCGGATGCCCTGGCTGATATCCCTCCCGACATCGAGGCGCCCAACCTCTCGGAGCAGCGTGGCCAACTTCCGATGCCTGTAAGCGGGCCGGTTCGTCAGCGTTTCGGCTCACGTCGTGCAGGTGATTTGGTTTGGAACGGCTGGCTTATCGCTGCCGACCGAGAATCCGAAATCCGGGCCGTGGCTCATGGCCGCGTGGCCTATGCCGACTGGCTGCGCGGCTACGGCTTGATATTGATCATTGACCATGGGGAAGGCTTCATGAGCCTGTATGCCCATGCCGAGGCCTTGTTGCGAGACGTGGGTGACTGGGTCCGCCCTGGCGATGTGATCGCGACGGTCGGCAATTCTGGCGGAGTTCCGGAAGATGGGCTGTACTTCGAGCTGCGCCGCGATGGCCGTCCGGTTGACCCGGCAAGCTGGCTTTCCCGATAGCCGTGCTGGGCGCGCTCGAGGCCTTTCAAGGAGTCGCGCCCGGTGCTACATTGATCATTCGACGAAACTGCGTGGTTCCTGATGGTGCCGACGATCCGACTCTTGCTGTTATCGATGCTGCTTCTGCCGGGGCTCCTGCTTGCTGATCAACGGCGGCCGGCGGTCAATGTCGATGATCTTCGCGCCTTTGCCGACGCCTGGGGATACATCAAGGACAACTTTGTCGACGATGTCGATGACCGTGAGCTGCTCCAGGCAGCCATCCGCGGCATGCTGGGCGAGCTTGACGAGCACTCGGCCTGGCTAAGCCCCGAGTCGCTTGCTGGTGTCGAGGAGCAATCATCCGGGCGATACGGGGGCATAGGAATTCGCGTAATGCTTGGTGACGGGGTGCTGGAGGTGATTGAAGCCATGCAGGACTCCCCGGCCGAGCGGGCAGGACTGCGCCGGGGGGACCGGATCGTTGCCATTGACCAGCGTCGACTGGATGCCGGAAACGTCTCGACAGCCAGCGAATGGCTGCGCGGCGAGCCGGGGACCGAGGTCGAGCTGCTGGTGGACCGGAATGACAAGCTGGAGCCAGTTGCGCTGGCTCTCGAACGGGCCATCATTGCCCGTAGCAGCGTTGACCTGGACTGGCCCCGGCCACGGCTGCCGCGCTTGACCATTCATCAATTCCAGCAAAACACACCCGGCGAGGTAGACCAGCGTTTCGAGGAGATACGCGAGGTCATGGGACGAACGGGCGAGCAGCCGGCCGGACTGATTCTCGATCTGCGGAACAATCCCGGCGGCATGATGTACGCTGCGGTATCGGTCGCCGACCGTTTTCTTTCCGAACAACTGGTGGTGTTCACCCAGGGGCGTGAGGGCAACGAGCCACGTCACTATCACAGTAACCCGGGCGAACAAATGCCCGGCCTGCCCATGGTAGTGCTGATCAATCAGCGATCAGCCTCGGCATCGGAAATTCTGGCCGGCGCCCTGCAGGACCCCGAGCGCGCACTGGTGATTGGCGAGCCCAGCTTCGGCAAAGGGTCAATTCAGACGATCTGGCCGTTGCGCAATGGTGGCGGGATTCGACTCACCACGGCCCACTACTACACGCCAGGCGGGCGTCGCATTCAGGCCGGGGGTATCGCGCCTGACCGGGTTGTGAGCGACCAACGTGACGGTGACGGTGATCCGGTCGTTGATGAAGCCATTCATCTGTTTGATCATGCCGATCGCCTCTATCGACCGAGGCAACTGGCCAAAGACGGCTGACCATGCATAAGTGGGTCAGCCGGCTGTTGGCCGGCGCATTTCTCCTGTGCTGGATAACGGTTTCGCCGGCTTGTTTGGCGGGCACCGCCCGTATCGCCGTGGTGATCGATGATCTTGGTTTTCAACCAGTAAAGGACCGCGCTGTCCTGGCCTTGGACCCGCGTTTGAGCGTAGCGGTCATTCCGGGTACACCGGGCGCCAGCACGCTGGCCCGCATGGCGGCCGAGCAGCAGCGCGACGTACTGATTCATCTGCCCTTGGCGGGTTTAAGTGAAGACGACTGTGATAGCGGCTTGCTGGTGTGCCTGGACCCGACCTGGCCGCCTGCAGCCATTGATCGCTACCTGGACCAGGCGTTGCGGGAAGTACCTGCCGCCATTGGAATCAATAACCACCAGGGCAGCCGTTTCACCGCTGATCCGGCGGCTGTTGACGAGCTGGTCCAGGGCCTCGTCAGGCTTGTTGACCGCCAGCGCCGACCGATGATGGTACTGGACTCCCGAACCACCGCAGATACGCGACTGGAAGAAAAAAGCCGGCAGGCTGGCTTGCCGACACTGCGCCGGCACGTGTTTATCGACCACATCGATGACCCGGCTGCCATGGGCCAGGCCTGGGAGGACTTGCTGGCGCGGGCAAAACGCGATGGAAGCGCCGTAGGCATTGCTCACCCCCGCCGGTCCACACTGGCGTTTCTCGTCCATGCCATCCAGGCGCTGGACGAGGAGAGTGAGGTAGAGCTGGTGCCGCTATCGATCCTGCTGCCCTCCCCTCATGCTTATCCGTTGGCGCTGCGCTGCGGTGGTTCGGCAAGCGGTCCGTAGCCGAAAACGGGGTCCAGTTCTTCATTCAGCGTCTGGTCGATCCAGTCCAGCAAGTCGGGGCCAAGATCGTCACGGAACGCGCCCACCTTGGCCCGGCGCACCTTGCGCATTTCCGGGTCATTGGGGTTGCGCAGCTTGAGCGAGTTGTTCTGGAAATAATTATCCTTCTCGAGTTTCCGCATATTGTCGAAATCGGTGAATTCGACCGTTGCGGCAATTTCCTCGGCAGTGAACGGTTCCCCGATGAACCCGGCGATTCGTGCCAGTGTGTTGGCAGTGTCCAGACGCAGGTCTTCGTACCGAATGATCAGCGCGTCGGGCCGGTCTTTCAACATCGCGGCCCAGAAGTTGTGGTATCGAATCAGCCATGGCAGGCCGAAGTCGGGATGGCGGATAAATGCTTCGCGGCTGATGTTCTCGCGGTCTATTGGTCGAGTCGCTTCCCATTCCAGCAGCTCGCGCTTGAACGCCTTGGTCCGCTTGGTGTACTGGATATACCAGCTGACCACGATGTCCCCAGGATGGCGGGCGATGAAGAGCGTCTTTTTGCCATCCAGCCGAGGCGATTGTTGCTGGAACAGCTCAGCCACAACGCGCTCCCAGCTGGCCAGCCCGTTGGTAATCGCCCAGCGCGGCAAGCGTTTGTTCTGGCGATGCAGTTCGTCTGACTTGAACACCCGGCGATGACCAATGCCGTAGTGTTGAGCGTAGAGATGGGTGAGCATGGTGCGCAACCAGGTGCCGCCGGTCTTGGGGTGACGAATCATCATCACGGAAGCCCGGTCCAGTAGCCGCAGTTGAAGCCGCTTGAGTAATCGATAGCGCAGCCGCACCCGAATGCTGCGGGGAAACGGTGCGGTCAACACCAGAATGGCCCAGTGCAGGCCCCGGTCAATACTGAGGACCACGAAATGTTCCTTGTTTCAGGTGAGACCGAGCAACAGGTGTTGCTCGGTCATCGGGGGTTGTAGAGCCCGGTCAGGGGTATGTGTAGCTGGCCTGCAGGCCCAGCGGAAGCCCGACGGCCCAGTACAGCAGCAGGAAGCCGGTCCAGATGATCGACAACGCGATGGCATAAGGCAGCATCATTGAAATCAGCGTTCCGATACCAGCGTCCTTGAAGTACTTCTTGCAGAACACGACGACCAGCGGGAAGTACGGCAACAGCGGCGTGAGGATGTTCGAGGTCGAATCACCCACTCGGTAGGCTGCCTGCGTCAACTCCGGTGAAATTCCCAGCTCCATGAGCATCGGCACGAAGATCGGCGCAATGATCAACCATTTGGCCGAGGCTGACCCAACAAACAGGTTGACCACCCAGGTCAGCGCGACGATGCCGATGATGGTGACCTGCGCCGGCAGGTTGATCGAGCTGAGGAAACCCGCTCCATTGACTGCCAGCAGGATGCCGAGATTCGAAGCGCTGAAGGCGGCGATGAACTGCGCCGCGAAAAACGCCATGACGATGTAATAACCCATCGATTCCATGGCCTTGGTCATGCCTGTGATGATGTCCTTGTGGCTCTTGATGGTGCCGGCGGCATAGCCGTAGACGATGCCGGGAATCAGGAACAGGATGAAGATCAGCGGCACGATCGAGCGCATCAGCGGTGCGCCGAAGGAGGTTATCGATTCATGGAAAGCCAGGTCGGGATTCGAGTCCCGAAGTGGCGAATCCGGCATGAGAACGATCAGCGTGAGGATCAGGATGGAGGCCAGGATGCTCAACGTCGCCCACAGCAGGCCGCGCGACTCTTTGGCCGAAAGGTCTTCCATCGTTGGCATGTCAGACATGTCGCCATCGACCGGGGTGTCTTTCATCAGGCGTGGTTCGATGACCTTGTCGGTCAGCCACCAGCCAACGGCAATCACAACGATGCTGGAGGCGGCCATGAAGAACCAGTTGGCCAGCGGGTTTACATAAAGGCTGGGGTCGAGCACCCGCCCGGCCTCCTCGGTAATGCCGGCCAGCATCGGGTCAATCGCCGAGGGGATGAAGTTGGCCGAGAAACCGCCGGAAACGCCGGCAAAGGCCGCCGCAATGCCGGCCAAGGGGTGGCGGCCGGCGGCATAGAACATCACGGCGCCAAGCGGTATCACGACCACGTAGCCGGCGTCTGCTGCCGTGTGGCTGATGATCGCCACCAGAATCAGCATTGGCGTGAGCAGGCGCACCGAGGTCATGCCAAGAAGCTTGCGCAGTCCCGCGTTGATGAAGCCGGTGTGCTCGGCCACGCCCACGCCCAGCAGGGCCACCAGCACGATGCCCAGCGGAGCGAAATTGACAAAGACCGAAACCATGTTGACCAGGAAGTTCGCCATCTGGTCGCCGGCCAGAAGGTTGACGACCTGGATGGCCTCACCGGTGCTTGGGTGTTCGGCCGAGAACGTGATGGGTGACAGCGCGGCCGACATGACCCAGACGACGATCAGCAGCAGGAAAAACAAGACGGCGGGATCCGGCAAGCGGTTGCCAATGGTTTCAATCATGGCCAGGGTGCGTTCCAGCCAGCTGCGCTGCCCGGGGGCTACCTTGTGCAACTCCGGGTTGGGTGTGGATTCAGGCGTATTTTGGCTCATGGGTTTGCTCGGTCTCCCCGAAGGCTCGGTTGTTGTTATTGGCGATTGAACTCAGTCATGCCCCCAGGCCGGAGCCGGGGTATCGATGGTCTCATTGAGGTCGAACTCTACCCGCAGGTGGCGACCGGTACGGGTCAAGCCGTAGGCGAAATGACTGCCGGGCACGACTTCGATGTACCAGATATTCTCGATCGAACCGTCCAGCCCACCCGCGTGGAACAGCGCGCGGGAGTAATCATCCACCGGAAAGGCCTGTCGCCACGAGCGGCCCGGATCCGTGGTGTGGCCACCGTACCAGGTCATGCTGTCTTCGCTGCCGTCTTCCAGGCGGTGGTCATGCTTCAGCCGCAGACCGTCGTCCAGACGAGTCAATACCCAGGTGCGCGAGCGGTCGTCACCGACAAAAAGGGGGATCTGGATGCGGTCGTCCTCGCAGTGCCTGACGTGCATGCTCAGGGTCTCGGGTAGCCAGCCGGCGTCCATGTCCTCGTCATAGCTGACCAGGCGGCCGGCATGAGCCTGTCCGCAAAGGCTGCTCAGCGCTTCCCAGAAGGCATCTTGTGGATCGGAACCGGCCAAGGCCGACGGTAGCGGCAGCACAAGCGCCAGGGGCAGACAGACAAACAGTGCGAGACGGTAGCGATGCATGAGGTCGATGAACGGCGGAAACTGCGCGAAACCTTAGCACAGACCGACCGATGCGGCCAGCGCCCTTTTATTAACCCGGCAGGTATGTAGATCGCATTCAGCCACACTGCGGCCTGTCATTAGAGTGCAATCAGTTAGGGGCGCCAAGCAGGCCCCGACTCTGCGTTCTCGCCCTTGCCAATGGAATCACCATTGCCTGCGAGCGACGCCTTGATTCGGGGCCTGCTTGACGCCCTGAATGTGATCTACATACCTGCCGGGTTAATAGTGTCTCAGCGCTTCCGGCGGGGGCCGTCCAGGGGCAGCGGGGTGACCTTTTCGCCGGACTTGGAGTCGCGAATCACGCTGGTGCCCCGTTTCTTGACCTGTTCGATGCGAATGACCGAATGCTGGGGCAAGTGCAGTACCTCCACATCGGCAAATTCTTCCCGCAGACGTTCTTCAGTGGGGTCAATGACCACGGCATCCCCGGAATCAAAGACCAGGCCGCTGGCCTCGATAAAGCCATACGACAGGTCACTGCCGGTGACCTTTTCGCAGAAAATCTCGTAAACCTTGCCGTGATTGAGGAAACAAACCTTGAACATGTCAGTCTTCGTGTGCAGTCAAGTGATAGTAGCCCGGTGGCAAGCGGAGCAGCATCGCCGCGACCAGGCCGAGGATAAAGCCGGCAATATGCGCCGACCAGGCGACATCCGTGGAAGGCGGACCAAAAACGCTGTATAGCAGTTGAAGGGTGAACCAGGAACCAATGACCAGGACCGCTGGAACCTTGACAAACTGCAGATACAGTCCGAGCGGCACCCACAGCCCCATCCGTCGCGTCGGGAACAGTCCGAGATAAATCCCCATGATGGCCGACACGCCACCGCTGGCACCAATGACAGGAATGGTGCTGGAGTCCATTTGCAGCGCAACATAGACATTGGCCAGTCCGCCGAGAACGAGGAAAAGTAACGCGAACCACCAATGGCCAATCGCTCGTTCAACCGCCAGGCCAAACACCCACAGGTAGGCGAGATTTCCAACCAGATGGACCCAGTCGATATGGATGAACAGGGCAGTCAGAAGCCCGAGAACCTCCGGGTCGGGCCAGTTGGCTGGATCAGCCAGCAGGCGGCTTGCGATGGCATCGGGCCGAAAACCCCAGAAATTGAGCCAGGCTGCCTGGTTGCCGGGGCCAATCAACTCGAAGGCCAACCGCATCATCAGGCAAAGCAGACAGGTTGCCACCAATACCCACGGCCAGACCGGCTTGCGGCGAGGCCGCTCGGTCCAGACCAGGCCGTGATTCACGGTTCAAGCAAGAAGCGATGCTCGCGGAAATCGAGTATCGCCCCTTCACGGCGTATGTCGACGAGTCGGACGCCATCTGCAACGACGTCGCCAGGCACATAGCGCTCACCATTGACGAGCACGAAACGGCGCTCTGGCTCGGGCGAGAACACATGGATATTCAGGGTCATCGACGGCAAATTCCGACGGACCGATAACGGCAATTCCCAGCTATGAAGGTATTCAGCCACGCCGCTCGACAAGTCCGCCGGTTCAGCAGCGGCGGACGGCGGTTCTGGTGTGGCCTCCGGCTCGGGCAATGGTTCAACGCGGGCCAATGCCCGTCTCGGCGTATCGTCTCTCGCAACGGATTCCTCGGGAGAGCTTTCCTGTCTGGGCTCGATGGTGATTCCGGTTGGTCGCGTCAGGCTTTCCTGCGGGCGTTCCCGGGCGCGACGTTCGGCCAAGGCTTGTTGACGCCGGGCTTCAGCCTGGGCAACTTCTTCAACCGGGCGAGGCGCAGCTCGCCTGCCGGCACCCGGCAGTGGCGTGCGTTGTTCCTCGCGTGATTCTTCGTCGGGCGCTGCAAGACCGAGCTCACCGCTGGCGGCCATGCGATCCAATTCTCGGCTGATTTCGTCAGGATCACTGATCACGCGTTCACGGGGGCGATCACGATCGCCAGCCCACGGTTGAGCGGAAACGGTAGCCTCGGTGCTGCCGGAGCGTTCGTCTTCACCCGCAGGATCAAAGGGTTGACGCGGTTCATCGTCGTCCTCCGCCACGCCTGGCTCGGGCGGGGCCTGCTGGGCCTGGGCAGGTGGAGGGCTTTCCCCAGGCGGGCCAAATCGCTCGAAGGTCAGCCAAAACGCCAGCAGACCGACGATCGGCAAAAGCAGCACCATCGTCAGCAGCAAGGGTCGAAACGGCCCCCGCCGCCGGCGGCCGGCTTGTGGGTCGTTGATTGACGGAAGACCGTCCAGCCGCGTGCCGTCGGCGGCCCGTCGACGCGATTCGGATTTTCTCAGGGCGTCAAGGATGAAGGACAAGGTCTCTCAGTCTCCGTCGATCGGTCGTATCAAGTGGGGCCCGGTCAAATGCGGCACGCCCAGGAAAAGGCGGGTTTCCGGCCCCACCATGCCGTCATCGCTGATGCCGTGATGACGCTGGAAGGCCACTACCCAGTCACGAAAGTGTTCATCATAGCGGTCGTCCCCCGAGCCCGTCCATGGTGGATCGCTGACCCGGGAGGCCATGGATTTGGCCAGGCTGACCGATTCGCCCCGATCGCCCAGGCGGAGAATTTCCCCATCATCCGGCCAGACCACATGAAAGCGGCCCAGCCAAAGCCTGTCGAGCTGACGCAGCGGCGCACGGTAAAGGTGACCACGGTGCGACAATATCGCGGTGTCGTCATCCAGGCCGCTCAGCACGGCGTAGGTCGCCTCCCCTTGGCCCAGTCGAAGGACAACGGGCAGGTCGATGCGTTCGATGTAGGCCCAGCTGCCCTGCCGCTGCAAGCAGACGGCAGCATTTCCGTCGGGCTGTTCGGAGCCGTTGCCGCAGGCGCTCGCAATATCGCCAGTACTGAGGCCGGGCCAAAGAGCGGCCAAGTCTGACCAGGCTTCAGCTGCTGGCGCATCTTCGAGCAAACTTTGCCAGGCCGGCCTCGCTGCGGCCTCGTGCGGCTCGCTGACGGTCTGTTTCATGGTCAAGCCCAGAGCAGTACCACCGGCCAGAACCAGGCCGACGACGGCAATGGCCAGGGCCGCGCGCAATCGCCCCCCACCTTCGTCCCATTCATCCCCGGCCACTTCGCGAGCGGCGGCGCGAACGGTGCGAGCGTCAATCTTGTCCTGTTCGCGAGCATAGCCGGCCATCAACGCGCGATCAGCAATGATGTTGATCAGCCGAGGAATGCCGTCAGCACAGTGATGCAATGCCTTGAGGCCATCGTTACTGAACGGACAGCGAGGTGCGCCAGCGACGGCGAGACGATGACGAACGTAGCCCTCGGTCTCGTCCCGGTCGAGCGGGTTCAGGTGGTACCGGGCAGTGATGCGCTGGGCCAGCTGCCGCAGCTCTGGACGGGCTAGCAGAAGGCGCAGTTCGGGCTGTCCAATCAGGATGATCTGCAGCAGCTTGTCGGTGGCAGTCTCCAGGTTTGTCAGCAGGCGGACTTGTTCCAGCGCCTCGCGGCTCATGTTTTGAGCCTCGTCGATGATCAGCACGACGCGCTCGTTTTCAGCATGGCGAGCCATCAGGTAGCGATTGAGCTGATCCTGGAGTACCTGCAAATTGGTCTGCCGGGGATCGATTTCTATTTCGAGCTCGGCGCAGATTGCCCGCAGCAACTCTGGCGGGCTGAGCATCGGATTGAGGATGAGTGCAACCCGGTTGTGCGCCGGAATCTGCTCAAGTAAAAGCCGGCACAGAGTGGTCTTGCCGGTACCGACTTCACCCGTCAGCTGCACGAAACCGCCGCTACCGCCCTGCCCCACCCCGTAGAGCAAATGAGCCAGCGCGTCCTGGTGGCGCTGGCTCAGGTAGACAAATCTCGGGTTCGGCGTTATCGAAAACGGCCGTTCCTCAAGGCGGTAGAAGCTCTCATACATGGCAGTTTGTGGCTCTGGTCGACAGCGTGGTGCGTTTTGCCTCAGTCTTCGTCAGACAACGCCAGGAGCGAAGCGTTGCCACCAACAGCAGCCGTATTGATCGTCAGGGTTCTCTCGGTGCAGAAACGATGCAGATAGTGCGGGCCACCGGCCTTGGGTCCGGTGCCGGACAAACCCTCGCCGCCGAAGGGTTGAACGCCTACAACGGCACCGGTCATGTTGCGGTTGACGTAAGCATTGCCTACCCGTACTCGACTGGCGATGTGCTGCTGGGCGCGGTCGATTCGGCTGTGAATGCCCAGGGTGAGCCCATAGCCCAGTCCGTTGATGCGGTCGATCAGCGAATCAATTTCGCGCGACTTGAAGCGAACGATATGCAGAATCGGGCCAAACTTTTCCTCCTCGAGCCGCTCCAGGCTGTCGATTTCGAAGGCCTTGGGGCTGAACCAGTAGCCAGGCGGCAGCTCATTTGGCCGCGGAACTTCCGCGACGAGTTTGCCGTCGCTGGCCATTCGGCGGGCATGCTGTTCGAGAATCTCGAGTTGCCTTTCGTCAATGACGGGACCAACATCGTTGGCCAGCAGGCCGGGATGGCCGAGTTTTACTTCGCGCATGGCGCCAGCCAACATGGTCAACAGGTGGTCGGCGATATCGGCCTGGACGCACAGGATACGCAGCGCCGAACAACGCTGGCCGGCACTGTGGAAAGCCGATTGAATGACATCACGCACCACCTGTTCGGGCAGCGCGGAAGAGTCCACGATCATGGCGTTCAGGCCGCCGGTTTCGGCGATCAACACCGGTAAGGCGCTGTCACGGGCGGCCAGGGTGCGGTTGATGACCCGGGCAGTGTCTGTCGAGCCGGTGAATGCCACGCCGGTAATGCCGGGGTGACGGGTCAGCGCGGCGCCCACTTGGCCATCACCCGGAAGGCAGTAGAGCACGTTGTCTGGTACGCCGGCCTCGTAGAGCAGTTCGACGGCCCGCGCGGCAATCAGGGGGGTCTGTTCGGCCGGCTTGGCAATCACAGCATTGCCGGCGAGCAGGCCGGCCACCACCTGGCCGGTAAAAATGGCCAGCGGGAAATTCCACGGACTGATGCAAACAAACACGCCGCGCCCGTGCAGGCTGATCTGGTTGTGCTCGCCGGTGGGTCCCACCAGGGTGACCGGCTCGCTCATCTCGGCCCGCGCCTGGGCAGCGTAATAACGGCAGAAATCGGCAGCCTCACGAACCTCGGCAATCCCGTCGCGCAAGGTCTTGCCGGCCTCGCGTGTACACAATGCCATCAGTTCGGGCCCGTTTTCTTCCAGCGCGTCGGCAAAGCGTTCAATCATCTCGGCGCGTTCGGCTGCCGGGCGTCGGTCCCACTCGACCTGTCCCTCGGTCGCACGGCGAATAACCTTGTCGATGCAGCCCGGATCTGTCCACTGGACGTGGCCGACGAGATCGTCGTGGTTGGCCGGCGAACGGACGCCCTGTTCCTCTCCCTGCGCAGCTGAGGCCTGACCTTGTGGCCGAGCCTGCCAACGCTGGCCACCCCGGCTTTCCATGCCGTTCTTCAAGCGCTGCAGCTGTTCATACTGGGCGAAGTTGATGCCACGCGAGTTCTTGCGAGCATCACCATAAATGTCGATCGGGGCTGGAATGCGCGGGTGCGGGATACGCTCCAGCGCTTCGAATTGGGCAATCGGGTCGGTGACTACGTCCTCGGGCGGCAGCTTTTCGTCGACAATACGGTTGACGAAGGAGGTGTTGGCGCCATTTTCCAGCAGGCGGCGCACCAGGTAGGGCAGCAAGTCCTTGTGATTGCCCACCGGCGCGTAAACGCGGCAGGCACCGTTGAAGGCCGGGCTGTCCAGAACCTCCCCGTATAACTCCTTGCCCATGCCATGCAGGCGTTGGTATTCGAAATCCTGGCGATCTCCGGCCATCAGGCCAATGGCGACGATGGTGTGGGCATTGTGGGTCGCGAACTGCGGGTAAAACTGTTCGCGTTTTTCCAGCAGCCGGCGTGCGCAGGCCAGGTACGACAGGTCCGTTGACGATTTCCGGGTGAAAACCGGATAGCCGGGATAACCCTCCATCTGGGCCAGCTTGATCTCGGTATCCCAATAAGCGCCCTTGACCAGGCGAATCGGAATGCGGTGGCCGGTGGCCGCCGCTCGATCAGCCAACCAGTCGATGGCTGCCAGGGCACGCCGCTGGTAAGCCTGCAAGGCAAGACCCAGCCCATCCCAGTCGGCCAGGGCCGGATCGCCGAGGGTGGCCGCGAACACGCGCAGCGAGAGCATAAGGCGTTCAGCCTCTTCAGCATCAACGGTCAGGGCAATGTTCTGCTCGCGCGCCAGGCGCGCCAGGGCAGTCAAACGCGGGGTCAGTTCGGCCAGGACGCGATCCTCCTGGGCGTGCTCGTAGCGCGGGTGCAAGGCCGATAATTTGACGGAAATGCTGGGTGCTGCGTAAATGTCATCGCCCTGATGGCTGGCGCCAATGGTCAGGATGGCCTGCTCGTAAGCCTTGTAATAGCGCTCGGCATCGTCGGCTGTCAGCGCCGCTTCGCCCAGCATGTCGAAGGAGTAACGAAACCGTTTGTTGTCCTTTTTGCGACTGCGGTCGATGGCTGACTTGATGGTGCTGCCCATCACGTACTGATGGCCCATGATTCGCATGGCCTGACGAATGGCCAGCCGCACCACGGGTTCCCCGGATTTGTTGGCGATTCTGGCCAGCGTCGAGCCGATATCCTTCTTTTTCGAGCCGCTGACCTTCACCAGCCGGCCGGTCAGCATCAGCCCCCAGGTCGAGGCATTGACAAACAGCGATTCGCTCTTGCCAAGGTGCGATTCCCAGTTGGCGTCGGACAGCTTGTCGGAAATGAGCTTTTCGGCGGTATCCGAGTCGGGGATGCGCAGCAGGGCTTCCGCCAGGCACATCAAGACCACCCCCTCCTCTGAAGACAAGTCATACTCGCGCATGAAGGCTTCCATCGCGCCAGCATCGCGGCTGCGCTCGCGCACTGCCCTGACCAATGCTTCGGCCTGCTGACGAATCTTTTCACGGTCAGACTCGTCGAGCGCGATATCGCTCACGAGGTAATTGACATGCTCGGTCTCATCGATGCACCAGTGCCGATCCATCTCGGCATCCAGGCCGCTGAGACTCAGGTCGGTATCGACAACGAAGGGGATGGCGTGCTGGCTCATTTCGTGAGTCAATTCTTGGATGGGAAAACAGCCTGAGAGTGTACCGTAAGCGCCCCGGCTCTACAGCGAAAGCCTGACGGATCAGGACGATTGGCAAGATTGAATGGTTATGGAAAACCTCAGGCCTTTCCGATGGGTTTCTGGCCCCGATCATTGACTTTGGTGAAGAATTTGCTTTGCCGCCCTCGAGCAGCTTCGCTACAATAGGCAAATGAAAACCTTCGCGCTTTCTGACTCAGCCCGTGATTGAGGTGAAAGACCAGTCAGACGGCGGTTCCGGGTCCGTGATTGAGGCTCGTTCGAACCTGTCGATGACGCTCGACCGGTTGACCGTGGTTTTTCTGGGAATCAGCGCCGTCACCCTGGTCGTCGCCATGGGGCCTGTTCTGCTGGGGCTGTGGCCGGTCATGGTTGTTGCGATTGTGCATCTTTTAATCGTCGGTTGGTGTTTCCGTTCGGCCTGGCGGGGTAACTGGGCGCGGGAATGCTTTTCGATCGGACCGGACAAAATCCGGCTTGAACATTATGAGACCCGGCGTTGTGAGTCGAAAGAGTGGCCCACCGCATGGGTTCGCGTACAGACCGAACGTCGCCCGTTGGGCGATCGGCGGATTTACTTGAGTTGCCAGGGGGAGAGGCAACAGATTGGTGCCTTTCTCCCGGTCAGCGAGCGTGTCGAACTGGCCGAAATTTTGAATCAGCGCCTGCAGCCGATTTCTGGCTGGCGTCAATAAACCAAACCACAGGTAATACCAGGATGAAAAGAACCAATGAATTGATCGTCGGACTGGCTGTCATGGCCGCGATCATCGTGTTCACGTGGGGAATTTTTGCTGTCGGGGAAAACATGACCCCGGGCGTCACGCCATTCAGCCAGGACGTCTACCATCTGCACAACGTGGTACTGGGCATCGTCACCGTTATTGGCGTCCTGGTCTTCACCGCGATGTTCACCTCCATTGTCATTCACCGCAAATCCAAGGGTTACCAGGCGGCCAAATTCACCCACTCGACCAAAGCCGAGATCATCTGGACGGCCATCCCGGTGCTGATCCTCGTGGTGATGGCGGTTCCGGCGACCCGTGTATTGATTGACATGGAGTCCACGGGTGGTGCCGAGATGAACGTCAAGGTGACCGGTTACCAGTGGCTCTGGCAATACGAGTACATCGAGGAAGGCATCAGCTTCTTCTCGGCGCTGGATCGCGACAGCAACCGCGCTCGCCAGATCGGCTCCGGCATTGACCCGCGAACGGTCGAGAACTACCTGCTTGAAGTCGACAACCGCCTGGTGCTGCCGACCAACACCCGGATTCGCTTCCTGCTGACCGCCGATGACGTCATTCACTCCTGGTGGGTGCCGGCGTTGGGCTGGAAGCGCGACGCGATCCCCGGCATGGTCAACGAGGCGTGGACTTACATCGAGGAAGAAGGCATTTACCGCGGCCAGTGCGCCGAGCTGTGTGGTGCCGATCATGGTTTCATGCCAATCGTGGTTGAAGCCGTGTCGCCTGAAGCCTTCGAGGCATGGGTGGCTGAGCAGCGCGGAGACCTGGCCGTCAACGACAGCGAAGGAGCGGAGGATGCTGTCGAGGTGGTCGAGGTCGCCGATGAAGAGCAGGAGCAGGTTCAGCCATTGGCTGCGGCCGAGTTTGCTGAATTGAGTCAGGGTTGATCGTCCGGGCGTTTTCGAGCGCGAATCAAGGATTAGCTATTTTCAAGGACACAGACAGATGAGTCATACCACCACCGCGGATCACGACGACCACCACGGGCATCACCCCACCGGCATTGCCCGCTGGCTGTTCTCGACCAACCACAAGGAGATCGGTACCCTGTACCTGGTCTTCTCCCTGATCATGTTCTTTGTTGGCGGCGCCATGGCCCTGGTCATTCGCGCCGAGCTGTTTGCCCCGGGCCTGCAGCTGGTCAACCCGGAATTCTTCAACCAGATGACCACCATGCATGCGCTGGTGATGATCTTCGGGGCCGTCATGCCGGCTTTCGTCGGTCTGGCCAACTGGATGGTGCCGCTGATGATCGGCGCGCCCGACATGGCCCTGCCGCGCATGAACAACTGGTCGTTCTGGATCATGCCGTTTGCCTTCACCCTGCTGCTGGCTACCTTGTTCATGCCCTCGGGTGCCCCGGCATCCGGCTGGACACTGTATCCGCCGCTGTCGTTGCAGGGCGGCAACAGCCTCGCCTTCGTGATCTTTGCTATTCACCTGATGGGTATTTCGTCCATCATGGGTGCAATCAACATCATCGCGACCATTCTGAACATGCGTGCACCGGGCATGACCCTGCTTCGCATGCCACTGTTCGTGTGGACCTGGCTGATTACCGCGTTCCTGTTGATCGCCGTCATGCCCGTTCTGGCCGGCGCGGTCACCATGCTGCTGACGGACCGCTTCTTCGGAACCAGCTTCTTCAACGCGGCCGGTGGTGGTGACCCGGTTCTTTACCAGCACATCTTCTGGTTCTTCGGTCACCCTGAGGTTTACATCATGATCCTGCCGGCCTTCGGCATCGTGTCAGAGATCATTCCGACCTTCTCGCGCAAGCGTCTGTTCGGCTACACCTCCATGGTTTATGCGACGGCCGCGATTGCTTTCCTGTCGTTCATCGTCTGGGCCCACCACATGTTCACCGTGGGCATGCCGCTGGGCGCCATGCTGTTCTTCATGTACGCCACCATGATCATTGCGGTGCCCACCGGCATCAAGATCTTCAACTGGGTGGCCACCATGTGGCGCGGCTCGATGAGCTTTGAAACCCCCATGCTGTTCGCGCTGGGCTTCGTGGTGTTGTTCACGATTGGCGGCCTTTCCGGCATCATGCTGGCCATCGTTCCGGCCAACTTCCAGTACCACGACAGCTACTTCGTGGTTGCCCACTTCCATTACGTACTGGTGACCGGCGCCATTTACTCGATCATGGCCGCGGTGTACTACTGGCTGCCGAAGTGGACCGGCTACATGTACAACGAGAAGCTCGGCAAGATCCACTTCTGGTGGTCGACCGTGTGGGTCAACGTACTGTTCTTCCCGCAACATTATCTGGGCCTGGCGGGCATGCCGCGCCGAATTCCCGATTACGCCGTGCAGTTCACCGAATTCAACATGATTTCCTCGGTCGGTGGCTTCATGTTCGGCTTCGGCCAGCTGCTGTTCGTGTACATCATCTGGCAGTGCGCCCGCGGCGGCGAGAAAGCCACAGCCCAGGTCTGGGAAGGCGCACGTGGTCTGGAGTGGACGGTGCCCTCCCCGGCCCCGCTGCACACCTTCGACACCCCGCCGCTGGTGGATGACAGCGTGGCGGTTCACAAGGACAGCCTGACCTGAAACGATGACGGATTCCTTGACGAAAAAGTCTGAAAAGGAAAACCAACCGAATCGACGGCGCGGCGCGATTCGCACCGCGCTGGTTCTCTTCGGCATCGTTTTCCTGATTTACCTGACCTTTGTGGGCAGGGCCGTTTTCACGTACTACTCGGGTTGACTGTAATGGGCAATAACGACAATCGATCGGGCACTACCCTGAAGACTGCGGGCTCGCTGACGCTGATGGCCCTGGCCATGTTCGGCTTTGGCTATCTGCTGGTGCCGCTGTACGACAAATTCTGCGAAATCACGGGCATTGGCGGGCGCACCGGAGATGCTGTCGTTGAAGAGCAATTGACCAGCGAAGTGGATACGTCGCGCCTGGTAACGGTTCATTTCGACTCGAACGTGAACTCTGCATTGCCGTGGGACTTCGAGCCTACCGAACGCATGATGGAGGTTCATCCCGGCAAGCTGTACGAGACCATGTACATTGCCCACAACCGCTCCAGCCAGCCGATCGTGGCCCAGGCAGTCCCCAGCGTCGCCCCGGGCCGGGCGTCGTTGTTTTTCAACAAGACGGAATGTTTCTGCTTCACCGAACAGTTACTGGAACCCGGAGAGTCCCGCGACATGCCGGTTCGATTTGTTGTCGACCCGAACCTGCCGGCGCGGACCGATCTGGTAACTCTGTCCTATATAATTTACAAAAATGATGCAGCCACGGCGGTTCTGGCCGCCGTGGACGGATGATCTGGGAGTCTCCTAATGGCACAAGGTAGTTATTTCGTTCCGGCCACTGCGAAGTGGCCGATCGTCGGCACTGTCGGCATGTTCATCATGATGATTGGCGCAGCCAACTGGGTGAACAACGGCCCGACCGGCCCATGGTTCTTCGCCGCCGGCAGCGCCATCGTGATCCTGATGTGTTTCGGCTGGTTTGCCGATGTCATTCGAGAATCACAGGGCGGCTTGTACAACTCGGCCGTTGACGCGTCGTTCCGCCAGGGAATGATCTGGTTCATTTTCTCGGAGGTCATGTTTTTTGCGGCGTTCTTTGGTGCCCTGTTCTACGCCAGAGTGCTGTCGGTGCCATGGCTGGGCGGCGCCGGTACGGGTGCAATGACCAACGAATTGCTGTGGCCGGGCTTTGAAGCGGCCTGGCCGACCCATGGTCCGGCAGAATTGGGTGGGGCATTTCAGACCATTCCCGGTTTTGGCCTTCCACTTCTGAACACCATGATTCTGCTCACCTCGGGTATCACTCTGACGCTGGCCCACTGGGCACTGAAGCGTTCGCAGCGAGGCCTGCTGGTTTTCTGGCTGTTCGCCACCATCGGCCTGGGCGTAGTCTTCCTGTTCATCCAGGGTTACGAATACGTGCACGCCTATCGCGACCTTGGCCTGACCCTCGGGTCCGGGATCTACGGGTCGACATTCTTCATGCTGACGGGGTTCCACGGCATCCACGTTACGCTTGGGGCCATCATGCTGCTGGTGATTGCCATCCGTTGTGTTCGCGGGCATTTCACCAAGAAAAACCACTTTGGTTTCGAAGCGTGCGCCTGGTATTGGCACTTCGTCGACGTGGTCTGGCTTGCCCTGTTTATTTTCGTTTACGTGATCTGACCAGACGGCTGAAGCCAAACGAAAAAGCCACCCTTCCCGGGTGGCTTTTTTATTGGCGAATCGTCCGCGAGCGTGCGCGACGGATGCTGGTCAGGCAGTACGGTGAATACCAGTCCTGCTCCGTTCCCGCCACTGGCCAGAACAGCTTTCAGTTTCAATGATCAAGCCCTCTGTTGCGAGGCGGGCCAGTGCCTGCTGCAGCAGGCTGGCTGGCAGACCGATCTCGGCCTGTAGACGCGGTGCGTCAAGTTGTCGGAAGAAGCGACTACGCGGTAGCAATAATCGGACCAGTGCATCCAGGCGGGTTTCAGCATCTGCCTCAACTGGCTGCGATGAAGAACCACAAAGAAACGGATGCAAGCGCGCGTCGGGCCAGATCTGGCGGGCATCGTCGAGGTGCTGGTGGTGAACCCAAATAGGCGGTTGCTGGCCGCTTTTCAGGCTATAGGCTACGTGCTGACGGGACAGCCTTCGAAGCACTTCGGCGCCGAAGACCCGTTCCGCCTCTGCTCCCAGCAGGAAGCCGGCCAGCAGCAGGCGCTGTTCCGGGTCTGCTTGTTGGTCTGGCGAGAATTCGGGCAGTCGAGCCGGAACCTGTGGTCTGGCCGGCGATGACGGGCGCAGCTCAAAGCTGCGGGTTCGGCGCTCCTCGGCCGCAGCAGGGTCGAGGAAGGCGGTTCTCGGCGAATCGATCAGGGCCTGTGCCATCAGCGAGGGTTCTTCTCGGTCGCTGCAGTGAATCCGGATTTCCCCGCGTTCCAGGCTCCGGTAAACGCGCAGCAGGCCGCGCAGATCCAGATGCCCTTGCAGGCAATCATGAAGGGCCTGATCGACCAGTGGGTGGTCGGGAACTTGCCGGTGCCCGCTGAGATTCTCGAGGCAGGCCAGTTGATCGGGGAAGATGCGGGCAATCAGGTTTTCGGTCTGGTTGCGCTGCCACTGTGCCGGGACAGCCCCTCCTTCATCGCGTTTCAGTACGGCCAGTGCCGTGTTGGCAACCCAGCGGAATCGCGTCTGGAAAATGGGTGTATCAAGAATTGCCTGAGTCAGCAAGGCACCGAGCGTGGCGCTATTCAGCCAGCCAACCACTTCTGTAAGTTGGAAGCTGTGAACAGCACCCAGCGATATCAACAGGCCGTCGTCCAGCGCCGCGGCCTGCAATTCAAAATTGAAGCCGCGGCAGAAGCGCTTGCGGAGCGCGAGCCCCCAGGCCCGGTTGACCGCCGCGCCGAATGGTGCGTGGATGACAAGATGCTGGTCGCCAGCCGGGTCGAAGAATCGTTCGACAATGATTCGGCGCGCGCTGGGCAGTCCACCAAGTTGACGGTGTGCCTCCCGGAGGTAGTTGGCCAGTTGTCCGTCCGGCAATGGGCGGCCGGATTCGGCATCCGCGAGGATGCGGGCGACATGTCGGCTCAGGGCCGGGCTACGGCTACGTCCATCCCCAAACCAGAAAGGCAGCTCGACAGCACCAGCATCGTCACTGGCCTCGACCAGGAGGCGGCCAGACTCGATGCGAAGGACTTTCCAGAATTGGCCACCGAGCTGGATGATCTGGCCAGGGCTCGATTCGAAGGAAAATTCCTCGTCGAGCTGGCCCAGATGCCGGCCGCTGGTCTGTTCGATTACTTCATATTCGAACCATTCCGGAATGGTGCCGGCATTCATCAACACCTTGGAAGGCCAGTGTTCCGGACAAGACAGGCTGCCGTCGGCACGACGAAAGACGGGTCCGTGCCCGGTATCGCGTTCAGGCACAAAACCCTGGTGCATTGACTCCAGCAGCTGCTCGAAGCGTTGGCGGGGCAGTCGACGCCAGGGGAATGTTCGCCTGACCTGCCGAAAGATTGCATCCGGGTCGGTCTGACCGCTGGCAATGAGGGCGGCCAACTGCTGGCAGAGCACGTCGTCGGCCTGTTGCAAGAAACCGGGTGGTTCAATGATGCCGGTGTGCAGTGCCGACTCGACGGCGCGTAACTCCAGCAATTCATGGCGCGTTCTTGGATACAAGCGCAGGCTCGGATGGCGTCCCGGACCGTGACCGGAGCGTCCCGCCCGCTGGCGCAAGCTGTTGATGTCCGCGCTGGAGCCGATCTGGGCGACCCGATCCAGTCGGCCAATATCCAGCCCAAGCTCCAGTGAGGCGGTGCACACGACCAGGTCAAGCTGGCCCGCCTTCAGGCGCTGTTCGACGTCAGTGCGTCGCTGGCTGCCGAGGCTACCGTGATGGGCACAGACCCGTTCACTGCCCAGTTGATCGGCCAACAGGCTGGCCAATCGCTCGACCAGGCCGCGAGTATTGCAGAAGACCAGCAGCCGCAAGCCGCCTTCAACCTGCTGAACCAGATCGTCGATCAACCACTCCCAGTAGGCCGGGCCGGCCAGTGTGCCCAGGGGCCAGGGCGGACAAATTACGCTGATATCAGGACGCGGCGGCTGGCGGTCCTGAACGATGCTGCAGCCTCGCCCGGCACCGACCAGAAAGCCTGCCAGAAAGCGGCTGGGACGCGCCGTCGCCGATAGCCCGACTCGCTGGACTCGTCGTCCAACAAGCTGCTCGAGTCGCTCCAGCGACAGCGACAAATGCCAGCCGCGTTTGCTGCCATACAGGGCGTGAATTTCGTCGACGATGACGCTCTCGACGGTGCTCAGCATTCGCCGGCCATTTTTCGAGCCCAGCAGCACGAACAGACTTTCGGGTGTTGTGAGCAGAATGTCCGGTGGACGTCGTCCCTGGCGTTGTCGCTCCTGAGGGCTGGTGTCGCCGGTGCGCACTGCCACACTCAATCGAAGATCGCCCTTGTCGGCGCGAGCCGTCGATGGCCTGAGCAGACCGTCTGCCTGTTCCAGCAGCCCGGCCGCCATGTCGCTCGATAACGAGCGCAGCGGGGAAAGGTAGAGAATGCTGACGCGTTGACGCCTGGGCCGCTGACGCTGGCGATCAACCAGGGGCAACCAGGCGCTCAATGACTTGCCGGTCCCCGTCGGGGCCGACACCAGTAGGTGTTCGCCTTTTGCAAGACGCGGCCAGGCCAGTTGCTGAATCACGGTGGGGTGGTCGAAGCGGGCCTGAAACCAGTGCGAAATTTCAGCGGACAAGCCGTCCAGACAGGCGGGCCCGAGGCGCTTTTCCGGCTCGCTGAACAGCGATCCGGTACTCACCGCTGGAGTATCTCCTCCCAATCGGCCGAGATGAGCATCCATTCCCCATCATCCATGCGCCAGCCTGTTTGGAATCGGTACCAGCCGCGCCGATCCGGAATCAGCCCGCTGCCACCGGTAAGAACGGCCTGAAACTCCGCGGTGGCACGGTGGTTGTCATGCACCACGACATCGATATCGAAGATTCGTGCGCGCAGTTGGTTGGATGCGCGCATTTCGCGCTGGAGGAGCAGGCGAACCGCCCTTGGGTCCATGTCCCAGGTGTTGGTGCCGAAGTCTTCGGCCAGCGGTGCCATGAGCGCGCGTGCGTTGCCGTCGGCCAGGGCCTCGCCCATGTCGTCAATGCGCTGGCGAATTCGCTCTTCATCAGGCTGCGGCGGGCCGCACGCAGCCAGGAAAAACACCAGCAGGCAATAGAGCGCGGCGCGGCGGATCATTAACCTGCAGGGCTGTTTTCGTCGGTGAGGTAACTTTCCAGCAAACGGCCGGCAACAACCACCAGATCGTATTCTGTCACCAACCCCAGCAGCTTTCCTTCGTTAACTACCGGCAGGCAGCTCAGGCGTTTTTCTCTCATCAGTCGAATGGCCTCGACGGTGGGTGTGTCGGGCGTGACGCTGATCGGGTCGGGTCGCATGATGTCCCTGACCATGGTGGTTTGTTGGTCTCGCCCTCCCCTGGCGACCAGGCGCAACAGCTGGCGATGGGAAATCAGGCCCAGCAAATGGCCGGAATCGTCTTCGACGGGCACGTGACGGACATAGCGCCATTCCATCAGGCTGGCCGCGAAATCGACGATATCGTCTGGCCGGACGGTGAACAGGTCGGTCGCCATGAACTGCCCGACCGTGCGGTAGCTGTCGCGCCAGTCCTGACCGGGGCAGAAATCTGCCAGCACCCATTCGCCGACCGGCTGTTCGCTCTCTTGCTGGGCAATCAGACTATTGGTCACGGCGCGCAGGCATTCGTGTGGACTGGCGTGATCCTTCAGCTTTTCCAGCGATTCCAATTGCCAGCGAGCACCGGTTCGGCGACGCTCGACCCGCTGCTGGATCGTGCCCATGTAGCGCTCGATATCGTCCTGGTCGATGCCAACGTCGGCCAGACCCTGACGGGCCATTGGCAGCAGATGCTCGAGGATCAGCGCCTGGGCAGTCATCTGTTGGTCGTCGAACCAGACCTGCTGGGCACGCAAGCCTTCCCGAGCGGCGGCCAGGAAGTTGGCCTTGACGTCCGAGAAATTCAGATGCTGGCGAATATCGTCGATGTTTCGGGACAGGTTGGACATCATGCCGAAGAAGAAGGCTGCATTGGCCACTTCGTCCAGTACCGTCGGTCCAGATGGGATCACCCGGTTTTCAATTCGCAGGTGAGGCTGTCCATTATCGGAAATGCCGTAGCAGGCACGATTCCAGCGATAGACCGTGCCGTTATGCAGACGCAGCGCATTCAGCTTGGGTGCAATGCCCTGGGCAACCATGCCAATCGGGTCTTCCTCGAAATCGGTGGTCAGGATGACCCGGAAACGAGCGATGTCTTCCTTGAATATCTCGATCACCGAATCATTGATCCAGTGGTCGCCGAAATGTACTCGCGGCTTGTGACCGCGGGCCTGGTGGGCTTCCGACCGGGCATCAATCGAATGCTCGAACACGGCAATCCGGCTTTCATGCCAGAGGCGTTTGCCGAGTAGCACAGGCGAATTGACGCAGGCGGCCATCAGTGGGCCCGTGACTGCCTGGGCAATGTTGTATAGGTGAGCAAATTCGTCGGCGCCAACCTGGAAATGCACCTGGTAACTGGTATTGCAGGCCTCCAGCATCAGGTTGTCGTGACCAAAATTGAGCTGGTCGATTCCTTTGATATTGATGCGGAAATCGCTGCCTCGAAGCCTGAGAAGTGCCTCGTTCAGTGCAAAGTAGCGAGCGCTGGGCACCATGGCATCGAGCTTGAGATGGTCGCGTGTAAGGGTGGGCAGGATGCCGACCAGCGCGATACGGCTGTCAATCTCGGCCGCTTTCTTGCGTGCGATGTCCACGACCTCAAGGGTTTCTCGCTCGAGCTCGCGCAGGCAATCTCCGCCCAGGCGCAACGGCGACAGGTTGGCTTCGAGATTGAACAGGCCGAGTTCGTGGGTAAATCGCGGGTCGTCAATGCGGTCCAGCAACTGCATCGCTGCCAGGCTGGGTCTTGCTGACCTGTCGACGAGGAACATTTCCTGCTCTGCCCCGATCCGCCGAATCCCGGACTCGAACATGTCCTTGTCGTGCATGTCTTCAAGCGCCCGAAGTTCGTCGAGCAGGGCTTTCATGAATTCGCGACGTGCGTGCTCGTCGGTAGTCTGTTTGACGTTTTGTTCGCCCATTCGTCTCTGCCGCGGCTTTTAGTCGATGATAAACCCGTCTCCAAGCGTGGGTAAACCTCCCGGACGCTTTTTCGTCCCAGATCAGGGTTTCGGCAGCCGATCAGCCCTGAACAAGCCAGAAGCGCGGGCTTCTGGCTTGTCTGTTGACTTCGCCTGTGCGATTCTTGCCAGTTGAACACTCACCAAATACAAATAAAGGGTAGACACCATGTCAGAAAAACCGTGGCTCAAGGAGTATCCAGCCAACGTGCCGGCTGAAATCGACATGACCGAATTCAACTCGGTCGTCGATGTCATCGATCGCAGCTGCAGGGACTACGCCGACAAGGTCGCGTACATGAATTTTGGTGCCCAGCTCACCTACCAGCAGGTAGAGGAATACAGCCGGGCCTTTGGCGCGCGGATGCAGGCGCTGGGTTTGAAGCCCGGGGACCGAATTGCCATCATGATGCCGAATGTTCTCCAGTACCCGATTGCCGTGTTTGGCGCCCTGCGAGCAGGTCTCGTCGTGGTCAATACCAACCCGCTCTACACGGCCCGCGAGCTCAAGCACCAACTCAAGGATTCCGGCGCTCGTGCCATCGTGATCATGGAAAACTTCGCCAACGTGCTCGAAGCCGTGATTGACGATACGGAAGTCGAACATGTTGTTCTGACCTCGATTGGCGACATGGTCGGCTTCCCCAAGGGCTTGATCATGAATTTCGTGCTCAGGCACGTCAAGAAAATGGTGCCGAAGTATTCGCTTCCGGGAGCCATCCCATTCAAGTCCGTCCTCAGTCAGGGGAGCAGTGAAACGCTGACCCCGGCCAAACTGAATCATGATGATCTGGCTTTTCTCCAGTACACCGGCGGTACGACCGGCGTGTCCAAGGGTGCGATGTTGACGCATGGCAACATGGTGGCCAACATGCAGCAATCATCGGCTTGGTTGGGTGATCTGGTCAGCCCGGGTGAAGAAACCATCATCACTGCCCTGCCTCTCTATCACATCTTTGCCTTGACGGCGAATTGCCTGGTGTTCCTGAAGTTCGGTGGTCGAAATGTGTTGATCACCAACCCGCGCGACATGCCGGGCTTCGTCAAGGAGCTCTCCAAGGTCAAATTCACCGCAATTACCGGCGTCAACACCCTGTTCAATGGGCTGCTGAACACCCCCGGGTTCAATGAACTGGATTTCTCCTCCCTCCGTTTGACTCTGGGCGGGGGCATGGCCGTGCAGCGTGCCGTGGCCGAAAACTGGAAGAAAACCACCGGGGTGCCCCTTATCGAGGCTTATGGTTTGACCGAGACCTCGCCTGCCGCCTGCATCAATCCGATGAATCTCGAGGATTACAACGGTGCTATCGGCTTGCCGATTTCTTCGACCTCGTGCCGGGTCATCAACGAAGAGGGTGAACCGGTGGGGGCAGACGAGACTGGTGAGCTGTGTGTACATGGCCCGCAGGTGATGAAAGGTTACTGGCAGCGGCCGGAGGAGACCTCCAAGGTGCTCAGCGATGACGGCTGGCTGAAAACCGGCGATATGGCTCGAATGGATGAGCAGGGCTATTTCTACATCGTCGATCGGAAGAAAGACATGATCCTGGTCTCCGGTTTCAACGTCTATCCGAACGAGATCGAAGACATCGTGGTGACCCATCCGAAGGTGCTCGAAGTCGGCGCAATTGGCGCGCCGGACGAAAAGTCTGGCGAGGTTGTCAAAGTGGTGGTCGTTCGCAAAGACGACAGCCTGACCGTCAAGGAGCTGCGCGAGCATTGCCGCAAGGAACTGACCGGTTACAAAGTACCAAAATATGTCGAGTTCGTTGATGAATTGCCCAAGACCAACGTGGGCAAGATTCTGCGCCGTGAGCTGCGCGACCAGTTTGGTGAGGCGCGTAGTTCGTCCGACTGATCCCTCGGCCAACCTGAGATCCGACCCAAGTCATCGGGCCACCTTTTCGGTGGCCCGATGACTTTGAGGCGACATTCAGGAAAGCAGTTCGTCGCCGATTTGCGGACGTTCAAGTCCGGTGACACCAACTCCGATCAAGCGTATGGCGAAGTGCCGCCGCCAGCCAGCCCAGTTTTCCAGAAGCTCCATCGCCACGCTGGCGATCTCCTCGGCATTGCGCGTGAAGTGAGGCAGAGAGGCGCTCCGGGTGATGGTGGAAAAGCCGCTTGAGCGAAGCTTGAGCACCACGGTCCTGGCGTGCAAGTCCTTTCGTTTCAGTGTTTCCGCGACGTCTCTGGCCTGCTCAAGCACAATCGGGCGGAGTGTTTCGAGTCGGGTGTGGTCCTGGTCAAAGGTGTTTTCCTGTGAAATCGAGCGGCGCACCCGGTCGGGCTTTACCGGTCGGTGGTCGATTCCGGCTGCTCGCTGAGCCAACTCGATGCCGTGTTTCCCGAATAGCTGAGCAAGCAACTCGGGGGCTGCCCTGCGGAGCTGTCCGGCCGTGAACAAGCCGGCATCTTGCAGGCGCTGAGCAGTTCGGGCGCCAACGCCCCACAGCCGTCGGACCGGCAGCGGGTCGAGAAACCGGCGTGCGTCGTCTGGCGGCACGATCACCAGGCCATCGGGTTTGTCATAGTCGGAAGCCAACTTGGCCAACAGCTTGTTCGGTGCGATACCGACCGAGGCGCTCAGGCCGGTTTCATCATGGATGGCTTTCTTGAGTGCTCGTCCCTGCTGCCGGAGCTCCTCGGTTTCATGCGGGCCGGGCCCCAGGTCGATAAAGGCCTCGTCCAGGCTCAGGCCCTCGACCAGCGGTGATATTTCGTGGAATAAGGAAAAAATCTGTTCAGAGACCTCACGGTAACGCTCGAATCGGGCCTTGACGAAAACGGCCTCGGGACACAAGCGCTGTGCCCTTCGTCCTGGCATGGCCGAGCGGATGCCAAACTGCCGCGCTTCATAGCTTGCTGCGGCCACTACGCCGCGCTGCGAGCTGCCGCCGACGACCACGGGCCTGCCTCTTAGCGTCGGATTCTCGGCTTGTTCGACACTGGCGTAAAAAGCATCCATGTCGACGTGCAGGATGGCCCTGGCAAAGACCATGGCCGGCTGACCGGGAAGGGAAGTCAGAGCGTGCGGGTCGGCTTCTCGCTTTCCAGCATGCCGGCCAGCAGAGAGCTGATCGTGTTACGCGCTTGACCGCCTTCTGGCCCATCGGAAAACTGGATCCCTACCCCGCTGGCGATGCTGTGCTGGGAGCCTGGCGGGGTAATCCAGGCGACCCGGCCAGGGATGGCGATTCGTTCTTCGCCGAGAAGACCAAGCAGAATCAAGACCTCGTCACCCAGCTGGAAAGTCTTGCGGGTCGGCACGAACAGGCCGCCGTGAACCAGGAACGGCATGTAAGCCGAATAAAGTTCCTGCTTGCTTTCAATGTTGTACGAAAGGATGCCTTTCTGGGCCATGCTGAGTTATCCGCGTTGAGCGATGGATTGCCATTCTATCAGCCATTGTGCCAGGCTGAGATCCTGGCGCACACTGCCAAAAGCGAGCGAGCGACCGCGCAACGCCTTGTCGGCGAGGCTGGCCAGTCTTTCGGTGTTCATGGACGGCCAGTCGTTGTTGTCGCCGCTTGTTGCCGCGCCAAGATTCGCTGCCAGGCATTGTGCGCACCAGTGGACCAGCCAGTCCCAGGTGATGCCGCCCTGCTCTGCCCAACCGTCGCTCAGGACTTCCGGTACCGACCGACCTGAGGCCAGGGCTACCAGGCCAGATCTCACTTCATGGGCGAAAGCCAGGCCACCGTCGTCCAGTAGTGCCCGGGCTGCCAATGGTGCGCCGCCGGCCAGCGCCAGCGCATTGCTTCGTTCGTCGGGATTGCTATCGGGGCACGCCTCCACCAACCAGTTGCCCGCCAACTCAAGTTCGGGCGGGCGCACGGTCATGATCTGGCAACGGCTACGGATCGTCGCGGGGAGATCATCAGCGCGATGGCTGATCAGCACCAACCAGGCGTCGCTGGCCGGCTCCTCCAGTGTCTTGAGTAGCGCGTTGGCTGCATTGCGATTCATGGCTTCGGCCGGCTCGATGAGGCCGACACGGTGCCGCCCGATCGACGGTGTGAGCTGAAGGCAGCGAGACAGCTCACGTACGCTATCGACCGGGATTTCGCGCTTGTCCTCGGGGATGCCAACCGTGAACAAATCGGGGTGGCTTCCGGCTTTGATCAGCGAGCAGGCACGGCATTCACCACAAGGTTGACCGTCGGTTGGTTCCAGGCATAGCAGTCGGCGTGCGAGCCAGTCGCCGAGGGCCTGCTTGCCCACACCGACCGGGCCGGCAATCAGCGGAGCGTGTCCCAGTCGCTCCTCCGCCAGACTGGCGTTGATGCGTTGCTGATGTTCCTCCAGCCACGGCAAGCTCATGCCAAGCGTTCCTCGAGCTGGTCAATAATGGATCGGCGAACCGTGCCCATATCCTGAGCGGCGTCGACGATGGCGTATCGTTCTGGCAATCGTTGGGCCTGTTCAAGATAGGCAAGGCGTACTCGCTCAAGGAAATCAGAACGCGTCTGTTCGAAGCGATTGCTGTCTTCACCGCGCTGGTGCACGCGAGCCATCCCGATTGCCACGGGAACATCCAGAACCAGGGTCAGGTCGGCCTGCAGGTCGGGATGCACGATGTCGGCCAGAGCGAGAACGGGTTCAGCGCCCAACTGTCGGCCGCCGCCCTGGTAGGCCAGGCTGGCATCAGTGAACCGGTCACAGATCACATCCTGGCCAGCGGCCAATGCCGGACGGATAACCTTGTCAAGGTTCTCGGCTCGTGCGGCAAACATCAGCAACAACTCCGACATTGGCGCCAGATCGCCGGTCGCCGGGTCAAGCAGCAGATGGCGGATCTTTTCGGCCACCGGAGTACCACCGGGTTCGCGGGTGACCACCACCTGGCGACCTTTCGATATCAGCCAGCCGCGAATGGCCTCCACTGCAGAAGATTTGCCGGCCCCCTCGCCACCCTCCAGTGTGATCAGTCGGCCCCGGGTCATCGGCGCCCCCGGATGTAACGGTTAACCGCCGAGTTATGTTCCGCGAGGGTATCGGAAAAATGGTGGCTGCCGTCTCCTCGCGCCACGAAGTACAGAGCAGTGCCATCGGCTGGATGGCCGGCCGCCTGCAGAGCAGCACGACCCGGCAGGGCGATCGGTGTCGGCGGCAAGCCATGGCGCGTGTAGGTGTTCCAGGGATGGTCCTGGCGCAGGTGAACACGAAGCAGCCGGCCGTCGAAATCATCACCCATGCCATAAATGACCGTGGGGTCGGTTTGCAGGCGCATCCCAATCTCCAGGCGACGAGTGAATACGCCGGCTACCTTGGCCCGCTCGCTGGCCTGGCCGGTTTCCCGTTCAATAATCGAAGCCAGAACCAACAGCTCCTCGGGCGATTGCAACGGCAGGTTCTGCGCCCTTGTTTCCCACACAGAGCGCAGTTGTTCATTGAGGGCGCGATGGGCGCGACGCAGGATGTCGAGATCACTGTCGGGCCGAGCGAAGAAATAGGTTTCAGGCAGGAATCGGCCTTCGCCGAAACAGCCCTCGCAGCCCAGTTCGGCCATCAGGCGTTCTTCGTCCCAATCGGCAGTCAGCTGGCGAAGGCGCGGGTCGGAGGCCAGCATCTGGCGCAGTTGGGCCAGCGTCCACCCTTCCACCACGGTGAAACGGTGGCGTCGAACATCTCCACGCTCCAGTAAAGCAACCAGCTCGGGCAGGCTCATCGGACCCCCGAGCAAGTACTCACCCGCGCGCAGGCTGGGTTGCTGCAGGCGACCATACAGCTGCCAGCGCCAGTCACGTTCGATCAGGCCCAGCGTTTCGAGCTGACGACCAAGTGCCGCAAAACTGGAGCCGGCTGGAAGCCAGAGCACGACCTGGCCATCCTCGATCAACGGTGCCTCAGTGAATGCCCTCCAATCACGGTGCGCCCAGACGGCCGTGGCCAGCAGGCCAAGCAGCAGGATCAGGGCGAGGAGGCTAAGTTTTTTCATCGCGCATCAAACAGGGTTTGCCAAAGCGTTTGCCATTCGCGGCAACGTTCGCTGATTTGTAACAAGCGACCATCAAGACTGCGGGCCGGCCGGATCCCGGCAACCGAGTTTATCACCATGATGCCCTCGGCCCGGGTGAGGTCTTCGCGCCGCACTTCTGCATGCAAAAGCTTGACGCCGGACTGCATGGCAAGCCAACCGAGCCCGACACCGTCAACCCCTGCAGCAGCTTGAGGAGCGATGGCATCTCCATCGATTTCAAGCACCAGATTGCCGGCAACCGCTTCGGCGACACGCCCCTGGCCATCCGTGATCAGGGCCTCATCGGTTCGCTTCTCCTGGCATTCAATCGCCGCGATGACTTGCTCCAGCCGGTTGGCGTGCTTCATGCCCGCCAGCGCCGAATCACTGGCCAGGGTGATGGTTGCCGTGTGCATGATCAGGCCATCGCGCTGCTGTGCACCGAGGGCGTCAGGCCAGGGGCGTGACTGGACAATTCGACGACAGGGTCTGCCGGGATCCGGCCAGTAGGCGCGCCCTCCGCTGCCGCGAGTCAGCGTTATTCGAACCACTGCCCGCCCTGGCCCCGCCGCATGGCGGGCCTCGTCGAACAGGCGCTTGGCGTCCGGGAGTTCCAGCGCTAGTCTGGCTGCACTGCGGGAAAATCGTTGCCAGTGCAAGGGCCACAGGGGCGCATGCCCGTTGTCGAAGGCAATGGTTTCGAACAGGGCATCCCCGTAGAGGAAGCTTCGATCATCCGCCGGCAGGGTTGCATCGGCATGGCCGTCGATCAGTGTAATCACTGCCGGAACGCCCTGAGCAGCCCGGCGGCCTTGGCTTCGGTTTCCTTCAGCTCTGCTTGCGGCTGAGAGTCAGCAACGATGCCCGCACCTGTACGAAAGCTCAGACCACGCTCGTCGAGCAGCAGGGTTCGAATCAGGATGTTCATGTCAAGTCGGCCATCGTCACCGAGGTAGCCCATCGAGCCGGTGTAAAAGCTCCGGCCAGCGCCTTCCAGTTCGGCAATGATCTCCATGCAACGCACCTTGGGGCAGCCGGTAATCGTGCCCCCCGGAAAGACAGCGGACAACACGTCTGCCGCGTGGATGCCGGGGCGGAGCTGGCCGCGGACGTTCGAGACAATGTGATGGACGTGGGCGTAGCTCTCGATGACCATCAGTTCGTCTACCTCAACGCTGCCGGGCTGGCAGACGCGTCCGAGATCGTTGCGTTCCAGGTCGATGAGCATGATGTGCTCAGCGCGTTCCTTGAGATTGGCGATCAGTTCACGAGACAGTGCCTGGTCGCTCTCCAGCGATTCTCCGCGGGGTCGAGTGCCGGCAATGGGGCGGGTTTGGACGCGGTCACCATCAATTTCCACCAGACGCTCGGGTGACGAGCTGATAATGGTGCCACCGGGCAATCGGGCGAGGCCGGCAAACGGCGCAGGGTTGGCTCTGGCCAGTGCCGCGAACAGATCAGCTGCGGTTACCGATTCATGTTCTGGCGCTGTCCAGCTGCGTGACAGATTGACCTGGAAGACGTCGCCGTCGAGGATGTACTCCCGGATGCGTTCGACCCCGTTCTTGAAACGCTCGCCTGGTTCCGGGCGAGGGGCAGCCAGGTGGCAATCGGCAGCTTGCCAGTCGCTGCTGAAGCACTCAATGCTCTCGCGGAACGCTTTGGCCACGGTCGCATTTTCGGCTCCAATCCATGCCTCATTGCGCTGGTGATCAATCAGGATGGCAGCTGGACAGCGTTGGGCGAATGCGACCGGCAGCGAGTCGGGCGCGACCGGCAGATTCAGCCCGGGCTCGATTTCGCCGGCCAGTTCATAGCCCAGGTAGAGAAACCATCCCCCGGCAAAAGGCAAGTCTTGTGGGGGAGGCGCTGAAGCCAGCGGCAGGTCAGTCCAGTCTCTCAGTCGTTCGAGGAAGCCCGAGCCACGGCCCGGCCCGAGTAGCTGACCAGAAGCGCTCAACCGGAGTGGTTCTCCCTGCGCAGCCAGGAGTATCGACCAGCGCCCGAGTTGCCCCCCTGGGGCACTACTGGCCAGCAGGAAAGGCCATTGATCATGGCTGTGCTGATGCAGTGCCAGGAGGTCCGGGCAATGGTCAAGCCGGATCGCAACAGAAGCCAAAAGGAAATGACCGGTCGATGGGCCGCCGGCCGATCAGCCGAAACGGCGCATTAGCAAGGATCCGTTGGTGCCACCGAAGCCAAAGGAATTCGACAGCGCGTAGTCGATGGACACTTCCCGCGCCTGATGAGGAACCAGGTCAATACCTTCGCAGGCTGGATCTGGCTGGTCGAGGTTGATGGTTGGTGGGATTACGCCGTCGCGAAGTGCCAGGGCAGTAAAGATGGCCTCAATGCCACCGGCTGCACCCAGCAAGTGCCCGGTCATGGATTTCGTCGAGCTGACCATCAGCGAATTGATGTGGTCGCCGAAAACCGCACGCACGGCATCGCATTCGGCCACGTCGCCGACCTGGGTGGACGTTCCGTGTGCGTTGACGTAGGCGACGTCGCTGGCTTCGATGCCGGCATCGGCCAGCGCGGCACGCATGCAGCGTGCGGCACCCTCTCCGCCTTCCGGTGGCGAAGTGATGTGGAAGGCGTCGCCGCTGCGTCCATAACCCGCCAACTCGGCATAAATGGTCGCGCCACGTTCCCGGGCATGCTCAAGCTCTTCAAGCACCAGCATGCCGGCTCCATTGCTCAGTACGAAGCCGTCGCGATCCGTGTCCCATGGCCGGCTGGCCTGCTCGGGTGCGTCATTGCGCGTTGACAGTGCCCGGGCGGCGGTAAAGCCACCGTAGGCTGTCGGCGTAGTTCCGTATTCGGCGCCACCGGCAACCATGACATCGGCATCGCCGTAAGCAATCATTCGGGCCGCTTCACCGATGTTGTGAGTGGCCGTGGTGCAGGCTGTCACGATCGAAATGTTCGGGCCTTTGTAGCCGTAGCGAATCGATACGTGTCCGGCAATCATGTTGATGATGCAGCCGGGCACAAAAAATGGGGAAATGCGGCGTGGGCCGCTATCCAGGTAGGTCTGGTAGGTTTGCTCGATGGTATGGATTCCACCGATGCCCGAGCCAATTGCCAAACCATAGCGTTCAGCATCGGCAGGATCCTTTTCCAGTCCGGCATCTTCAATTGCCTGAATGGCGGCAACCATGCCGTAATGAATGAAAGGATCCGATTTGCGGGCTTCCTTCGCGGACAAGTAGCGATCCAGCTCCAGATCGCGGATTTCTCCGGCGATCTGGGCGCTGAAACGCTCGGCGTCAAACGCCGTCAGCGGGCCGATCCCGCTTCGCCCATTGCAGACGCTGTCCCAGGCTGTGGCGACGTCATTGCCGACCGGGGACACACAGCCCAGACCGGTAATCACGATTCGACGTTGTCCTCGCATGGGAAGCTCCTTGGGGCAAAGTTGACGGCGTTTGATGTTGGCTGAAACGGGTTTCAGTCAACGTTGGCCTTGATGTAATCAATCGCCTGCTGGACGCTGGTGATCTTTTCGGCTTCTTCGTCCGGAATTTCGCACTCGAACTCTTCTTCGAGCGCCATGACCAGCTCGACCGTATCCAGTGAATCCGCTCCCAGGTCATCGACTAAAGAAGCGCTCGGCGTTACTTCCTCTTCCTTGACGCCCAGCTGTTCGATGACGATTTTCTTGACGCGATCTTCGATACTGCTCATTTTGGTGTTCCTCTGTAAAAGGTGTTCCCGAAGCTGCGACATTGTATTGAAGTCATGCCCGCTTCGCTAGTTGGGATGTGTCGCACGCTGTTTGTGGCAGGCACGACGTGGTAATGAAACTTGCTAACGATTACTTGCTCGATTCAGCTCATGTACATGCCGCCATTGACGTGCAGCGTTTGTCCAGTGATGTAACTGCTCGCGCCGGAGGCCAGGAAGCCCACACAGGCGGCGATATCTTCGGGCTGACCCAAACGGCCCAGGGGGATTGTACCTTGCAGGCGCTCGCGCTGTTTTTCGTCGAGCGCGCGGGTCATGTCGGTGTCGATGAATCCGGGGGCAACCACGTTGACGGTGATGCCGCGTGAGCCCAGCTCGTGGGCCAGCGCCCGCGAGAATCCGGCCAGTCCGGCCTTGGCCGCACAGTAGTTGGCCTGCCCGGGGTTGCCGCTGTAGCCGACTACCGAGGAGATGTTGATGATGCGGCCCTTGCGAGCCTTGAGCATACCGCGCAAGCAGGCGCGTGCCACGCGCATGGCGCCGGTCAGGTTGGTTTCCAGGACCTCGGCCCAATCGTCGTCCTTCATGCGCATCATGAGCTGGTCGCGGGTAATCGCAGCATTGTTGACCAGTACGGTAACGGGGCCGGCCTCGGCCTGGATATCGGCCAGAAGCTGGTTGACGCCATCGCCGTCGGTGACATTGAGTACGCGGCCGGCGCCCTCACCGAGGCGCTCGCTGATGGCATCAGCCCCGGCTGCCGAGGTGGCGGTGCCGAAGACCCGGCCGCCCATGCGTTGCAATTGGCCGGCAACAGCAGCGCCAATGCCCCGGCTGGCGCCGGTGACCAGCACGACTTGATCGTCCAAATCTGAAATGATCGGTTTATCCATCGCCATGTTGACTCCATGCCTTGATTGATGTGTCCAGCGTCTCGGGAGATTCCAATGCGACATGACTGGCTTCACGCACAATGCGTTTGCCCAGACCCGTGAGCACTTTGCCGGGTCCGCATTCGGCAAATTGTTCGACCCCCTGGCTGGCCAGCAGGCGAATCGTTGCGGTCCACTGTACCGGAGAGGCCAGTTGGTCAAGCAGCGCCCTGCGGATGGCCGCTGGGTCTTCATGACTCGCGAGATCAACGTTATGCACCACGGGGATGCCGGGCGCCAGGATGGACGTCGCATCCAGCGCCTCGGCGAAGGCGGCCCGCGCAGGTTCCATCAGCGCGCAATGACTGGGAATGCTGACGGGAAGCAACATGGCTCGCCTTGCCCCGGCTTCGCGACAGCGGTGGATGGCGCGCTCCACGGCGCTGGCGGCCCCGGCAATGACGACCTGGCCCGGGGAGTTATAGTTCGCCGATGCCACGACTTGCCCTTCGGCTGCTTCACGGCAGATAGCATCGACTACCTCATCATCCAGCCCCAGCACGGCCGCCATGGCGCCCTCACCCGCCGGCACCGCTTGTTGCATGAGTGCTGCCCGCCTGGCAACCAGCGGCACCGCATCGCTGAAAGCGAGCGACCCGGCGGCAACCAGTGCGCTGTACTCGCCGAGGCTGTGTCCGGCCAGGAATTGCGGCGCAGGACCGCCCGATTGCTGCCATACGCGCCACACGGCGACTCCTCCGGCAAGCATGGCTGGCTGGGTCACTGTCGTCTGGTTGAGTGCATCGGCCGGGCCATCAATGACCTGGGCCCAGAGATCAAAATCCAGCGCGTCACTGGCTTCCCGAAAGGTGTCGGCAACGATCGGGTGCTGACTGGCCAGGTCGGCCAGCATTCCGACCGACTGCGACCCCTGCCCGGGAAATAGCATTGCAAAAGCTGTCATTGGCTCCCTCGGTTGTTTTGTTGTTATGGCTGAACGGTTGATCGGTGTTGCATGATCGCCGCGGTCAGTAGGCAATCAAGGCGGCGCCCCAGGTGAATCCACCACCAAAAGCTTCCAGCAACAGTCGCTCGCCACGCTTGACGCGGCCGGATCGGATGGCTTCGTCAAGCGCCAATGGCACTGAAGCGGCTGAGGTATTGCCATGTCGATCAACCGTGACGATGACCTGTTCCATCGACATCTGGAGCTTGCGCGCGGTGGCCTTGATAATGCGCAGATTGGCCTGGTGCGGAATCAGCCAGTCGATGTCGCTTTTCTGCATCTGGTTGGCCGCCAGGGTTTCATCGACGATTCGCCCCAAGGTATTGACCGCGACCTTGAACACCTCATTTCCACGCATGCTTACTCGTACGCCGCCGCGCTCTTCGGCCTTGAATCCTTTGGAGACGCCGACATCGGTACCCAGCAGGTCGGCGTAACCACCATTGGCATGAATGTGGGTGGACAAAATGCCCGGTTGCTCATCCGCCACCAGGACGGCAGCACCGGCACCATCACCAAACAGTACGCAAGTCGAGCGATCCCCCCAGTCAAGCATGCGGGTAAGCGTTTCGGCCCCGACTACCAGTGCGGTGCGGGCGGTACCCGCGCGGATGAATTGATCGGCCGTGCTCAGCGCGTAAATGAATCCTGAGCAGGCAGCATTGATGTCGAAGGCGCCACAATCGCCCAGCCCCAAGCGGTGCTGTAAAAGGCAGGCGGTGGATGGAAAAACGAGATCCGGCGTTGTCGTGCCCACGATCAGCAGATCGATGTCTGCAGGCTTGACCCCAGCGGCCTCCATGGCACGCAAGGCAGCTTGCTCAGCCAGGTCGCAGGTGGTCTGGCCCTCGGCGGCAATTCGCCGCTCGGCAATGCCGGTGCGATCGCGAATCCATTGGTCGCTGGTGTCAACCAGTGTTTCAAGCTCTGCATTGGTCAGAATGCGTTCAGGCAAATAGCTGCCGGTACCGGCGATTCTTGCGTACATGTCAGGTCGTTCTCCCTTCCGCATGCGGCACAGGCCGCCGTGCTATTGACCGGATGTCTGGTTGCTTGAGCGTTTTCATTCGGCCGACCAGAGTCTGGTTTCGAGCTGTTTGACGAGGCCGCCGCGAGCCTGGCGGGCCGCCAGGTCAATGGCCTGGGCCAAGCCTTGTTGACTGGCGCTACCATGACTTTTGATCACGGTACCACGGACGCCCAGCATGGGAGCGCCATTATGCCGGGCAGGATCAAGGCTGTCATGCGCCTGTCGCAGACGGCCCTTGAGCAGCCTGGTTGCGAAGCTGCCCTGCAAGGCAGCGCGAAGTGTGCCCAGCGTCAGACGGACCGCGCCTTCGGCGCTTTTGAGCAGGATATTACCGGCAAAACCGTCGCAGACAACCAGGTCGACCTTGCCGCTGAACACCTGGTCTCCTTCCACGAAGCCGGCATAATCCAGCGTCGGCTCGGCATCAATCAGGCGGGCGGCTTCGCGCAACATGTCCGGGCCTTTACCCGGTTCGCTACCAATATTGAGCAGGCCGATCCTGGGCGCATGCCCGGTGACGATTTCGACGGCGACGCTGCCAAGTTGGGCGAATTCGAGAAGACGCCGGGCATCGACCTGAACGTTGGCCCCAAGGTCAAGCACCCAAACGGGCGCCTCAAGTGTCGGCAGCGATGCCATCAGGGCCGGTCGTTCAATGCCTGGCAGCATGCCAAGCAGCTGGCGCGACAGCGCCATCAGTCCCACGGTGCTGCCGGCGCTGACCAATGCATCGGCGTGGTCCTCGGCCAGAGCTTTCATGGCGATGGCGAGGCTTGAGGTCTGTCCGTGACGAATTGCCTGGGCAGCAGACACGTCGGAAGCCAGGACGCTTTCGCTGGGAAGGGTCTCAATACGCTGGCGTAGGGAGCTTGGGAGTGACTGTATTCTGCCGAGCGTCGGGCTGGTGCCGACGCAAAGACAATGCAATGCTGGATCGGCGCTCAGCGCGATGGGCAGGGCTTCCAGCGCAAGGTCGGAGCCGCCGTCGCCTCCCATGAGGTCGACGGCGACCCGTACAGCCTGTACTTGCGACACGGGGACGTGCGGGGGCTATTAGCCCTCGGTGTCTTCGTCTTCCTCGTCAAACTCCGGGGCAACTTCGATAACCTGGCGGCCACGATAGAAGCCTTCGGCCGAGACGTGGTGGCGACGATGCGTTTCGCCCGTAGCCGCTTCCTCCGACAGGGTCGGCGCACTGAGGCTATCGTGCGAACGGCGCATGCCGCGCTTCGACGGGGTCTTACGGTTTTGTTGAACAGCCATCTTGCTAACTCCACTACTTCAAAAAATCACGAACGCTTTTTCAGCGCCGCAAGAACATCAAACGGTCGGTGTGTCTCGGCTTCGCTCTGGTCATTGCCCTCTCCGGCAATGATGCGTTGGCTATTGGGGCTGGTCGGCACCAACGGCAATCCGAGTAACACTTCTTCCTCAACCAGTTCGGCCAGCTTGAGGCGGCGGTCTGAACAGACCAGCGGCTCGAACTCGCCTGGCAGCATGGCGATTTCCGCTTCGTCGGAGACGATGCCCACCACGGCACTGGAATTCAATTCATGTCGAAAGGTTTCCAGGCTTCGCTGACAGCAAAGTGGCAACCAGCCCGCGACCTCGACGTCCACCCTGATCTGTCGCTGGTCGGTCAGCGAGAAGCTCAGCGTGAAGGTCACCTCGCCGCCGCTGTCCTCTACAATGAGACCTTCAAGCCGCGGCATCGATGAGAGTGGCAGGCTTCCGTGGAACACACGTGCCGCCGCTGCCGCCCGGTCAGGGTTTACCCAGTCTGGGAAATCTCTCGACATAAGCCAGCCATTGTACCACTTAAAAAGAATGAGGAACAATGTCACACATGTCCGATTCGTCCTCCGATCCAACGAGACTGATCCTCGCTTCGGGCTCGATCTACCGGCGCCAGATGCTGGCCAGGCTTGGCATTGATTTCGAGGTCATTCCGACCGACATCGACGAGACACCGCTTAAGGATGAAGGCGGCCGGACGCTGGCCCTTCGGCTGGCGACCGAGAAATCGGCAGTTGTGGCCACCCGTCACCCGGATGCTGTCGTGATCGGTGCCGACCAGGTGGCCGAATGCCGGGGGCGCCAACTTGGCAAGCCGGGCTCTGCCGAGCGCGCCCTGAAGCAGCTGCAGTTCTGCCGGGGGCACGATATCGTCTTCCACAGTGCCATTGCCGTGCGTCGAGGGGACCGGGTTTTGACGGCCGTTGTTCCGACGCGCGTCAGTCTGAAACCATTGGATGATGCCGCCCTGACCCGCTACATCTCGCGCGACAAACCTTTTGATTGCGCCGGATCGATGCGTAGCGAATCGCTGGGTATCGCTCTGACTTCGGCGATCAGCAGCGATGACCCAACCGCGCTGATTGGCATGCCGCTGATCACCATTGTTGACATGTTGGCGAAATTTGGTCTCCGTCCGCTCTAGACCCACCATCCCAAATACTTGTGCAGGTACTAGTATGCCCTGCTTCGAGCATTCAGCTACGTTCGTTGTCCCGGAAAGAATGTGCCTGGGCCATGGTCGCAGCCCCATCCTCTGGCGAGGCGCATTCGCCGGCGATTACGGCAGGCCGGATGGTAAACTCGGAAGCCATACGCACCTGCATGGAGAAAACCTGGATGAGCACTCCCGCTGAGAGCAACAACCGCTGGCAGCACTGGCACCTCGAACGGGACAGCGACGGCATTGCCTGGCTGACCATTGACCACGGCGAGGAAAAGGTCAACTCGTTGGGCACGGCGGTGCTCGGGGAGCTGGAGCAAATTGTCGACGAACTGGAAGGCGCCAAGCCGACCGGGTTGGTTTTGATGTCCGGCAAGAAAAAGAGCTTTATCGTCGGTGCCGACGTGCGCGAATTCGATGCGACGGACAAAGTGAGCGAGCTGGAGGAGAACGTGCGCAAGGTGCACGGCTTGTTCCAGCGCATTGAAGACCTGAAATTCCCAACGGTGGTGGCTTTCGAAGGCTACTGCCTGGGTGGAGGCCTCGAGCTGTCGCTGTGTTTCGACTGGCGAATTGCGCTGGATGCCGATCACACGCGGGTGGGTTTCCCGGAAGTCAATCTTGGTATCTACCCCGGTTTCGGTGGATCCGGGCGTTCGATTGCCGCCATCGGCCCGCTGAACGCCATGCAGATCATGCTGACCGGGAAAATGCTGCGGGCACGACCGGCTCGATCACTGGGGCTGGTCAATCAGCTGGTTGACCAGCATGGATCGCTTCGCTGGGCGGCCCGCGCCGCAGTACTGAAAGGCAAGCAAGCGTCCAAACCTGGCCTCAAGGCCCGCTTGCTGAATACCGGTCCGGCCCGTCGTTTCCTGGCCAAGCAGATGCGCAAACAGGTTGCCGGCAAGGCTCGACCGGAACATTACCCGGCACCCTACGAGCTGATTGACGCCTTTGAGGCGGCCGGCAACTCGCCCTCGGCGATGATTCGCCTGGAAGCGGATAAGGTGCCTCGCCTGTTGGCAGGTGATACGTCTCGTAACCTGCGGCGGGTGTTTCGCTTGATGGAGCGTCTGAAAGCCCAGGGCAAGCGCTCCGACTTCAAAGCCCGTCGGGTACATGTCATCGGCGCTGGCGTCATGGGCGGCGACATCGCGGCCTGGTGTGCGCTTCGCGGCCTGGAAGTCACCCTTCAGGATCGCGAGCTGAAGTACATTAAACCGGCACTCAAGCGGGCCCGCGCACTCTTCAAACGTCGCCTTAAAAAGCCGGACGCGGTTGCCGCTGCAATCACCCGCCTGAGTGCAGACGTCGAAGGGAAAGGCGTCAAGCGGGCTGACGTGATCATCGAGGCCATCTTCGAAAATCGCGAGGCCAAGCGGGAGTTGTTTGAGCGTCTGAAGCCGGATCTCCAGTCTCACACGCTGGTGGCAACCAATACTTCGGCGATCCCGCTCGGCGAGCTGTCCGACGTGTTCGATGACCCCAGCCGTCTGATCGGCCTGCACTTCTTCAATCCGGTTGCCCAAATGCCGCTTCTGGAGGTGGTTTATGACACGACCTCGGACCCGGAGAGAGTCAACGACGGCTGCAGTTTTGCCACGCAAATCGGCAAGTACGCATTGCCGGCCACTTCGACGCCCGGCTTCCTCGTCAACCGGGTGCTTGCACCGTACATGCGAAACGCAATGGCCCTGCATCGCGAGGGTATTCCCAAGGAGGCCCTCGACAAGGCAGCCGTCCGCTTCGGCATGCCGATGGGCCCGGTTGAGTTGGCCGATACGGTCGGCCTGGACGTCGGCATGGGTGTGATCGACACGCTAATGGGTGATTCTGCTGCTGAAGACCGCAAGGTGCTCGAGGAAATGGTCAAGGCCGGCAAGCTGGGCAAGAAATCCGGCGAAGGCTTCTACCAATGGAACAAGGGCAAGCCGCAGCGCGACCCGAAAGCCCACGAGGGGCATGATCTGGACGAGTTGGCCAAACGCCTGATGACCCCCTATTTCGACGAATGCCGGGCCTGCCTGGCCGACAAAGTGGTCGAAGATGCTGATCTGCTCGACGCCGGAATGATTTTCGGCACAGGCTTCGCCCCCTTCCGCGGTGGCCCCATGCATTATCTCGAGTCCAGCCAATCCCAGTCCAGCCAGAGCGAACCCGAAGAGGAGCAGTCCTGATGTCCGATAACACTGTCCGCAAGATTGCGATCATTGGCGGCAGCCGAATTCCCTTTTGCCGTTCCAACAGCCTCTACGCCGAGCAAACCAACCTGGACATGCTCAGCGCGGCGATCCAGGGTGTTGTCGACCGCTTCGGGCTTGAAGGCAAACAACTGGACCTGGTGCTCGGCGGCGCGGTAACCACCCACTCAAAGGATTTCAACCTCGCCCGTGAGGCGGTGTTGTCGACAACCCTTTCGCCCTTGACCACCGGTGTCACCCTGCAGATGGCTTGCGGTACCAGCCTGGAAGCTGCCTTGCTGGCCGGTGGCCAAATTGCCGCCGGCCAGATCGACTGCGCCATCGTCAGCGGCACGGACACTACGTCTGATGCGCCGATTGTTTTCCAACGACGCTTTGCTCAGCGCCTGATCAAGCTGGGCAAGGCACGAAGCTTCAAAGACAAGCTGGCGGCCTTCAAGGGCTTTTCACCGAGAGAGCTGGCTCCGCAGCCCCCGCGCAACGCCGAGCCCCGGACGGGTCTATCCATGGGCCAGCACTGCGAGCGGATGGCCAAGGAATGGGAAATCAGCCGTGAAGAACAAGACCAGCTGACTTTCGAGAGCCATCAGAAGGCCGCGGCAGCCTGGGAGTCCGGCTTTTTTGATGACCTGGTGACGTCGCACAACGGTGTGATTCGGGACAACATTATCCGACCCGACACCAGCCAGGAAAAGCTGGCCAAGCTGAAACCGGCCTTTGACCGCAAGCATGGCACGCTGACCGCCGGCAACTCGACCACGCTGACCGATGGCGCTGCCGCCGTGCTGCTTGCCTCGGAAGAATGGGCCAAGGCCAATGATCTTCCGGTCCAGGCCTGGTTGACGCTGGGGCGCACCGCCTCGGTGGATTTCGCCAACCAGGACGAAGGCTTGCTGATGGCGCCGACGGTGGCCGTTGCCGAAATGCTGCAGAAGGCGGATCTGACGCTGCAGGATTTCGACTTTTACGAAATCCACGAAGCCTTCGCAGCCCAGGTGCTGTGTACCCTCAAGGCCTGGGAATCCGATCGGTATTGCCGGGAGCGTCTGGGGCTGGATGCTGCCCTGGGCAAGATTGACCGCAGCAAAATGAACGTTCGGGGCGGCTCGGTGGCCATTGGCCATCCTTTCGCTGCCACCGGCGCGCGCATCCTCTCTACGCTGGCTGCCATCCTTGAACAAGCCGGCTCCGGACGCGGCCTGATTTCTGTCTGTACCGCGGGCGGCATGGGGGTCTCGGCGATTGTTGAGCGCGAGAGCTGAGTTTTAGCGCATTGCGGGAATGGTCTGCCCGTCCTGCCCGGGAGGATCTCCTCCGGGGCAGCGGGTGGTCCGGGACTGACCGGGCCACCCAGTCGTGGCTGGCCACAGGCTCGATTCGGTCGTGCAAACAAAATCCGGCCCGATCACCGCGCGAGTTGATGGGCTATCCGGGCGAACGGAGGTGCTGAGATCTGGCGAATCAATCGCGTGGTGCGCGCGCGGATCCTGGCAGGCAGAACCGGCCCAACACGAGCAGCGATAAAAGTCCGACGCCAGCAATATCCGGCGTCAGAGGCAGGCGCTCGGTGAGCCACGGCAGCCAGGGAGCGAGGGTGGCCATCCAGACCAGTGGTGGTAACAATCTGCTCAGCAGCAATACGCTTACTGTCAGCATCAGGACCAGCGATACATCGGCAAACAGGCCAGGTGCCATGGACGATGCGTTGTTTGCGAGCTTGACCAGCACCATCGACAACCCGAACAACAGAAGCAAGGCCCCCGCTTGTGCCGCCGCGCTGGCGAGTCGGTCGACATAATCACCCAAAAAGCGACTGCCTTTGGCTTGCTCCGCCCTCCCCGACCACCAGGCCAGATGGGCCAGTAACAGCCGGTAAAGCACTAACCAGATCAGCGGCAGCAGGCCAACGTAGAACGCCGCCAGGGCGGCAGCGATGCTCCAGGTGCGCGGCGAGTTGAACACTGACCGAGGTTGTGGGGGCAATGACCAAAGATTGAACAGGGCAAAGCCGAGCATTGGAACGAGGGCTGCCCGATGCACCGAGAGTGCCATTCCTCCATCACTGGACAAGTGCTCACCCAGGGCTACTGCCAGTAAAACCAGCGCTGCAGACGGCGCTAGCAAAAGGCTGCCGGCCGCGCCTGTCGGAACCCGTCTGTCCCGACGATCAGCCGAGGGTCGGGCTGTGCGAGGCAACGGCCAGCCATGGTTCAGTTCAGCGAGAGCGTCACGGGGCTGCAGATGGCTGGCGACCAACAGGCACACCAGCAGCAGCCACTCGGGTCTGGCCAGTTCGTCGACCAGCATCATTGCCAGAAACAGGGGGGCCATGTCCTGTGCATGCAATTGCAGCAGGCCGAGTGCAGCCAGGCCAAGGAACAGCGGCAGTCCGAGAGCGACCGCAAAAAGAAGCGAAACCTTCATCGCCCCTGTTGCTGCATCGGCGCGTCTTTTGCCAGCCAGGCTTCTGGTGCCAGCGTCATCGCAGCCAGGCGGGCAGTCAGCATGGCCAGAGCCAGCGGCATAACCAGCAACACCTGCCAACTGGGCAAGCCGGCGGCCCACTCCCCCTCGAAACGTATCTCGAGGGCGACCAGGCCCAGAGTCGCCATCGACAACATCAGGCAAACCAGGCTCCCAAGCGCGAACATCAATCGCGTCAGCCAGACCTGGATGCGTGCTGAGAAGCGGCGAAACAAGATCAGTCTTGGATGCTCATCGGTAGCCATGGCTCTGCTGGCTCCCAACATCAACAGCCATAAAAGCCAGGCTGTTGACCAGTCGCCTTGTTCGATGCCAATTTCGATATTCAATGCGAGAAGCAGGCTGAAAATGACCAGACCCAGGCAAAGCAAGGCCAGGGTGGTTCTTTCCAGCTGTTCCAGTGCGTCGTGAAATGCCTGAAACCAACCCTCCTCCGGCTTGCTCATGCGGGAGGCTCTGAACGGTTGGCCAAAGATTTCAAGGTGCTTTGATGACCAGCCCGGCAGCCTCTGCGGTGTTTTGCATCAGGGTGGCCACGGTCATCGGTCCGACGCCGCCAGGTACGGGAGTAATCCATTGGGCACGTTTGGCCGCAGCATCGAAATCCAGGTCGCCGCAGATACTGCCGTCGTCTCGTCGGCTGATCCCGATGTCAACGACCACGCTGCCTGGTTGAATCCAATCTGCCTGGACCAGGCCCGGCTTGCCGACGGCAACACAGACCAGGTTGGCATTGGCAACGTGGAAACGCAGGTCGCGGGTGAACCGATGAGCCACATTGACGGTCGCGCCGGCAAGCAGGAGTTCAAGTGCCAGTGGCCGGCCGACAATGTTTGACGCACCGATGACGAGGGCATTCATGCCCTTCGGGTCAATCCCGTGGGCAGAGAGCAGTGTCATGACCCCGCGCGGCGTACAGGGACGCAGCCCGGGGTCCCGGATGGCGAGGCGGCCCATGTTGACGGGGTGAAAGCCATCAACGTCTTTTTCCGGCTTGATGCGCGCCGTGACGGTGCGCTCGTCAAGATGAGACGGAAGTGGCAATTGCACGAGAATGCCATCGACTACATCGGATTCGTTCAACTCATCAATCAGCGCAAGAAGTTCGCTTCGACCGACACCGTGCGGCAGACTGTGATTGAATGACCGCAGACCTGCTCGCTCGCAGGCCTTGATCTTGGAGCCAACATAAACACTGGAAGCAGGGTCATCGCCGACCAGGACCACGGCCAGTCCGGGTGCACGGCCACCTTTGCTGGTGTGCGCGCGCACGGCATCCGCCACGTTCTGAATCAATCGGTTGGCAACGGCTTTGCCGTCCAGAAGCTGGGCAGAGGATTGGCTCACAATGAATTCCGGCAAGGGTCGAGTTACGATACGGATATTGCTGACCTGATCGGGAGCGCCAGCGTTGAACCTCTACGAGTATAACTTCATTGGCCTTGACGGTGCGCGGCTATACATGCGCCGCTATCAAGGCCAGCCGGTGCTGCTGGTCAATACTGCCTCCGACCTTGGGTATACCTACCAATATCGCGGTTTGCAGACGCTCTACAACGATTATGGCCACTCCGGGCTGGTCGTCCTTGGTATTCCCTGCAATGATTTTGGTCAGCAGGAGCCAGGTACGGAAGCTGAAATCCAGGATTTTCTGGAGCGGTATTACGGCATCACTTTCCCGATGACCAAAAAATACACCGTATTCGGCCGGCAGGCTCATCCCCTGTTCCGCGACCTGGTCGAAGCCTATGGTTCAGACTGCCTGCCGCAATGGAACTTCACAAAATATCTGTTCGATCGTCAGGGACAGTTGCTTGAACGCTGGCCTTCCAGGGTTTCACCCAACGACCCGCTGATCGTGCATGAAATCAATCGAAACCTGAAATCCTGGTCGCTGTGAACATGCGCAATTCAGCGCTTGCCGCAATCCGGACAAGAGGGGTCTGGGTGAAGGCGGATTTCACGGAAACGGCCTTCAAGGCCATCAATCAGGAGTAATCGATTTTTCAGGCTGCCATCGAGGTCAAGCAGGATTTTCAAGACTTCGTTGGCCTGAAGGCAACCGACAATGCCAGGCATGACCCCAAGAACACCTGCCTGCGAACAGTTCGGCGCGTCCTCCGGAGCCGGCGGTTCGGGAAAAAGACACCGATAACAGGCACCGCCATGGCTGCCGTCGAACACTGCCACCTGTCCTGAAAACTCCATCACCGCGCCATAAACCATCGGTAAACCGTTCTCGACACAGAAACGATTGACCAGATAGCGGGTCGGGAAATTATCCGATCCATCAACCACCAGATCCACCGATTCCAGCAATCGATCGATGTTGGTTTCTTCCAGCCGTTCGGCGTGGGTTTGCACCGAGACGGTCGGGTTTAGCTCATGCAAGCGCTCAGCCGCCGAGTCGACTTTCAGATGCCCTACCCTGTGATCAGCGTGCAAAATCTGACGCTGAAGATTGCTGCGCTCGACGCGGTCGCCGTCGATCAGTGTGATCTTTCCAACGCCGGCTGCAGCCAGATAGAGTGCGACTGGTGAGCCGAGACCGCCCGCGCCGATGAGTCCCACATGGGCTTGCCCGAGTGACTGCTGACCGGCAAGGCCAACTCGCGGCATGGCCAGATGTCTTGCGTAGCGTTGATGAAACCAGGGGTCAGGATTTGCCTCCGGTGCATCGACCGGAAGGCCCTGCTCTTGCCAGGCATTGAAACCACCGGCCAGGCTGGCTACCTGTCGATAACCAAGCTCGACCAGGGACCGTGCTGCCAGTCGCGAACGGTCACCACCGGCGCACATCAGAATGATGGCCTGGTCCTGATCGGGTGCGTGCTGGTCGATCGTCATTTCAAGCGTGCCGCGACTGAGCTTGAGTGCCCCCTCAGCGCTGCCGTCGGCCCATTCCCAGGTCTCGCGAATATCGATGAGCAAAGCGCCGTGAGTGCGCTGCCTTGCCAACGCGGTCGGCGGATCAATCTGTTCGATCCCGCTGCCTGCCTGATCGAGCAGCGAACGCAGTCTTTCAGCGGCGGCTTTTCTTTCGTCGTCCAAGGTTCTTGAGTCGCTGGCGTTTGCGTATTTGCTGCGGGGTCAACACGTTCTTGCGCCCCGCGTAGGGATTGTCACTGTCCTTGAACAACAGGCGAATCGGGATGCCGGTGAAGTCAAACTGCTTGCGCAGTTGATTGATCAGGTATCGTCGATACTGGTCAGGGATCTGCGAGGTTCGGGTACCGTGGATAATGATCCGGGTCGGGAACGTGCCGCCAGAGTGGGCATAGCGCAGTTTGGGGGTCGCCCGTTTGCCGCCCGGGGGCGCATGGGCCTCGACCGCGTTCCTGAGCAGCCGGGTCAGAGCAGGCGTGGAGAGGGTCTGGTTGGCCTGTTTGAACACGTGCCCGACAGCGTCAGTGAGTTCCCCCAAGCCACTGCCATGGAGTGCCGAGGTGGTCACGACGGGAGCGAAGCTCGTGAAGTCCATCCGCTCGGCCATTTCAACCAGTACGCCGTGACGCGCTTTTTCGTCCAGGCTGTCCCATTTGTTCAGAACCACTACCAGCGCTCTGCCGGCGTCGATGACGTGGCCGGCCAGTCGTGCATCCTGTTCGGTCACGCCGTCAGTGGCGTCAAGCAGTAGCGCGACCACTTGCGCTTTTTCCATGGCCTGAAGGGCCTTGATGGTACTGAAGCGCTCAATGCCTTCATGGCTTCCCCGGCGGCGGCGTATGCCGGCAGTGTCGACCAGATGGAATCGCTGGCCGTTGCGCTCGGTGGTGGCATGAATCGGGTCGCGCGTGGTACCAGCCATGGGGGTGGCCAGGGCACGCTCTTCGCCCAGCAGGCGGTTCAGCAGGGTCGATTTGCCCGCATTGGGGCGACCGATCAGGGCCAGGTGAATGCCGTCGTCCGGTCGTTCCTCTGCAGGCGCTTCTTCCGGCAGGGCTTCTTCGCAGCGACGGGCCAGGTAATCCAGGCCGCGACGGTGACTGGCTGCCATCAGGACGGGTGAATCAAGCCCCAACTCGGCGGCTTCGGCGAGCACCAGGTCCTCGTTCAAGCCGTCGCTTTTATTGACCGCGTGAATGACCGGTTTGTCAAGCCGTCGCAGCGACTGGGCAATCTCGTGATCAACCGGCATTACGCCATCGCGTGCGTCGGTAACGAATACGACCAGATCGGCTTCTTCAATCGCCTGGTGGGTTTGCTGCTGCGTACCAACTTCGATAGCGCCTTCGGCATCATCCAGCCCGCCAGTATCAATCAGGATCACATCCCGATCGGCCAACTGCGCTCTACCGTAGATCCGGTCACGGGTTACTCCGGGCTGGTCGGCGACCAGCGCATCACGGGTTCGCGTCAAGGCATTGAACAACGTGGATTTGCCAACGTTGGGGCGCCCGACAATGGCAACGACAGGTAGCATGATGACGACTCGCCTAGTTGGAAAGCCGCCAGGCGCTCAGATTGCCATCCTCATCCAGCAGGAATACCTCATTGCCAATTACCAGGGGGTCGGCGACAGGCTGGTTGCGGCTGGCTCGGACCCGGGCGGCAAACTCGCCACTGCCTGCTTCGTAGAAGTGCAAGAAGCCCTGGCTGTCGCTGACAACCACCAGATCGGCAATGAACATCGGCCGGCTAACGCCACGGCGCGCCAGGCGATCATCTCGCCACAGGGTAGATCCGTCTCGACGGTCCAGTAACCAGACTGCATCGTCACGATCAGTGGCGGCAAGTTGCGTGCGAAGCACCGTCAGACCGGACGCAGAAGGCAATTCAGTAACCCAGTTGATGCGCCCGGCATCCAGAGCCAGACTGGCCGTGCGGCCGCGGTAGGTGGCGACGTAGAGCTCGCTACCAACGATGGCCATTGGGCCGTCGATATCGGCAAGACGGTCCAGTTCGGTTCGCCCTTCCGGTTCGCTGACCCGCTGTTCCCACAGCAGGCTGCCGTCGGACACTCGCAGGGCGGCTACGGCACCGTCGTCGTAGCCAATGAAGACCTGTCCGGCCCGAACAAGGGGGTCGCTATTGCCGCGCAGCGTCAGTACCGGCACGCTGCGATCGTGGACCCAAAGTCGACGACCGCTATTCGCGTCCAGACCATAAGTGCGACCGTCAATGGACCGAACAACCACAATGCCGTCCTGAACGACCGGGTAGGAAATCACTTCCGAGGAGAGCTGGGCAGTCCATAACGACTCACCGTCGCCCGGGTCAAGCGCGATCAACCGTCCATCAAAAGTGGCAACCAGTGCCAGTCCTGGGCTCATTGCCGGCCCAGCAGAAAGCGATAGTCCGGTATCGAACCGGCGAACAATATTGCCGGAGTCGATATCCACCGCAACAATTCGACCGCGATGGTCCGCCACCCAGAGATTGCCCTGGAAGGCCACCGGCCTGAAGGCAGGGCGACTTCGGTTCATGCCGGCCCCTGTGTTGCGGGTCCAGAGCCGTTCTACCGAGCGGGTCTGAGTGAAGTCAACCAGCTCCGCAGGCGCGTCTTCCTTGTCCCGCGAGAACCAGCCACCAACGGTCTGGCAGCCAGACAGGAAGGCAAGTAAGGCAATCGTGAGCAGTAGTCGGCTCAAACTCACGAAGGATCTCCGTCTGAAGCCGGGCCCGTGGCGTCAAGTTTGAGCTGCAGCAGAAACTCGTTCCCGCCAGAACCAATCAAGTTATCGAGTGCTTCCTGGTAAGCAAGGCGCGCCTGGTCGAGGTCACCGCGGGCGAAATACAAATCGCCACGCAGTTCGGCCCATGGGCCCTCAAAGCCAACCGGCGCCCCACCATCGAGAACGGCAATCGCAGCCGGAATGTCTCCCTGCGCTTCAAGTACCCGCGCGAGTCGCAGGCGCGTCGATGGCCAGAGGGCGCTAAGGCGTCGATTTTCGAGCAGTTCCCGGTACAAACGCGCCGCGGGCTCCAGGTTGCCCTCTTCGATATGGCCGGCTGCCAGCAGCAATTTGGCCAGGCCAACATAGGCACTACGGCCGGCTTCATCTCGAAGCGCCTCGAACCGCTGTTCCGCCATGTCGAGCTGTCCGGCGTCCAGCTCGCGCTGGATCTGGCCAAAATAGTCGGCCGCCAGCGCCTGCTGGCCCAGCTGGTGATCCTGCCATTGACGGAAGCCGAAAATCCCGGCGAATGCCAGCACCAGGCCGATGACAATGGAGTATCCGTATTCGCGAATCCATTTGCGGACGCGTTCGCCCTGTTCGTGTTCGTCGTAAAGCTCTACGGCCATGTAAAGAGTGTCCTGCGTAGGTTAATCGTTAATGATAAATCAGACGGACGGGGTTTAGCCAATGACCGGCGTCTGGTCGGTCGATGAGAGCCAGTGACTCAAGGCCTGATCGAGTCTGTCGGCAGCGACCAGTTCCGGCTCGCGATCTCCGCGCATCGGCTTGATCTGCACTTGGCCGGCTTGCCACTCGGCCTCGCCCAGAACCAGGGCCAATCCCGCGCCGCTGCGATCAGCTCGCTTGAATTGGGCCTTGAAACTGCCGCCAGCCAAGTCCATCGTCAGCAGCAGATCGGGCAAACGTTCACGGAGTCTTTCGGCCAGCGCCAGCGTGAAGCCCAACGGCGCCTGGCTGACCAGATAGACCTGTGGGACTTGCCGGTGTTCCGTGCCGTCGGCTTCAAGCAAGCTGAGGAGTCGCTCTGCTCCCATGGCGAAACCGATTCCCGGGGTCGGTTTTCCGCCTTGCATGGCAACCAGATCGTCGTAGCGTCCTCCGGCACACACGGTGCCCTGAGCCCCCAAATCGTCGGTGATCCACTCAAATACCGTGCGGCAATAATAGTCCAGCCCACGGACTAGCCCGGGATTGACCGTGTACGCCACTCCCAATTGATCGAGCAAGTCGCAGACAGTCGCGAAATGGTCACGGGCCTCGTCACCCAGGTGGTCGCCCAGCCGAGGGGCGTCGGCCATGATCGCCTGGGTCTGAGGGTTTTTGCTGTCGAAAATCCTGAGCGGGTTGGCATCAAGACGACGCTGGCTGTCCTCATCCAATTGGGTCCGGAAGGGTTCAAGGTAATTGATCAGTCGCTCGCGATACTGCAGGCGATCCTGCTTGTCACCCAGGGTGTTGATTTCCAGTCGGACCCTGTCGGACAAGCCCAGCAGCCGCCACAGTCGCTCGACCACGAGAATCAGTTCCACGTCAGTGCCTGGCTGAGGCAAACCGAAAACCTCGGCGCCGAATTGGTGGAATTGCCGTTGTCGACCCTTCTGGGGGCGTTCGTGGCGAAACATTGGCCCGCGATACCAGGCCTTCAGGCCCGGCGTGTGCAGCAGGCCGTGCTGAATGGCCGAGCGCACCACGCCCGCGGTTCCTTCCGGTCTGAGACTCAGTAAGTCCCCGTTCCGGTCATTGAAGGCATACATTTCCTTCTCGACCACGTCGGTGGTTTGCCCCATCGCTCGCGTGAAAACCTCGGCCTGTTCGAGAATCGGGGTCCGGATTTCCTCGAACCCATAGGCCGTGAACAGCTGCGCAATGATGGATTCGAGCCACTGCCAGGAAGGAGAGTGTTCCGGCAGGATGTCGTGCATTCCGCGAATGGACTGGATCTTTTTCATTGTTCAAATCCCACGAAAGCCCGCCTGTGGCGGGCTTTCTCAATGGTGTGTCAAACCACCAGGCGTTCGCGATCGAATCGAAAACGTCCAGCGTCCAGGCTGGCCTTAATCGTTGCTGACGACGTTTCCGTCCTCGTCCAGCCTGAGTTGGACAAGCCCGCTGCGATTTTGGCCTTCGAAGGAAACCGTCTGTTCATTGAGGGTGAGTTCAACGGCATTGGCTCGACCCAACAAAAGTCTGAAGGGAGGTTCTGCCAGGTAGCTGCGCTCGGCGCCCGCTCTGAGCAAGTCGAATTCAAGCCGGCGATCATTGGCATCGTAAACCTCGACCCAGCTATCGTCGCTTAATCTCAACATGAGTTGGCGGCGAGGATCGATGGTCTCGGGCTCGAGCAAGGCCACGCCCTCGAATGCTGGCTCGACCGCTGGGGCCGTCGCCTCTTCGAGTCGGGTATCAACCAGTGGGCGTACCGGCAGTGCGGATGCGGAAGTGCGACGTGGTGAATCCTCGTCCGTCGTCTCGGTTGCCGAATCGCCACCAATCGCCCGGCTCAGTCGAGTCAATCCATCAATTCTTTGTGTCTGCCCGGGCTGAGAAGCATCGGTTGCTGCCGTCTGGCCATAGTCCTGGTCGAGTATGCGCGAACCTGTCTGGACATAGAACAGTACGAGTGGAATGACGACTACCGCGGTGGCTAGCGCATAACTGGCCCGCTTGAAGTGACGCTCCAGTCGACTGGCACGGCGATCGACCGGCAACACCTCCTTGAGATCAGGCGGCGGCTCCTGACTGAGCAGTGCCAGCAATGGAACTGGGTCCAGGCCGAGCAATCGTGCGTAATTGCTGACGTAGCCGCGTCGATAAATCGGTGCCACATGATCAATGCGACCCTCTTCAATTGACGACACCACGCTGACAGCGAGGTGGAGACTTCGGGCCACCTGATCACGCTCGAGCCCCCTGTTCAGCCTGGCTTGCGCCAATTGCTGGCCAATCTCGGCGTAATGGTTGATGGGCGTTCGGTCTTTGTTTTGCTGATCGGCGTTGCTGGACGCCTGTTGTTGATCAGTCATTTTGTTCTAAAAGCCTCCTCAACTCCCTTGCTTCACTCGAATCTGGAAAGTCTTCTTCGAGACGTCGAGCATACCCGTCGGCCTGGGCTGGATTATTCAGGCCGGATTCGATTCGATACCCTAGCAGCAGCGCTCCCGGGTCTTCCCTCGCCACTGCTTCAAAACGCTGCAAAAACGCACGGGCTCTTAATGATTCATCCCGCAAATAGGACACCTTGGCTAGCTGGAACAAAGCATCCGGATACAACGAGTCATACTCTAGCGCCGTTCTGAGTTGCCGCTCGGCTCGTTCGAGGTCGCCATTGCGACGGGAACAGGCGCCGGCATTTGCCCAGGCGACTTCGGGGGTATCGTAAAACGGATCATCGATTGCGCGCATGAAATGCCGCTCGGCCTGATTGAAATCGCCCTGACGGCAAAGGAACACCGCATAAGCATTCTGCGTTGCTCCATCGTTGGGGGCCAACCGAGACGCCTGGCGATAGTGCCGCCCGGCCTGCTGGGAATCGTTGATGGTTTCGTAAATCAGAGCGAGCGCAAGGTGGGCGGGCACATGTTCCGGATCATGTCGAAGCGCGGTCTCGAGCTTCTCCATTGCCAGCTGCAATTGGCCACGTTCCATGTAGCCAATGCCGAGACGTGTATTGACTTCGGCGCCGCGGACGGGACTGATGCGATCCATGCCACTGCCAGTCTCGGCGTGTTGGCTGCCCATGCCGGCACAGGCACCCAGTAGCGCCATCAAAAACAGTAAAAGTAGCCCTCGCGCGATCACTTTCATGCGGTCAGGGCCTGTCGGGCGAGCTGTTCCTGAACGACCCGTCGACGCTCGCTGGGGCTCAACAGCTGACCGACGAGTTGACCACAGGCCGCGTCGATATCGTCACCGCGCGTCTTGCGAACAGTGGTGATGATCCCGGCAGCCCGAGTTATCTTCTGGAATTCGTAGATGGCCTCATCCGTCGACGGCTGGAAAGGCGTTCCCGGGAAGGGGTTGAAAGGGATCAGGTTGATTTTGCATGGCAACCCGTTGAGCAATCTGACCAGGCCCTTGGCCTGCGCTCGACCGTCGTTCACGCCATTGATCATGGTGTATTCGAAGGTAATCGAGCGGCGGTGATGCACTCGGACGAAGCGCTGGCAGGCGGCCATCAACGCTTCCAGCGGGTATTTGCGATTCAGAGGTACCAGACGTTCCCGCAATTCATCGGTAGGCGCATGCAGGGAGACGGCCAGAGCAAACTCTTCACCATCAGCCAGTTGATCGATTCCAGGTACGACACCCGCCGTGGATATCGTGACCCGCCTGGAAGCCAGGCCATAAGCCAGATCGTTGCGCAAAAGTGCCAGCGCAGGGATGACGGCATCGAGATTGAGCAACGGTTCACCCATGCCCATGAAGACGATATTGGTAACTTTCCGGTCGCCGAATCGCCCATCAGCCAGGGTGTTGACCGCATGCCACACCTGGCCAATGATCTCGGCGCTGCTGAGGTTGCGCTTGAAGCCCTGGGTCGCCGTTGAGCAGAAGGTGCAGTTGAGCATGCAGCCAACCTGAGACGAGATACAAAGGGTGCCGCGCGTTTCCTCAGGGATGAAAACCGTTTCGACCGCGCTACCACCAGCTTCCGACAAAAGCCACTTGACTGTGCCGTCTGCCGAGCACTGCTCTCGAATGACTCGAGGGGGGACGATTTCAGCGACGGATGCCAGTTTCTCCCGCAGGTTGCGGGAGAGATCTGTCATCTGCTCAAAGTCGGTAACACCACGCTGGTGGATCCACTGCAACAGCTGCCGCGCACGGTAAGGCTTTTCGCCCAGTTCGGCAAAATAACCTTCCAGACCGGCCTGATCGAGACCGATCAGGTTGGTTTTGATGGCGGGCCCAGCGGCCATGATTTTCACTTGGTTACAAAGTCTTAGCGTGAGTATATCTCATCGTCGCCAAAAAAGAAGGCGATCTCCGTGCGCGCGGTATCTTCCGCGTCGGAGCCGTGCACGGCGTTGGCATCGATACTGTCGGCGAAGTCGGCGCGAATGGTTCCCGGCGCTGCCTGGCGTGGGTCGGTCGCACCCATCAGTTCACGATTGCGAGTGATGGCTTCAGGGCCTTCGAGGACCTGGATCATGACCGGGCCTGAGGTCATGAATTTCACCAAATCGGCGAAGAAGGGGCGCTCGCGATGGACGCCGTAGAAACCCTCGGCTTCTTCGGTGCTCAGGTGTTTCATGCGGGCAGCCACAACCTTCAGTCCAGCGCGCTCGAAGCGGCTGTAGATTTCGCCAATCACGTTCTTGGCGACGGCGTCGGGCTTGATGATGGACAAAGTGCGTTGCATGGGAGTCTCCAATTCTTCAGTCTGATGGTGGTCGGTAAGACCGGCTGTCTATTTCAGCCGGAAAACTCCCCATTTTACCCGTATTGGCGGCTCCTCGTGGCCGACCAGGCAATGTTTTGATTCTGCTGCATTGACGATTGCTGGTGGGCGGAACGTTCATGGAGCAATGGGCGAGCGATCAGAAAAATCAAAGCGCTGGACATAATGAAACTTGTAAGCATAAGTGAACCCTAATATGATGTTGACATAATATTCACGGGGTAGAGAACGATGAAAGACCGCAACCTTGACCTGCAATCAGGTCGTCGACAGTTCCTCAAGGCCGCCGGGCTTGGTAGTCTGGCGTTGGGTGCCGCCAGCAGTGGCCTGGTGGTCAGCCGCCCTGCCCAGGCGTTGAGCACCCGTGCCCGTATCGTGATTGTTGGCGCCGGCGCTGCCGGCATCGCTGCCGCCAACCGCTTCTCGCGCGAGCTGAACGGTGCTGAAATCATCATCATTGACAAGCGCGAGCGCCATCTCTACCAGCCCGGCCTCACACTGGTGGCGACCGGGCTGTGGAAGCCTGGCAAGGTCATTGATCGAAATGATCGCTACATGCCCTCGAACGTGCGCTGGATTCACGACATGGTCAGCGAATTCGACCCGGAAGCCAACCAGGTCACGACCGGCTCGGGCGAGCGTATTGACTATGACTTTCTGCTTGTTTCGACCGGCCTGACCGTCGATTTTGATGCCGTTGAAGGCATGAGCCCGGAATTGATCGGACAGCACGGTATCGGTTGTGTCTACGACAATCCGGAGCATGCCAGCCGCACCTGGACCATGATTGACCAGTTTTTGACCACCGGAGGCGTGGGTCTTTTCACTCGCGGGCCGGGCGGCATCAAGTGTGCCGGGGCGCCACTCAAGGTCACCATGCTGACGGAAGATCTTGCCCGGCGCCGCGGGCAACGCGATGCTGTGAGCATGGTCTACAACTCGCCGTCCGAAGGCCTGTTCTCGCAGCCCGACATGGACCAATTCCTCAAGCAGGAATTTCCCAGTCGGGACATTGCCATCAACTGGAACCATCGCCTGGTGGGCATTGAACCCGAACTCAAGCGGGCCACGTTTGCCACCCCGAATGGCGAGCAACGGATCGACTACGATTTCATTCATGTGGTGCCGCCGATGCGCGCGCCCGACCCGCTCGGCAACAGCGCGCTGGCCTGGCAGGACGGTCCGTTTGCCGACGACGGTAACTGGATGGAAGTTGACCGCGCCACGTTGCAGCACGCCCGTTTCCCCAACGTTTTTGGGGCGGGCGATTGCGTGGGCACGCCGATCGGCAAGACCGCGGCCAGCGTCAAGGCCCAGGTGCCGGTTGCCGTCGAGAACATGCTGGCCATCATCCAGGGGCGCGAGCCGGTGTCGCAATACGATGGCTACACCTCCTGCCCCCTGATCACCGGACAGGGACGCGGCATTCTGGTCGAGTTCGACTATGCGCTGAACATGGTTCCGTCCTTCCCCTTCATCAACCCGTACCGTGAGCATTGGGTGCCCTGGGTGATGAAAGACCGCATGCTGCTGCCCGCCTATAACGCGATGCTTCGCGGCCGAATCTGACAGGAGTTTCCCGACATGGCGTTTTCACTGTTTGGCATCCTTGCCGTCATTCTTGAGGCCATCCGGCCGTTTCTCTGGCTGATTGCCGCCGTTGTAGTGATCGAGTTGCTGGTGCTTTTCCGTCTGCTCGGTCGACGCGGGCATGCCTGGCGCAAAGCGTTGCGCCCGGCCCTGCTGCTGGGCGGAGTGGTCATGGTAGTGGCTGTTTTCATCGGCCCGTGGCTGACCTCGGCCGGTTTTGCGGATCTGGTCGGCCTGCTGGACTGGCTGTCGCTGATTGGCGGCAGCATCGCGGCCGGCCTGGTTGCCGCCCTGCTCTTCTGGCCGTTGCTGACGCTGGTGGGGGGGCGCCGCGCATGACCTTGCGGAAGCTTGTTGTCTGCGCAGGGCTTACTGCCGGGCTGATGGCTCAGGCCGCTCCGTCACTGGCCGACGATCGCCAGCATCTGAGCCTGCTGCTCAGGGTGCAACCCGAGGCAGTCAACGCCAGCGGTGACATTCCAGATCGTCGTGGCTCCAGCGGCACGTCGATCACTGATGGCTGGGGCAACGGCGTGGCCAACAGCCACAATTGGGGCGCCTTCTTTGCCGATGCGCATCATCGCTTCGATGAGAACTGGCGGCTGTTTGCCCGCTACGGTCTGAATGTCGACATGGAGGGCCTCAAATCGGGTGACGCGCGCGAGCGGGAGGTCGAGATTGGCCTGAACACACCGATCGGCGAGTTTCGCGCAGGCCGCCTGGAAACCCCTTACAAGCGGGCGGCGCTGGGCTGGGACCCGCTCAACGCCACCTTCATGCAGGCCCGGGCCAACACCGGACGAAGCGGCGGTGCCTTTGGTCATGGCGGCTACGTCGATAACGCCCTGGGCTACACGCATCAGTTCGGCACCATCGGCGTCGATGCCTTTGCCGCCGTTGACCGCTTGTCGAACGTGGGCAGCCGTCTGGCCGACGACAATCTGGTTTGGGCGTTTTCGCTCAACGCACCACTGGGCCCTGTGGACGTAGTGCTGTCGCACATCGATGCCAGCCGCTTCGACGGCGGTCCGGCCAAGCGCACCGGCACCAAGCTGGGCGCACGCTGGAACGAAGGCCCCTGGACGCTGGCCGGCCACTATGAGTTTCGCGGCGAGGGTCTGGAAGACGGGGATTTTCTGTTTCTTTCCACCAGCTATCGCCATGAGCAATGGCAGTTCAGCCTGAATTACGGCCACTTCAGCGAAGACGAAACGCCGGGAGACGATGCCCGCTACCTCGCCTTGGGTGCTCGTTACTCGGTCAGCCCGCTGATTTCCTTTCACGGCGGCCTTCGCCGGGTGGAACGGGACCAGAGCGGCGATGAGCACATCGCCGGCCTGGGTGCTCGCTTCATTTTCCGGACAGGAAATCTGCTCGCGCAATAGGCAGACGGAACACCCGGTTTCGGCGAATTGACCTCGGCCAGCTACACTGCAGACCGTTTCCGAGCGAGAACCTCATGACTGATCAAGCCTTCGAGCGCGCTTTGAAGCGCCTGGACGATGCTGCCGAGCATGTGGATGTACCAGAAGAGACGCTACAGCGTCTGCATTTTCCGCGAGCCGTGCTGAGCGTGGCGATACCGGTTCGCATGGACGACGGCAAGTTGCGCGTCTTTCATGGCTACCGTGTTCAGCACAGCAATCTGTTGGGCCCCTGCAAGGGCGGTTTGCGTTATCACCCGGAAGTGGATCTGGACGAATGCAAGGCGCTGGCGTTCTGGATGACCTGCAAGTGCGCCATCATGGAATTGCCGTTCGGGGGCGGCAAAGGCGGTGTCGCGGTTGATCCCAAGCAGCTGTCGATGCTGGAAATCGAGCGCCTGAGTCGCGGCTTCATCCGCCAGATGGGCAACTTCATTGGCCCGGAAACCGACATTCCTGCGCCGGACGTGTATACCAACGAACGCATCATGGGCTGGATGATGGATGAGTACGCCCATAGCTCCGGTCGCCGTGAGCCGGGCGTCATCACCGGCAAGCCGGTCGCCCTGGGCGGCTCGGTTGGCCGAACCGAAGCCACCGGTCGCGGTGGATTTGTCTGCCTGGAGCGTTTGGCCAAGGCGCGCGACTGGAAGGCCGAAGAACGCAGCATCGCCATTCAGGGTTTTGGCAACGCCGCCCAGGCTTTTGCCCGATTGGCGGCCGAGGCGGGCTACAAGATTGTCGCTGTCAGCGATTCGGGCGGTGGGATTTATCGCCAAGACGGCTTCGATGTCGATGAGCTGATCGACTTGAAAAACCAGGGAGGAAAGATCGAATCCCTCTACTGCGACGGCTCGGTGTGCGATGGCGCCAACGGCGCGGCGCGCAAAATCGATAACCAGCAACTACTGGCGCTGGAGGTGGATGTGCTGGTGCCGGCCGCGCTGTCGGATGTCATCGACGGCGACAATGCCGATGACGTCAAGGCCGCCGTCATCATTGAGCTGGCCAATGGGCCCTTGAGCGATGAGGCCGATCAGGCCCTGGAGAAACGGGACATCACCGTAGTGCCTGACATTCTGGCCAACGCCGGTGGCGTGACCGTGAGCTACTACGAGTGGGTCCAGAACCGGACGGGGGATTACTGGCCGATTGAAACCGTCCAGGAGCGTCTGGAGCAGCGCATGGCCCGACAGTTTGATCGGGTCTGCGTGATTGCCGACGAGCACGATATTTCAATGCGTCGGGCCGCCTACGTGCTGGCCTTGGAACGATTGGGTGCTGCAGCCGAGGCCATGGGCACGGATCGGCTTTTCAACGGCGCTTGAGCCTGTTGTGAAACAGCCCGGGGCAAGCTGCTCGCCTGCCCCGGGCTCACTTATTTACTCCAGCTGTCAGTCACGATCAGTCGAGCAGCCAGCGAGCCAGCCAGTCGCTGACTTCGCCATAGAAATGCCGCGAGTTGTGGCCGTTCATGATCCAGTGATCTTCGTCCGGATAGACCAGCAGGCGGCTTTCAACCTGCATACGCTGCAGAACGGTCCAGTATTCCAGCGTGTTGGCGAGCGGCACGCGCTCGTCGCGCTTGCCAATGGTGACCAGGACCGGCGTCGAGAAGTTCTCGGCAAAGCGAATCGGATTCTGCTCGGCCCAGACTTCGGGCAGCTCCCAGAATGGGCCGCCCATATTGGCTTCCCGATGGAACACCGCGTCGCTGGTGCCCCACTGGGTTTTCAGGTTGACCAGGCCGGCATGGCTGATCAGGCAGCGATAGCGGTCGGTACTGGCCTGCATCCAGTTGGCCAGGTGGCCGCCGTAGCTGGCACCGCCGGCGCACTGGCGATCGCCATCGATGAAATCAAAGCGCTCGATCGCCACGTCGGCTGCCTGGTTGATTTCATTGGCCGGGCCGCGCAGCGGGTCACCCTGGATACCGCGGGCAAAGTCCTCGCCAAAACCGGTTGAGCCCGTGTAGTTGGTCGCCAGGACCACATAGTCGGCACCGGCCAGCAGGTGGTAGTTCCAGCGCAGGAAGAAGTAGTCGCGGAACATGATGTGCGGGCCACCGTGCATCAGCACCAGCAGCGGGTACTGGCGATTGGGGTCGAAGTTGGCAGGCTTGATCAGCAGGCTGTGGATGTCGGCGCCGTCATCGCTTTCGAACCAGAAATGTTCGACCGGCGCCAGGTCCAGTTCGGCGACGGCGTCGGCCGTGAAATGCGTGAGCCGCTGGTGGCCGGACCCGCCAAGGTCAAAGCGAACCACTTCGGCCGGCTCGGCCGCCGATTCAAAACGGGCCAGCAGCTGGCCATTGGCATAGGCCAGGCCGGTGTAAATGCCGCGGTCGCGATCAAAGACCGGGACAGCGTCCGTCGAGCCGGGCTCGACGCTGAACAGCCGCACCAGGCCCGCATCCTGGGCAAGTATGAATATGCGGCCGTCGTCGCCAAGCTGGTACTCGGCAATTGCGCGGATGTCAGGCATTTCGATCTGCTCTTGAACGGCAGCTGCCGGCCACTCCAGACGTGTCAGGCGGGAGGCGTTGTAAACCCATTCGGTGGCAGGGATTCGAAGCGTGTAAAGGGACTGCCCATCCGACGAGAAGCGAGGTTGACCCCAGCTATCACCGGCCTCCCCGTCATGGCCAGTCAGGCGCCTTGGTTCATCGCCGCCCAGTCCAACCTGCCAGAGGTCATTGTTGGTACGGGCAAAGGCAAACCGATCCCGGTTGTCGCTGGCCACAAACACCAGAGACTGGCCGTCAGGCGCCCAAATGGCATCCAGTTCCGAGCTGCCAGCACCGCGGCGGCCATCGAAGCCCGGGGCGCGGGCCAGTTCGGTGTCAGCCAGCAGGTTGCGCGCCTCGCCTCCGTTGGTCGGGATCACGAACAGATTCGGTCGTGACTCATCCAGCCAGCGATTCCAGTTTCGAATCGGAAAACCGGTATAGGTGAGCACGTTTGGGCCATTCTCGCTTGCTTCGTCATCCTGCCCGGGTTTGATGTTACTGACGAAGGCAATCAGCTCGCCATCGGGTGAAAAGCGCGGGTGGCGAGCGCCCTCGTCAAGGCTGGTCAGGCGACGGGCCTCGCCACCCCGTAAATCGAGCAGGTAAATTTGAGCGGCGTCATCCCCCTGGCGTCGAGCGACGAAGGCAATCTGTTGCCCATCCGGGCTCCAGTCTGCCTGAAACTCGGGGGCAGGAACATGGGTAAGCTGGCGCGGTTCGCCGCTGCCGTCGGTGCGAATCAGCCAGTAATGCGAGGCTTGGTCATCTCTGTCGTAGGCCGGAGTGGTCAGCTGGACCAGGGCATATTGGCCGTCCGGGCTGATTATCGGCGTTCCGACGCGGGGCATCAGCCACATGTCCTCATGGCTGATGGGTCGGAGTGAGTTGGCCGTGGCGGCTGCCGAAAACACCACTAGAAGCGCCAAACAGCAGGCTTTCCATTGCAAATTCATCAATCGAGTCTCCTTCATGACTGTTCCACAAAGTGTTGGATATTCAGCTGTAACCGCGTTGAGCCACGCCAACGGTTGATGTCCAATCGATAGGTCAGGTGAAGTCGATCGGGCAGTTCCCGATAACACCAGTCGCCAGCCCGAAAGGCAATCGCATCAATGGGGTCACCGCCATCTTCGGGTTGGACGGTCATCTTCAGGTGAGCTTGACCGACCACGCGCCGTTCCAGGACCCGGAAGCGCCCGTCGAACAGCGGTTCGGGCCAGCCCTGTCCCCAGGGCCCGGCGGCCTGGAGCACCTCAGCCGTCGCGACCGTCAACTCTGACGAGGCGAGCGGGCCGTCGCTGTCGATCCGTTCCGACTGGCAGGGGAAACGGGCGGCTTCGGCGCCTAACTGATCGACAAACGCGTCGTAATCCGCCGCTTCCAGGCTGAGGCCAGCGGCGCGTGCATGGCCGCCAAACCGACTGATCAACCCTGGCCTTGCCGCGTCGATGCTGGCCAGTAAATCCCGCATATGGACGCCGGCGGTTGAACGCGCCGAGCCCTTCAACTCGGTGCTGTCGGGTTCGGCTGGAGCAAAGGCGATGACCGGGCGCTGAAGACGCTCCATGAGCCGGCCGGCGACCAGCCCAACCACGCCGGGGTGCCAGTCGGGATCATGAACGCAAACCGCCGGCACCTCCGGGTCCAGAGTGCTCAGCAAGTTCTCGATCTGCGCTTCAGCCTCCTCTTGCATGTCGGCCTGGATGGATTGACGCTCGGCATTGAGCTGGTGCAGTTGCGATGCCAGGTCTGAGGCCTGCGATTCAGTATCGGCCAGCAGACAGCGAATGCCAATGGACATGTCGTCGAGTCGCCCAGCGGCGTTCAGGCGGGGAGCCGCGGCGAAGCCAAGATCGGCTGACTGGACATCCTGCAGTCTCCGCCCGGCGACCTCCAGCAGGGCTCGCAGCCCGGGTGCGCAGCGACCGGCACGGATACGTTGAAGCCCCTGGAAGACCAACAGCCGATTATTCCCGTCAAGCTGGACCAGGTCGGCGACCGTGCCGAGTGCAACCAGGTCTAGAAACTGATCCAGCCGTGGTTCGCGACGCTTTGCGAACCAGCCCTTTTCCCGCAGGCGTGCCCGCACGGCCATCAAGGTGTAAAACATCACCCCTACCCCGGCGAGGTGCGGCGAGGCAAAATCATCAGCCGGGAGGTTGGGGTTGACGATAGCGTCGGCCTCGGGAAGGGTCTCGCCGGGCAAATGATGGTCTGTGACGAGCACCTTGAAGCCACGCTGACGCGCTGCCCGGACGCCGGCGTGCGAACTTATCCCCTGGTCAACCGTCACCAGCAGGTCCGGCAGCGGCTCGCTTAGCTCTTCTACCAACTGCCGGCTCAGACCATAGCCATGGCGGAAACGGTCGGGTACACGCCAATCAACCGAGACAGCGCCCATGGCGCGTAGCGCGCGCACCGCCAGGGCGACCCCGGTGGCTCCGTCGGCATCGAAATCGCCAACCACCAGGATTCGCTGACCCTGGCAAATCGCTGTAGCCAATAGCTCGCTGGCAATTTCCAAACCGGACAATGTGGGCGGCAGAAGTTTCCCCAGACGATAGTCGGGTACCTGGTCGAGGCCGCGATTAGCCAACACCCGGGCAACCACCGGGTGAACGTCTTTGGGTATTGCAGCCGAATGCTGCCGTCGTTTGACCTGAACCAGTCTCATGCGCGAAGGGGCCACCAGAGTTGGCCAGAAGTCAGGCGGAAGGCTTGCTCCCGCCCGGCCAGCGTCAGGCTTGCCAGGCGTCCCCAGCGAAGCGAACGCCGGGCCGGTTTCAGCCATTCGCCCAAGGCATCAAGGTTGGCGGCGGCGCTGTCGGCTGTTTGTGCAGACCAATCAACCAGTCCCCTGCCCTTTGGGCAGTTGGCCAAGGTATCCGGCCGCGCAGCGAGGCGTTTGATCCCATTCCAGTCGGCAGCAGCTCGCAGTACGATGTCGCTGCTGGACAGCCAGTCGATCGTGGCGCGGGTATCCTCTGATGCCGGAAGCGAACCTCCACCCCAGAACCATAGCCCCTGGAAGCCCAGATCACCCTGCCCGGCTGCCTGATGCAGAACCATCTGCACCTCGTTGCCCAGGCGTCGCCAATCGCTGGCATCCCGGCCTTCAGGCAACAGCTCATCCAGGCTTTTTCCGGCAGTTTGTTGCGGCGACAGGAAGCGGCAGTCAGGCGCGCCGGGCAGTTTCAGGTATCCCCGGTGAGGATGCGGCAGCCTGAATTCGTAACCGTATTCGGCGAACAGCGCTTTCAAGGGAGGTTCGATGGCTTCAGGCTGAACGGCCCGGCCGGGCAGCACCCAAACTGCCCGCATGTCGGCCCGGAGACCAACCGGGTCGGCCCTCAGCCAGTAATCGGCGACCTCGCCTTCAGCATCGGCTACTGGGAGATCCACCCGACGCGTCAACGGAGCAACCGGCAAAGGCCGGTCGAAAACCAGATCGGTGCCGCCTGCGGCCGCTTCCAGCCGACGTGACTCGCCGTGGCGCAGGAATCGCCTCAGCCAGCCCGGCAGTGCCGGGCCAACCGAAGACATCAGGTCTTCAAGGTCCGTAACCCGGACAATCAGCGTCGACGCATGACTCACCGATACTCGACGTCGACAATCTCGTAAACGCGCAAACCATTCGGGGCCTTGAATTCGACCACATCGCCTACTTCACGACCGATCAGGGCGCGCGCCAACGGCGCGCTGATGGCCAGGCGGCGTTCGGCAATATCGGCTTCCAGATCGCCAACGACCTGCCAGGTGACTTCCTCGGCGCCATCGACATCCTCAAGCAGGGTTACCGTGCCGCCGAACACCACCTTGTTGCCGGCGTTCAGGCTGGTCACGTCAATCACGCGGGCATTGCCGAGCGCCGACTCAAGGTCCTGGATACGGCCCTCGATGAAGCCCTGCTGTTCGCGCGCGGCATGATACTCGGCGTTTTCTTTCAAGTCGCCATGAGCGCGGGCTTCGGCAATGGCTTCGATGACAGCCGGTCGCTCGACCTTTTTCAGGCGCTCAAGCTCGGCTTTGAGGCGCGTGGCTCCCTGTTGCGTGAGCGGGATCTGGCTCATGGGGTCTCCTTGATGGCGTGCAATTCACCGAGGCTGCGAACGCCGCGCTCATTCCAGTGATCAAGCGCGCGCAGCGTAGCCCGGGCGCCGGCAATGGTGGTCGAATAGTTGACCTTGCGCTGCAACGCCTGTCGGCGAATGGAAAAGGAATCCGAGATGGCCTGGCGGCCTTCGGTCGTGTTGACGATGTAATCGATCTCGTCGTTCTTGATGGCATCCACGATATGCGGACGGCCCTGGATCACCTTGTTGACGTAATCGCAGGCCAGGCCACGCTCGGTCAGGAACTTCCAGGTGCCCTCGGTGGCGACCAGACTGAAGCCACGCTCGAGCATTTCCTCGGCGACTGGCACCAGACGCTCCTTGTCGGCATCACGCACGCTCAAGAATACCCGGCCGCTGCTGGCTGCCTTGATGCCAACGCCCTGCTGGGCACGAGCGACGGCAGCCCCGAAATTCAAACCCACGCCCATGGCCTCGCCGGTTGAGCGCATCTCTGGTCCGAGAATCGGGTCGACCCCCGGGAACTTGATGAACGGGTAGATCGGCTCCTTGATAGAGTAGAACGGGGATGAAAGATCTTGGGTAACACCCTGATCCTTAAGCGTTTTCCCCACCATGCAGCGCGCAGCAACGCGGGCCAGCGGGGTGCCGGTTGCCTTGGCCACGAAGGGCACGGTGCGCGATGCCCGCGGATTGACTTCCAGCACGTAGATATCCTCGCCGCGCACGGCAAACTGGACATTCATGAGGCCAACCACGTTAAGGGCAATGGCCATCTGACGGGTCTGCTGGCGAATATCCTCGATCACCGCCTCGTCGAGCGAGAACGGCGGCAGGCTGCAGGACGAGTCGCCGGAGTGGACGCCAGCCTCCTCAATGTGCTCCATGATGCCACCGATGATCACCGAGTCACCGTCGCAGACCGCGTCGACGTCCACTTCGATGGCATGGTCGAGGAAGCGGTCGAGCAGCACCGGAGAGTCATTGGACACCTTGACCGCTTCGCGCATGTATCGGCGCAATTCTTCCTCGCCGTAAACAATGTCCATGGCCCGCCCGCCCAGCACGTAAGACGGCCGGACGACCAGCGGGTAGCCCACTTCACGGGCCAGGACGATGGCCTCTTCCGGATCGCGCGCGGTGCGGTTGGCCGGCTGTTTCAAGCCCAGCTCCTTGAGCAGGGCCTGGAAACGCTCGCGGTCTTCAGCCAGATCAATGCAATCCGGCGTCGTGCCAACGATCGGCGCGCCCGCGGCTTCCAGGTCACGCGCCAGTTTCAGCGGCGTCTGACCGCCGAACTGGATGATGATGCCTTCAGGTTGCTCAACCTCGATGATCGACAGCACGTCTTCGAGTGTCAGCGGTTCGAAATAGAGCCGGTCGGAGGTGTCGTAGTCGGTAGACACGGTTTCCGGGTTGCAATTGACCATGATGGTCTCGTAGCCCAGATCGCGCATCGCCAGTGCAGCATGCACGCAGCAGTAGTCAAACTCGATGCCCTGCCCGATCCGGTTCGGGCCACCACCCAGCACCATGATCTTGGGTTTGTCGGTAGGCGCTGCTTCGCAAGCCTCGCCCCAGGTCGAATACATATAGGCGGTTTCGGTGGCGAACTCGGCAGCGCAGGTGTCCACGCGGCGGTAAGCCGGTCGCAGACCGAATCGCTGGCGCAGGCGACGAATGGTGGATTCCTCCACACCGGTAAGCTCGGCCAGCCGCAGGTCGCTGAAGCCCTTGCGCTTGAATTCCAGCAGCCGTTCGGCGGTGAGTTCAGCCACGCCGTGCTCGTTGACGTCCTGCTCGATCTCGATCAGCTCGGCGATCTGGTCGAGGAACCAGGGGTCGATCCGCGTCAATCGATGAATCTCGTCAAAGTCGAGGCCGCGACGGAACGCCTCGGCGGTATAGAGCAACCGCTCGGGACCGGCCTCGCGAAGCTCGCGTCGCAGCAGCGTCAGTTCATCACTCTCGCCGTGGTCGATGCTGATCGGGTTCAGGCCGCTCAGGCCGGTTTCCAGACTGCGCAACGCCTTCTGCAGCGATTCCTGGAAACTGCGGCCCATGGCCATGGCCTCCCCGACCGATTTCATCTGGGTGGTCAGGCGGTCATTGGCAGCCGGGAATTTTTCAAAGGCAAACCGCGGAATTTTCGTGACCACATAGTCGATGGTTGGCTCGAACGACGCCGGGGTCTGGCCATTGGTGATTTCATTGGCCAGTTCATCGAGGGTGTAGCCCACGGCCAGCTTCGCCGCCACCTTGGCAATCGGGAAGCCGGTCGCCTTGGAGGCCAGCGCCGACGAGCGCGAGACGCGGGGGTTCATTTCAATCACCAGGATTCGGCCGGTGTTGGGGCAGACGGCAAACTGCACGTTCGAGCCACCGGTATCAACGCCGATCTTGCGCAGTACCGCAATCGCGGCGTTACGCAGTTCCTGGTATTCCTTGTCGGTCAGGGTCATGGCCGGCGCGATGGTGATCGAATCGCCGGTGTGCACGCCCATGGGGTCGAGGTTTTCAATCGAGCAGATGATGATGCAGTTATCCGCCCGATCGCGAACCACTTCGAGCTCGAATTCCTTCCAGCCCAGCACCGACTCCTCGAGCAGAACTTCGTTGGTCGGTGACAGGTCCAGCCCGTGTTCGACGATTTCCAGGAATTCCTCGCGGTTATAGGCAATACCGCCGCCCGAGCCGCCCAGCGTGAAAGACGGCCGGATGATGGTCGGGAAGCCGATCCGCTGCTGGATTTCCAGTGCTTGCTCAACGCTGTGGGCAACGGCAGCTTCCGGACAGCTCAGGCCGATTTCGGCCATGGCCAGCCGGAAGCGGTCGCGGTCTTCGGCCATGTCGATGGCATCTTGTGAAGCGCCGATCAACTCGACCCCGAATTCATCAAGGACGCCTTCGCGGGCCAGATCCAGCGCGCAGTTCAGCGCGGTTTGGCCGCCCATCGTTGGCAGCAGGGCGTCCGGGCGCTCGCGTTCAATGATGTCCCTGACCACATCCCAGCGGATCGGCTCGATGTAGACCACATCGGCGGTTTCGGGGTCGGTCATGATGGTGGCCGGGTTGGAGTTGACCAGGATGACGCGATATCCCTCTTCGCGCAGCGCCTTGATCGCCTGAACGCCGGAATAATCGAACTCGCAAGCCTGACCAATGACGATCGGACCTGCGCCAATGATCAGAATGGACTTAATGTCAGTACGTTTGGGCATCGGAATCTCAAGCCTTGGCGGTCGTCATCATGGCGGTGAATCGATCGAACAGGCCGCGCACATCATGCGGGCCCGGGCTGGCCTCAGGGTGTCCCTGGAAGCCCATCGCCGGCACACCCTCGATACGGATCCCCTGCAAGGTTCCATCAAACAGCGAGCGATGGGTCGCCACGACATGGCTGGGCAGGCTGGCCTCATCAACGGCAAAGCCGTGATTCTGGCTGGTAATCAACACCTGGCCGCTTTCCAGATCCTTGACCGGGTGGTTGGCGCCATGGTGGCCGAACTTCATTTTCAATGTCCTGGCGCCTGCGGCCAGGGCCAGAAGCTGGTGACCCAGGCAAATGCCAAATACCGGAACTTTGCGCTCCAGCAGCCCGCGGATCGATTCGATGGCGTAGGTACAGGGTTGCGGGTCGCCGGGTCCGTTGGACAGCATCACGCCGTCAGGCTTCAGGGCCAGAACCTTGTCCAGCGGCCACTGGGCCGGCACCAGGGTGACACGGCAGCCGCTGTCGACCAGCAGCCGGAGGATATTGCGCTTGACGCCGTAGTCATAGCAAACCACGTGGAAGCGCTCATCCAGTTCGTGGAAGCGTTGCTGACCCAGGGCCCAGGTACCTTCGGTCCAGACGGCCGGTTCGCTGATGCAGACCTGGCTGGCCAGATCAAGCCCACTCATCGGCGGGCAGTTCCTGGCCAGTTGCACCGCCTCGGCCGGATCCACCGACTCGGCAACCATCAGGCAGCCGTTTTGCGCGCCCTGTTCGCGCAGGTGCAACGTCAAAGCGCGGGTATCCAGCTCGGCGATGCCCGGAACACCGGCCTCGGCCAGATAATCGGACAGCGACTGAGACGCTCGCCAGGAGCTGTGGCGGCGAGGCAGGTGCCGAATGATCAGGCCCTTGCAGTGGATCCGATCCGATTCGGCATCTTCGGCGTTGACGCCGGTGTTACCAACCTGGGCGGCGGTCAGGGTGACAAGCTGCCCGGAATAGCTCGGATCGGTGATGATTTCCTGGTAGCCGGCCATGGCCGTGTTGAAGACCACCTCGCCCGTGCTGATCGCGGGCGCGCCAAAACCATAGCCGGAAAACGTGGTGCCGTCTTCCAACGCGAGAACTGCCTGCATACGGGACAAAGCCTGACCTCCGGGTGTGCGAAACGGGCCGATGCGTGAGTATCGGCCCAAGTCGAGTCGCTTTATTCAACCGCTCGTGCCGATTGGCCCGAGCGAACAAACTCCGGGTGAAGATTGTACCCAACCTTGACGGTCGGGTTCAGGGAATTATCGGGGTGGCTCGGACAAAAGGGTCAAACCTGCCCCTTAGCCGGCCTCTTGGGCAACCAGAGGCGGCAAAACCGCCGGCGCTTCCTCGGCAGGATGCAGTGTTGCAGCGCTGTGTCCCTGGGCCAGCAAATAATCCAGCCACTTCAGCAAGGCCTGATTCAGGCGCCAGTTGCGAACCACCAGCCCATGAAGCGGCAGCTCTGGACCGGCAAAGCGTTGAATGCCCTGCTCCGGGCTGAAAGCCGTAGCCTCGGCCATACGCGCATCATGATAGAGACGAATGTGGGCGTTGGGATTGTGCTGCTGCTCGTTACCGATCACGTAGGTCAGGCGCAGGAACGTCGTGTAGTCGTGACGCTCGATGACCTGCAAAAACAGATCCGGCCCGTCACCGATTCTCGACACCAGGGTATCGCTACGGCCCAGGCCGTCCGGCAGCAGAATATTCAGAGCCCGAAAAACCGCGCTGTGCAGGTCCGGCAGGCGCCGGGCCAGCACCCGGGTGGGTGGATGCAGATTGCGCACTCTCGTCAGCATGGCAGGCCTTGGGCTCCTGTGGGTTGAATGGGTCGGACGCTTTTTCACCGCCCGTGAATCACGGACAGCGAGTCTGGCACTTGGTTCACGGCAATGGCTCTCGCCTGGCGAGGGGTCGCCTCTGCCAGAATCCACCGCGCACAAGCGCGTCAGAATACTTCGCGTTGCAGTCCAAGTTCAAGCAAAATCCGACTGGCCAGTTCCTCAACCGACGAGTCGGTGGTCGACAGCGTGGGCACCTTGTCGGTTCGGAGCAGCGCTTCGGCGGCTTCGACTTCGTAGCGACACTGTTTGAGGGAGGCGTAGCGGCTGTTGGGGCGACGGTTTTCGCGGATCTGTGACAAGCGCTCGGGGTCGATGGTCAGGCCGAACAGCTTGGGCAGATGCTGGCGCAGGAAGACCGGCAGCCTTGGCTGTTCGAGATCTTCCTCGGTGAGCGGGTAATTGGCCGCCTTGATGCCGTAGTGCAGCGCCATGTACAGGCAGGTGGGCGTTTTGCCCGAACGCGATACGCCAACCAGGATGACATCGGCCTGGTCCAGCTTCTTGCTGATGCCGTCGTCATGGGTCAAGGCATAGTTGGTTGCCTCCATGCGGTCCTCATAGGCATGCGAATTGCCCATGCCGTGGGCCTGCCCGACGCGCGGTGACCGACTGACCCCCAGGACTTCCTCCAACGGCGTAATGAAGGTGGCGAACATGTCGAACAGGTGTCCCTTGCAGTCCCGCAGGGCGCCGCTGACGTTTTGATCGACGATGGTGCTGAACACCAGCGGAGGCGCTCCATCCACTTCGGCGGCACGCTCAACCAGCGAGGCGGCATCCCGCGCCTTGTTCTCGGTATCGACGAACGGCAGGCGCACCTGCCGAAAGTCCAGGTTGGAAAATTGGGTCAACAAACTGTGGCCGAAGGTTTCGGCGGTGATGGCCGTGCCATCGGAGATGAAAAATACGGTTCTGCGCATTGGCTTATTTCGACGGCGGTCAAGGCGCTACAATACGGGCCATTCCACTCACAAACAAGACAGGGTTTTGACCGCGGTGACTCAGTACATACTCTGGCTCGACGAGCTCGGCATGGGCGACCTGGAGAAGGTCGGCGGCAAGAACTCTTCCCTCGGGGAGATGATCGGCAACCTGAGCGAACTGGGGGTCAAGGTCCCTGGCGGATTCGCCACCACGGCGGATGCGTTTCGCGAGTTTCTGGACCAGTCAGGCCTGGCCAAGCGGATTCAGGACACCTTGGCCACGCTGGACGAGGAAGACACCCGGGCGCTGGCGGCGACTGGCCAGCAGATCCGCCAGTGGATCATGGACACGCCGCTGCAACCCGCGCTGGAGACGGCCATTCGTGATGCCTGGGGCACCATGCAGTCGCGCTACGGCGACACCCTGGCGGTGGCGGTGCGTTCGTCGGCAACCGCAGAGGACTTGCCTGATGCCTCCTTTGCCGGACAGCAGGAAACCTTCCTGAACGTTCGCGGCATCGACGATGTGTTGGTCAAGATCCACGCCGTCTTTGCCAGCCTGTACAACGATCGGGCCATTGCCTATCGCGTTCACCACGGCTTCGAGCACCATGAGGTTGCCCTGTCAGCCGGTATTCAGCTGATGGTCCAGGCCGGCAGCGGCTCGGCCGGCGTCATGTTTACCCTGGACACCGAATCCGGCTATCGCAACGTGGTATTCATCACCTCAAGTTACGGCCTGGGCGAAAGCGTGGTTCAAGGCGCAGTCAACCCGGATGAGTTCTACCTGTTCAAGCCCAACCTGGCAGCCGACCGACCGGCCATTCTGCGCCGCTCGCTTGGCAGCAAGGCCAGCCGCATGGTTTACGCCGAAGGTCGCGGCGTGCTCACCGAGGACACCCCCGAAGCCGACCGCCAGCGCTTCTCGATCAGCGACGACGAGGCCACCGCCCTGGCCCAGATGGCCGTAACCATCGAAAAGCACTACGGTCGCCCGATGGACATCGAGTGGGGCAAGGACGGCGAGACCGGCGAACTGTTCATCCTTCAGGCCCGCCCGGAAACGGTCAAGAGCCGCTCAGGCCAGGCCATGGAGCGCTTCCGCCTGGAAGAAACCGGGGAAGTGGTGGCCGAGGGCCGGGCGATCGGCCAGCGTATCGGCAAGGGTGTCGCCCGCGTCATCGAAAGCCTGGAACAGATGCACGACGTGGAAGCCGGCGACGTGCTGGTGACCGACATGACCGACCCGGACTGGGAGCCGATCATGAAGCGCGCCTCGGCCATCGTCACCAACCGTGGCGGACGCACCTGCCACGCCGCCATCATTGCCCGCGAGCTGGGCATTCCGGCCGTGGTCGGCTGCGGCGATGCCACCCAGCGCATTCCCGACGGCGAGTCGGTGACGGTGTCGTGCTCCGAAGGCGATACCGGCCGCATCTATCGCGGCAGCCTGGCGTTCAGCGTGACCGAGGACACCCTGGACGACATGCCCGAAGCACCGCTGAAAATCATGATGAACGTGGCTAATGCCGACCGCGCCTTTGATTTCGCCCAGATTCCCAACCACGGCATTGGCCTGGCGCGTCTGGAGTTCATCATCAACCGGATGATCGGCATTCACCCACGCGCGCTGCTCGACTACCAGCGCCAGGGCGATGATATCCGCGCCGAAATCGACCGCCGCATCGCCGGTTACGGCGATCCGGTCAATTTCTACGTCGAGAAACTGGCCGAAGGCATTGCCACCATCGCGGCACCTTTTGGGCCCAACCCCGTCATTGTCCGCATGTCGGACTTCAAATCCAACGAATACGCCAACCTGATCGGTGGCGAGCAGTACGAGCCGGACGAGGAAAACCCGATGATCGGCTGGCGCGGTGCTTCGCGCTACGTGGACGACGATTTCAAGCCGGCCTTCGAGCTGGAATGTCGCGCTCTGAAGAAAGTGCGCGAGGAAATGGGTCTCGACCACGTCTGGTGCATGATTCCGTTCGTGCGCACCGTGGATGAAGCGCGTGAAGTGGTCGCCGTGCTGGAAGAATTCGGCCTCAAGCGAGGCGAAAACGGGCTCAAGCTGATCATGATGTGCGAACTGCCGTCTAACGCGCTGTTGGCCGAGGCCTTCCTGGAGCATTTCGATGGCTTCTCGATCGGCTCCAACGACATGACCCAGCTGACTCTCGGCCTGGACCGCGACTCGGCACTGGTTGCCCACCGTTTCGACGAACGCGACGGCGCTGTAAAGGCGCTGCTGTCAATGGCCATCAAGACCTGTCGCGACCAGGGCAAATACATCGGAATCTGCGGCCAGGGACCATCGGACTACCCGGATCTGGCGCAGTGGCTGCTGGATCAGGGCATCGAGAGCATGTCGCTGAACCCGGACACCGTGGTGGACACCTGGCGTCAGCTGGCCGCGAGCCGCGACTGAATGGGCTCAGCTGGCTGTCTGCTCACTGGCGCGCAAGATGCGCGCCAGTGCAAAGGCATTCGTTCAACCCTGCCCTGCCAGCGGGCCCATGAACCGCCGATAATAGCGAAGCTCGTCAATCGAATCCCGAATGTCATCAAGCGCCAAGTGACGGCTGTCTTTTTCGAAACCCGCGGCGATCTCCGGTGCCCAGCGCCGGGCCAGCTCCTTGATGGTGCTGACGTCCAGGTTTCGGTAATGAAAGAACGCTTCAAGCTCGGGCATGTGACGGGCCAGAAAACGCCGATCCTGACCAATCGAGTTGCCGCACATCGGCGAGCTGCCCGCCGGCAGATGCTGGCTCAGGAACGCCAGGGTTTGCCGCTCGGCCGAGGCCACATCCACAGTGCTGTCGAGACAGCGCCCGACCAGGCCGGATTCGCTATGTGTACGGGTACACCACTCGTCCATCTGCGCCAGTCGCGCCTGCGGTGTGGCAATGGCAAAGACCGGGCCAATCGCAATCTCTTCAAGCTGGCTGTCGGTCACTACCGTGGCAATCTCGATAATCAGATCGCTGTCCGGGTCAAGCCCGGTCATTTCAAGATCAATCCAGACCAGATGACTGGCATCCATGGGCAACTCGCTCGGGTGGGGAAACGCCGATCAATATATCAGCCATGGGTGGTCGGGTGACTGCCAGTGTCGACGTCAACGCGCTGGTGGTCGAGGCCTATGCCAACCGCGGCGTCGCCGTGCGCCAGGATGGCCGGCTGGCCCCGTTTCACTTTCCGCGCAAGCTGGTCAGACCGCTGCCGGGCGACCATATCGAGCTGAGTAGCGACGACCGCCTGCTTGGCATCGCTCCGCGCCGCAACGAATTCGGGCGCGGCGACCCGAAGGGCCGCTTTCGACCGGTCGCCGCCAACCTCGACCAGGCCGTCATTGTCATTGCCGCCGAACCCGCACCCAGTCCCGATCTGCTTCACCGCTACCTGGCCGCCGCGCTGATTGCAGGCATTCGCCCGATCGTGGTCATCAACAAAGACGACCTCCCCTTGCCCGATCAACCACCGTTCAACGAACTCGATGCTCTTGATGCCTTGGGTGTTGTCACCGTCAGGACGCGATGCAAGCCGATTATCGAGATTGATCGACTGGAGACGCAATTGGCGGGGAAGACCAGTCTGCTGGCCGGGCAGTCGGGTGTCGGCAAGACATCGCTACTGAACGCCCTCATACCGGATCTGGACGCCCAGACTGGCGCGCTGTCAGCGGTGACTGGAAAAGGCCGCCATACAACCACTTCCGCCACACTTCACCCTCGGCCTGGCCAAGGCGCTGTCATCGACTCACCCGGGGTCTGGGAATACGGCCTCTGGGCAATGCCAATCGAGCAGCTGATGCTGGGCTTTCCCGACGTTCAGGCACATGCAAATGACTGCCGGTTCAGGAATTGCAGCCATGATCACGAGCCGGGTTGCGCGGTGCGGGCGGCGGTGGACTCGGGCAAGATTCATCCGGGACGCTATCAGGCGTGGCGCCGCTTGTTGGCAGAACAGAAGCGTCTCGGTGGCCTCCGGGGTACACTACAGCGGTAGGGGAGGATTTTGTACCGACACGAGGGAGCACACAGGAAACATGACCATGATCAGGAAATTCGCTACTGCTGGCATCTTCTTGCTTCTGGCGGTCGCCTGGCCGCCAGTACAGGCTGATATTTTGCTGATTGAAAAGGTTGAACAGCGTATGCAGCTCGACCTGCCGGGCAATGGCATGCGGATGGCCGACGTCGAAAATCGCTTCGGCGAGCCCCGTGAGCGCCGTGCTGCAGTCGGCGACCCTCCCATAACTCGCTGGGTTTACGAAGACTACAGCGTGTTCTTCGAGCACGACCAGGTCATCGAAAGCGTTCTGCATCCGGAACGTGTCAGTCAACACGAGCCCTGACGCAGAAAGGCTTCGAGCATGGCTGAAACCCTTGCGCGACTGCCGGCCGAATGGAGTCGGCAGAAAGCGACGCTGCTTGCTTTCCCATCAGCCAGTGGAGATTGGCGTGGCCAATTGGCCGGTATTCGTCAGGAATATCGTCGACTGATCGATGCTATCAGCCGTTTCCAGTCCGTCATCCTGCTCACACCGCCCGAAGAGCCGGAGCTTTCCGGTGAGTGGTCCGGGCAGGAAAGCGTCGTGTGTCTACCCGTCAGCATCAATGACACCTGGTGCCGGGACTACGGGCCAATTTGTGTTCACCGGGACCAGGAAACCCAGGCACTGGATTTCCATTTCGATGGCTGGGGAGGCAAGTACGACGCAAGCCTCGATAATCGAGTGAATCGCACGCTGGCCGATCATCCGGCGTTTTCCAACTATCGTTTCAAATCGCTGTCGTTCGAACTGGAAGGCGGAGCGATCGAGTCTGATGGCATAGGCAGCTTGCTGGTCAACTGGCACTGCCTGCAAACCCGGCACGCCGAACTCGACCGTCAGGAGCTTGAACGGGAGCTTTGCCGGTTATTGGCCGTTGACCGGGTGATTGGCATCGATGTGCCGCCGACCGAGGGCGATGATACCGATGGCCATATCGATACGCTGGCCCGCTTCGTTGATGAGCAAACGATTGCCTGGCAGCGCCAGGCCGACGCTGAGCGAAGCGAACGGATCGAAACCCAGCTGCAGGCGCTTCGCCGGCCGGACGGCACACGCTATCGACTGATCGCTTTGCCACAGCCGACGGGCTTTGACCCCGGACTTCCGGCCAATTACGCCAATTTTCTGTTCGTCAACGGCGGTTGCCTGGTACCAGCCTACGATGTTCCTGCCGACGAAGAGGCAAGGATGATGCTTGCTCAAGCGTTGCCCGAGCATGAAGTCATCAGCGTGTCCTCGGCAATACTGATCAGCCAGTTCGGTAGTATTCACTGCGCCACAATGCACATCCCGGAGTCCCATTCATGAGCGCGTACCGACGCGTCGCGGTGGTCCAGCACGCCATGTGCGAAGACCTCGACCGAAATTACGATGCCACCCTGGCTGGCATCGAGAGAGCTGCCCGCCAGGGCGCGGAACTGATTCTGCTGCCCGAGCTCCACGCCAGCGAGTACTTCTGCAAATACCAGGATCCTGACCTGTTTGACCTGGCCGAGCCGCTCGACGGCCCGACCCGACGGATGCTCTCGGACGCCGCTCGCCAGTTCGAGGTCGTGATCGTCGGCAGTCTGTTCGAACACCGCGCGCCTGGCCTGGCTCACAACACGGCCGTGGTGATGGAGCGTGACGGCAGCCTGGCCGGTGTTTATCGCAAGATGCACATCCCGGATGACCCAGGCTACAACGAGAAATTCTATTTCACCCCCGGCGACCTGGGCTTCGAGCCCATCGACACCAGCGCCGGCCGACTGGGCGTGCTGGTGTGCTGGGACCAGTGGTACCCCGAGGCTGCGCGCTTGATGGCGCTGGCCGGCGCCGAGATTCTGCTCTACCCGACGGCAATCGGCAAAGACCCTAACGACGACGAAGACGAGCAGCTGCGTCAGCTTGATGCCTGGCGCACCATTCAGCGCGGTCATGCCGTGGCCAATGGATTACCGGTGCTGGCCTGCAACCGGGTGGGTTTCGAGCCCGATCGCTCAGGTGGTGGCTGCGATGCCGAGTTCTGGGGCCACAGCCTGATCATCGGTCCGCAAGGTGAGATCATCGATGAAGCCGGCACTGACGCCGAAGTGCTGATTGCCGATCTGGATATGGCGCGCGGTGAACAGGTGCGACGGCTGTGGCCGTTCCTGAGAGACCGCCGAATCGACGCCTATCAGGATCTTCTCAAGCGCTGGCGGAAATAGAAACCAGGGTTATCGTCGAAACCCTGATACGTAAAGAAAAAGGCGTCAGAAAACCAGTCGGCTGCCGGCACGTAGCCCTGCTCATGATTCTATGAGACCAGTCTGAGGATCCGGTGCCTTTAGAGGGCTCCGAGCATCCGGTGGCGCCAGGTGCTTCGGGCCAACCGGGGCGTTCGGCTTGCCTGCCATCTTCAGGCTCAAGGGAGCTTGAGTGACCTCGAGATCACACTTTCGGAGCGGAAGGGTTTGCGACCTCGTTGAGCTTGGTGCCAGCGGATGGAGGCTGAGGGTTACCAGAAGGCTTCCGCGCCCCGACCGGCCCGAAGCACCTAACGCCCCCCGATGCAGCAGGCTGAAAGATCGCAGGGGGAAAACCCGCCCGTTCCTCTAAACCATCAGCGGGGAGTGGTGTTGGCTGTTGGCGAGCGCTGGCGCGCGGCGGCGGGCACGGTGGATCAGCGGTTTCAGGCGCCCGGGACTCAACCCGAAACCGCAGAGCCTTCAATGGCCTCGGTGGTATTCGTTGGCACCCAAGCTCCTTTGAACCCGCTGAATCGACACCGCCGGATAGCGCCAGCCCTCGCCAGCAGCCGGCACCGCTCGCCGCCGGCCCGCAAGTTCTCCGTATCGGAGTCCATGGCCGATTTATCTGCGTAACCTGCAAGATTCCTGAAGAATCCGGCAACCAAAGCTCGAATCAGCTCGAAGCTCCCAGGCATCGCTGTCGGGTCGAGCTCGGTTATCATTGACGGTTTGCCGAGCGGCCCTCGCGGCCGATCAATCAAAGCCGGGAACTACACGCCATGGAACTGACCTCTTTGACTGCCCTGTCGCCGCTGGATGGCCGTTACGGCAGCCGTCTGGACGACCTGAGAACGCTGTGCTCGGAAGCCGGCCTGATTCGCCAGCGGGTGACCGTGGAGGTCGCCTGGTTCAAGGCCCTGGCCGGGCATAAGGATTTTACCGCCCTGCCCGCCCTGCAACCGGACGATGCTGCCTTCCTGGACGGCCTGGTCGAGCGGTTCTCTGCCGACGATGCCGCCGAAGTCAAGGCGATTGAGCGAACCACGAATCACGACGTCAAGGCCGTCGAATACTGGCTGAAGCAGCGGATGGGCGAGCGCCCCCGGCTGGTGCCGTACCTGGAATTTGTCCACTTTGCCTGCACGTCCGAAGACATCAACAATCTGTCCTGGGCGCTGATCATCAAGGGTTCGATCGAGCACAGCCTGGACCCGCTGCTGGCGCGTCTTGACGAACGGCTGCAGAGCATGTCCGTTGACCATGCCGATCTGCCCATGCTTTCGCGCACTCACGGGCAAACCGCCTCACCCACCACCCTGGGCAAGGAACTGGCCAACGTGGTTTTCCGCCTGCGTCGCCAGCGCCGTCTGCTCAACCAGGTTGAGCTGACCGGCAAGATCAACGGGGCCGTGGGCAATTTCAACGCTCATCTGGCGGCCTGCCCGGACCTCGACTGGCCCACCCTGGCCCGCGACTTTGTCGAAAGCCTGGGCCTGGTCTGGCACCCGTACACCACCCAGATCGAGCCGCACGACATGACCGCCGAAGTGGCCCATGCCCTGGTTCGCATCAATACCGTTTTGCTGGATTTTGCCCGCGACGCCTGGGGTTATGTCTCGCTTGGCTACTTCAAGCAAAAGCTTATCGAGGGTGAAGTCGGTTCCTCCACCATGCCGCACAAGGTCAACCCGATCGACTTCGAGAACGGTGAAGGCAACCTGGGTCTGGCCAATGCACTACTGGAACACCTGGCGGCCAAGCTGCCGGTGTCTCGCTGGCAACGCGACCTGACCGATTCCACCGTGCAACGCAGCATTGGGTCGGCCTTTGGCTATTGCGCCCTGGCCTGGGGATCGATCCTGCGTGGCCTGGACCGCATCGCGCCCGATCCGGAACGCCTGGCGGCCGACCTGGATCGTTCGTGGGAGGTGCTCGCTGAACCGGTCCAGACCATCATGAGAATGCATGGCGTGCCCGAAGCCTATGAAAAACTCAAGGCGCTGACGCGCGGCCAGGGCATCAGCCAGCAAGCCCTGATCGAGTTCGTCGAGCAACTGGATATTCCCGCGGAAGACCGCCAGCGTCTGCTGGAGATGACCCCCGGCAGCTATACCGGCAACGCCGCCGAGATGGCCCGGGCCATCACGCGTTACGTCTGAGGCGGACGAGCACCTGTGATCGCTCGATTGGAACCTTTTGACCAGGCGCGCTTCCTGGCTGAATTCTGGCAGCGCAAGCCCTGTTTCATCCCCGGCTGGCTGCCGGTCAGGCCGTGCCCGCTGTCTACGCTGATGACGCTGATCGATGAGCATGAACTGCCTGCTCGACTGGTACGTGGCAGCCAGGCGGCCGGCGACTGGCAACTGGAGCACGGGCCGTTCCAGTTTGACGACCTCCCTCATGGCGACAGTGACTGGACCGTGCTGGTCCAGGAAATCGACAAGGTCTACCCGCCTGCCGCTGAACTGATGCAGGCGTTTCGCTTTCTGCCCGACTGGTGCCTGGACGATGTGATGGTGTCATGGGCGGCCGACGGCGGTTCGGTGGGTCCCCACCTGGATGCTTATGACGTGTTCCTGGTTCAGACCGAAGGACGGCGCCGATGGCAGCTTGCCGAGGGCCAGGGGTTTGAAGCCGATACACGCTTCGAACTGGCCCTGCTGAAAGACTGGCACGCGCAGACCGAACTGCTGGCAAAGCCCGGCGATGTGCTCTACCTGCCCGCCGGCTATGCACATCACGGCGTGGCCGACGGGCCGTGCCAGACCTGGTCGGTGGGCATCCGCACGCCCTCCGGTCCGGAATTTTTGATGTCGCTGGTCGAGCAGCTGGCCAACAGCGCCCGGCGCTGGCCGAGACTGTCACTGGGCGCGATCAAGGCCGAGCACGGCGCCCGGATAAGCCCTGCCCAGCTCGCCGAGCTCCGGCAGCTGATGAGCGACTGCCTGGCGATGGACGATCAGGCGCTGGAGCAACTGGCCGGCAGTTTCCTGAGCAGCTGGCGACTCTGGCCAGCCAATGACACCGCCGAGCCCGAGGACAACGACGAACTCCGGCAACGGCTGGCCGGCGACAGTGCGGTTCGCCTGCACCCGGCAAGCCGATTGGCGGTGACTGGATCAGGCGATCACACGCGGCTGTTTGTCAATGGACACGAGATCCCGTGTTCGCCCGAACTGACCAACTCCCTGACGCAGGCGCGTGCGCTGGATGAACGCTGGCTGGGTTACCCAGTAGCGCTGGAGGCCCTGCTTGAGGCCGAAGCCCTCGAACTTTGGTCGGATTAGCGGCTTTCGCTGCCCAAGAAGTGCCTGACACCGTTATAATCTTGGGTTGTTCCCCACTTTCTGAATCCTGGGCGTCCATTCCATGACCGACTACCTGAAGGAGCAGTACCGGGCATCGCCCCTGTCTGGCTCCAACGCCGCGTTCGTCGAAGAAATTTACGAACAGTGGCTGGATGATCCCGACAGTGTTCCGGATCATTGGCAACGTCTCTTTTCTGAGCTGGCCGACGGTGCCAGTGACGATACTCGCCACCTCGCCATTCTGGATCATTTTCGCGATCTTGCCGACAGCGGCTATTACCGCTCGGCTGCGGTCAGTGCCGAGGACTACAAACAGGCTGGCGTTCTTCGTCTGATCAATGCGTACCGGGTTCGCGGCCATCAGCGAGCCAAGCTCGACCCGCTGGGTCTCAGCCAGCGCCCCGAGGTGCCCGATCTGGAACTGGGCTTCCACAAGCTCAGCGAAACCGATCTGAAGACCTCCTTCCACACTGGCACGCTGGCCGGGCCGGATCACCTGACGCTGGGCGAAATCGTCGACATCTGCAAGAAGACCTACTGCGGTTCGATTGGCGTTGAATACATGCACATTGCCGACACCAACCAGCGCCGCTGGCTCCAGCAGCGGCTGGAAGGAACGCGCGGCAACTACACCCCACCTAGCGATGAGCGGCTGAGACTGCTCGACAAGCTGGCAGCGGCCGAGGGCATGGAAAAATTCCTGCACTCCAAGTACGTGGGGCAAAAGCGCTTTTCGCTGGAAGGCGGCGAAAGCATGATCCCGCTGTTTGACACCCTGATTCGCCACTCCGGCAGCCAGGGCGTCAAGGAGATGGTTATCGGCATGGCCCACCGGGGCCGACTAAACGTTCTGGTGAACGTGCTGGGCAAGAGCCCCGGCGACCTGTTTGCCGAGTTCGAGGGCAAGATTGCCGATGACGACCCGAATCGCTCGGGCGACGTCAAATATCACATGGGCTTCAGCTCCGATGTACGCACGCCCGGCGGTGTGATGCACCTGGCGCTGGCCTTCAACCCGTCGCACCTGGAAATCGTCAACCCGGTGGTCGCCGGGTCATCGCGCGCACGCCAGCAACGGCTCGGCGATCACCGTCACGAGCAGGTATTGCCGGTGCTGGTTCACGGCGATGCCGCCATTGCGGGCCAGGGCGTGGTGATGGAATTGCTGAACATGTCTCAGGCCCGCGGATTTGCGATTGGCGGCACCTTCCACATCGTGGTCAACAACCAGATCGGTTTTACCACCTCCAACCCGATCGATGCGCGTTCAACGCTGTACTGCACCGAAGTGGCCAAGATGGTCCAGGCACCCATCCTGCACGTCAATGGTGATGATCCGGAAGCCGTGCTGTTTGCCACCCGCCTGGCTGCCGACTTCCGGCGCGAGTTCAAGAAAGACGTGGTGATCGACCTGGTCTGTTATCGCCGTCACGGCCACAACGAGGCCGACGAGCCTGCCGCCACGCAGCCGCGCATGTACCAGGTCATCCGCAAGCTGGACTCTGTTCGCAAGCAGTATGCTGACCAATTGATTCAGGAAAAACTGGTTGACCAGGCGACGGTCGACAAGGCGGCGGCTGATTATCGAAACAAGCTTGACGCCGGTGAACCGGTTGTCGAGCTGGTGCCCGCTGCCGAAGCCGTCGAGACCACGGACTGGTCACCCTATCTGGAGGCGGATTGGCGCGCTGAAGCCGACACGTCTCTTCCTCTGGACCAGGTTCGCAGCCTGAACGAGCAACTGACTACTCTGCCGGAGGGCTTCAAGCTTCACCGGCAGGTCGAGCGGATCATCGAGTCGCGCAACAAGATGGCCGCAGGCGAGATGCCGCTGGACTGGGGTTTCGCCGAAACCATGGCCTATGCAGGACTGATTCGCCAGGGCTATGGCTTGCGGCTGGTCGGCCAGGATTCCGGCCGCGGCACATTCTTCCATCGTCACGCCGTGCTGCACAACCAGGCCGACGGCAGCTACCGCCTGGGCCTGGCAGAACTGGCCGACGACCCGCATCGCGTTCGCGTCATCGACTCACTGCTGTCGGAAGAAGCTGTACTGGGCTTCGAGTACGGCTTTGCGACGGCTGACCCGAACTCGCTGGTGATCTGGGAAGGCCAATTCGGCGATTTCGTCAACGGCGCCCAGGTCGTTATTGACCAATTCATCACCTCAGGCGAAGCCAAGTGGGGTCGTCTGTGCGGCCTGGTGATGTTCCTGCCGCACGGCTACGAAGGCCAGGGGCCGGAGCACTCCTCTGCCCGGCTAGAGCGTTTCATGCAGTTGTGCTCGGGCAACAATATTCAGGTCTGCGTCCCTTCGCTGCCCAGCCAGATGTTCCACATGCTGCGCCGCCAGATGCTGCGGCCTTTCCGCAAGCCGTTGATCGTGATGACACCCAAGTCGTTGCTGCGCCACAAGGCCTCGACCTCAAGCCTCGAAGACCTGACGCAAGGCAGCTTCCAGGTCGTGATCGACGACCCGCGCCAGCCCAAGCCGGACAAGGTCAAACGCCTGGTGCTGTGTGCCGGCAAGGTCTACTTTGATCTGGCGGCCGCGCTCGAGGAGCAGGGCATCGACGATATTGCCGTGGTTCGCGTCGAACAGCTCTACCCCTTCCCGCGTGAAGAGGTTCAGGCGATTGTCGAGCGCTACAGCAAGGCCGACGAGGTGATCTGGTGCCAGGAAGAGCCCATGAACCAGGGCGCCTGGTTCCAGATCCGTCACCATCTGCAAGCCTGCGTGGAGGCGCGACACAGCCTCAAGTACGTCGGGCGCGACGGCTCGGCATCGCCGGCGGTTGGTTACTACCAGGTCCACATCGAACAACAGAAACGACTGGTCAGCCAGGCGCTGACCCATGGTGAAGGCATCCAGTAAGGAATCCCAATGAGCATTGAAGTCAAAGTTCCCAATCTCCCCGAATCCGTTTCCGACGCGACGGTGGCCAAGTGGCACAAGAAGCCCGGCGATTTTGTTTCGCGCGATGAAAACCTCGTCGACCTGGAAACCGACAAAGTTGTACTGGAAGTGCCGGCACCGGCAGATGGCATCCTGAAGGCCATCTCTGCCGACGAGGGCGAGACCGTCACTGAAGGCCAGGCGCTGGGACAGCTGGAAGAGGGCGAAGCGCCTGCCGACGACGGCAAGGACGACGGCAAGGAAGACCAGGCCAAGTCCGAGGAAAAAAACCAGGACAGCAAGTCCGATGCCGGCTCGGGTTCTGCCAAGCGCGACGACTCTGCGTCGAAGGGCGCGAGCCAGGGCGGAGCGCCCTCGCCGTCGGCCAAGCGCGCTGCAGCCCAGAACGACGTCGACACCAGCGAAGTCAGCGGCAGCGGCCGCGGCGGTCGGGTGACCAAGCCAGACGTGATGAAACACATCCAGAGCGGTGGACCGCGCCAGGAAGAGCGCGTCAAGATGTCGCGCCTGCGTTCACGCATCGCCGAGCGCATGAAAGACGCCCAGAACACCGCGGCCATCCTGACCTCTTTCAACGAGGTCAACCTGAAGGCCGTCATGGACATTCGCGCCCGCTACAAGGACGACTTCCAGAAGCGCCATGGCGTCAAGCTGGGGTTCATGTCGTTCTTTGTCAAAGCCTGCTGCGAAGCCCTGCAGAAGCACCCGGTGGTGAATGCCTCGGTCGACGGCGACGAAATCGTGTACCACGGCTACCAGGACATCGGCATTGCCGTCTCGACCGACCGCGGTCTGCTGGTCCCGATCCTGCGCGATGCCCACCGCATGAGCCTGGCTGAAGTGGAAATGGCCATTGCCGAATACGCCGACAAGGCACGCAAGGGCTCGATCCAGCTCGAAGACCTGCAGGGCGGAACCTTCACGATCACCAACGGCGGCGTGTTTGGTTCTTTGCTGTCGACGCCGCTGCTCAACATGCCGCAGAGCGCCATTCTGGGCATGCACACCATCAAGGAACGACCAATCGCTGAAAACGGCGAGATCGTCATCCGTCCGATGATGTACATCGCTCTGTCCTATGACCACCGCATTATCGATGGCAAAGACGCCGTCCAGTTCCTCGTGGCAGTCAAGGATGCGCTGGAAGATCCGGCTCGCATGTTGCTGGGGCTTTGACCCCCCGGCAACTTGCCTGAACGTCTGACATTTGAACGCTCTCAAAGCAACAAGGAATTTTTGTCATGGCTGACAAGGAATATGATCTGATCGTCATCGGCGGTGGCCCGGGCGGCTATGCCGCAGCCATTCGTGCGGCCCAGCTTGAAAAGCGGGTCCTGCTGATCGACGACCGCCAGGACGACAACGGCAAGCCTGCCCCAGGCGGCACCTGCCTGAATGTTGGCTGCGTACCCTCCAAGGCGCTGCTCGATTCATCCAAGCACTACCACCATATCCAGCATGATTACACCGATCACGGCATCAGCGTTGAAAGCGTTTCGATGGACATCGGGAAAATGCTCGATCGCAAGCGCAAGGTCGTCAAGCAGCTCAACGGCGGCCTGCTGCAACTGTTCAAGGCCAACAAGATTGATTTCGCCAACGGTCGCGGCAAATTGTTGGCCGACCGCAAGGTTGAGGTTCGTCCGCACGACGGTGAAACCTACACGGCCGCGGGTAAACACGTCATGCTGGCTGCCGGCTCCGTCCCGTTCACGATCCCGAACGTGGAAATCGACAACAAATACATCCTGGACAACGAAGGCGCGCTTGAAATCGGCGAAGTGCCCGAGCGGTTTGGCGTGATTGGCGCTGGCGTCATCGGTCTGGAAATGGGCAGCGTGTGGTCACGCCTGGGCGCAGAAACGGTGCTGCTGGAGGCCATGGACACCCTGCTGGCCGTGGTCGACACCGACATGTCGCGCGCTGCCGCTCGTGAGTTCAAGAAACAGGGCTTGGATATCCGCCTGGGCGCCAAAGTGTCTAAAGCCACCGTCAAGGACGGCAAGGTGGAAGTTCACTACACCGACGGCAAGGGCGACCACACCGAGGTGTTTGACCGCCTTCTCGTGGCGGTGGGCCGCCGGGCCGCCAGCGATAATCTGTTGTCCGACGACAGTGGCGTCGAACTGACCGAACGCGGCCAGGTCAAGGTGGATGAGCACTGTCATACCACCGCTAAAGGCGTCGTCGCCATCGGCGATCTGGTGCGTGGCCCGATGCTGGCTCACAAGGCCAGCGAGGAAGGCATTGCCGTGGTCGAGGCCCTGTTCACCGGTTATGGTCATATCAACCTCGACACCATCCCATGGGTGATCTACACCGACCCGGAAATCGCCTGGGTGGGCAAGACCGAAAAAGACCTGAAAGAAGCGGGTATCGACTACAAGGCCGGTAACTTCCCGTTTGCCGCGACCGGCCGTGGCCTGGCCATGGGCAATGCTTCCGGCCACGTCAAGATCCTGGCCGATGCCGAAGACGACACCCTGCTGGGCGTTCAGATTTTTGGCCCGAATGCCTCGGAGCTGATTGCCGAGTGCGTCGTTGCCATGGAATTCCACGGCACCAGCGAAGATCTGGCCCGCATCGTCCATGCGCATCCGACACTGTCGGAGGCCGTTCACGAAGCGGCGCTATCGGTCGACAAGCGCGCCATCCACAAGGCCAACTAGGGCGTTTCCATGAGCATCCCTTCCCGCTTTTACGCCCTGCGAATCTTCAACGACGACGATGGCTACCAGGCCCGAATCGTCGAGCAGTCCATCAATGAGCAGAGCGAAGGCGACGTCGTTGTCCAGGTGCACTACTCCAGCGTGAACTACAAGGACGCGTTGGCCGGCACTGGCAAGGGCAAGATCCTGCGTCGCTTCCCGCTCAACGGCGGGATTGACGCTGCCGGGATCGTCGCCCAATCATCCAGCGACCGGTTCAAGGAAGGCGATGAAGTGCTTATTACCGGCTGCAGCCTGTCGGAGACCCGCGACGGCGGCTACAGCCAGTACCTGCGTGTGCCGTCGGAATGGCTGGTGCCGCTGCCTGATGGCCTTAGCCTCAAGGAGGCCATGATCCTGGGTACTGCCGGCTTTACTGCTGCGCTTGGGCTCTACCGCATGGAGGCCAACGGCCAGCAGCCCGACATGGGCGCCATCTGCGTTACCGGGGCCAGCGGTGGCGTTGGTTCCCTGGCCGTGGATATGTATTCACGCGCGGGTTATCAAATCACCGCCATTACCGGCAAGCTGGACGAATTCGACTGGCTCAGTCAACTGGGCGCCAGCCAGTGCATATCTCGCCACGAACTGCACTGGCCGGAAACACCGCTGGCCTCGGCTCAGTTTGCCGGCGCACTCGACAACGTTGGTGGCGACACACTGGCCGGCCTGACCCGCGTCGTCAAGCCCTGGGGCAATATTGCATCCTGCGGCATGGCGGGTGGCATCGGTCTGAACACCACGGTAATGCCCTTCATCATTCGCGGAATTGGCCTGTTAGGCATCAACTCCGCGGCCTGTCCCTACCCGCTCAGGGAGACCCTCTGGGCTCGCCTTGCAAGTGACTGGAAGCCTCGCCATCTCGAAAAAATTGCGGGAGAGACGGTGTCACTGCGTGATCTGTTCCCCGTTTTCGATCGACTGATGGACGGTGGTGGACGGGGGCGGACGGTCGTCAGCCTAATCGACTGAGTATCAAACCGTCGCAATGCGTTGCTCGCAGCGACACGTCAGACCGGTTTGCAGTATGATTCGTCGTATAACCAGAATGGCATGAGCCGTCGATCATCAGTGTTTGAATCGATCGACAATGCCTCAACAACTTGAATTAAAAGGGTGTCGCATGGCCAAAGTACTTATCGTTGATGATTCGGAAACGCAGTTGTTTTCCTTGACCAAGATTGTCGAAGGTGAAGGCCATCAGGTCGTTACCGCCAACAATGGCGAGGAAGGCGTAGAGATGGCCAAGGCTGAAACGCCAGACCTGATCCTGATGGACGTTGTCATGCCTGGCCTCAATGGTTTCCAGGCGACCCGGAAAATTTCAAAGGACAAGACCACCGCTGATATCCCGGTCATTTTCGTCACCACCAAGGATCAGGAAACGGACCGTATCTGGGGCATGCGTCAGGGCGCTTCCGCGTACATCACAAAACCCGTCGACAAGGGGACGCTGGTTAAAGCCATGAAAGAAGCGCTCGGAGCCTGAGATGATCAAAGCAGGCGATAAGCTGCCGGCAGTTCAGGTCACCATTCTTTCAGAACACGGACCAAAGGCAGTGCCGCTGGACCAGGTGCTCGGCAATGGCCGGGTGGTGTTGTTTGGTGTACCTGGCGCATTTACCCCAACCTGCTCGGCTAACCATTTGCCCGGGTTCGTCGAGCATCGTGAAGCATTGCGTCAGGCAGGCGTCGAAAAAGTTGCCTGCATGGCAGTCAACGACATTTTCGTCATGGGTGCGTGGGAGAAGGCCAGCGCCAGTGAGAACCATGTTTTGATGATGGCGGACGGCAACGCCGATGTCACTCGAGCTATGGGTCTTGAACTGGATGCCTCAGCTTTCGGAATGGGCCTTCGCTGCCAACGGTTCAGTTTGCTGGCCGAAGATGGCGTTGTCATCGAAGTGTTTGTCGACAGCGGCGGGGAATTCCGCGTCTCCAGCGCCGAACATATGCTGGAGTTCCTCTGCGATCAGTCCTGAATCCAACCAACATACCGGCGTGAATATCGGGGGCTATCGGGCCCCCGATTCTTTTTTCGGCCATGATTTTCGGCCAGGATCAGGGTGGAGCCGGATAGCGGACAGGGTTGACGCCCTGTGGTTCGATGATTCCGAACTGGAAACCCAGCCATAGAGCGATCACCAGGCCCATTGACAAGCCGACTCGCCAACTGAGACGTCGGACTGTCCGTTCACCGTCTCCATCATCTTTGATCATAAAATAGAAACTGGAAGCCAAGGTATACAGGATGGCCAGAAAAACTCCAATAATCAGAACTTTGCTTAACAATGCTTAATACCAATTCTTGACGCAGACTGCATTATAAAGGCCTATCGTGACGAATCCCCGGCGCACTTTTTCCTGGCGAGGTCTGATTCCCCACCTGGCAGCTTTGGTGGCCATCGTGTTGTGTCTGCGCCTGGCTCTTTGGCAGGTCGATCGAGCCGGCGAGAAAACCGAACTGCTCACGCTCTGGGACACCTCGGAGCCGGTATCTCTCCTTGATTTGAATCCGGCAATTGCCGCCTTCAGTCCGGCCAGTGGCAAGGGTGTCTTCGATGGTCGTCGCACTATCCTGCTCGACAACCAGGTTCGAAACAATCACCCAGGCGTACATGTTTTCTCTCCATTTGTTCCCGAAGGTGGAGAGACCATCGTCCTGGTGAATCGTGGTTGGCAACCCTGGTTGCGTCGCAGCGGTGAGTGGCCCGTATTTGACACGCCCGAGGGGACAATCGAGCTTGAGGGGCGTCTGTCCGAGCCTCCTCGTGTCGGCCTGCAGCTTGGCGAGGAGCCTCCGATCGAGACCGAGCACTGGCCCAGTCTGATGACGTATTTCGATATGGATCGACTACGCGAGGTTTTCGGCGATCAACTTCATGAGCAAGTGCTATTGCTGGACCCTGCACATCCTGCCCATCTCAGTGGCGACGCCTGGGCACCGATCAACATGGGCCCTGAAAAGCACATGGGCTACGCTTTCCAGTGGGTCAGCATTGGTTCGGCCATTCTGATCATCTGGCTTGTTCTCACTCTGCGGAATCTCAGACGACGATGAAAAAGAACCAAGTAGCCATAGTGGCTGTATTCCTGGTGTTCGGTGTGCCCGTAATTCTGGCCACCCTTCTCCACAGCACCTGGTTTGACTGGCGTCCTGATGGGACTCGCAACCATGGTGAGCTGATCAGTCCGGTGATCGCGCTGCCTGATTTCTCGCTGGCCATGCCGGATCAGTCGCCGGTTGAGCGGGCCGATCTCCTCGAACGCTGGCAACTGGTTCATGTGCGCAGCGGAGAGTGCTCTGAAGCTTGTTTGGAGCACCTGTACTGGTTGAGGCAGGTGCGTGCGGCGCAGGATCGACATCAGCCCGATATTGGCCTTCTCCTGATCGCCACGGACGATCTCAGTAGCGAAACGCTGGAACAGATCAATCTGTTGGCGACGGATTTTCGGGTGCTTCACGGGGCTGAAGGACAATATATGGCCAGCTACTTCCCGCAACCTGTCGAAGCCCAGGCGAGCTACATCCTGGACCCTATGGCCAATATAATACTGGCCTACGAGGCTGGGGCAGACCCCAATGGAATTCGGCGAGACTTGCGTCGCCTGCTCACCTGGACCCGTCGCGACTGACCTTACACAGCAATGACCCTCAAAACCTACAACCGCTTGGCGCTGACTGCGCTTTATCTCACCTTCGTCGTGATTGTTCTTGGTGCCTGGGTGCGTTTGACCGACGCAGGGCTCGGTTGCCCGGACTGGCCGGGCTGCTACGGCCACCTTACCTGGCCACAGAACGATGAAGCGCTTGCCGCTGCAGACCAGGTTCGGCCAGACCGCTCGGTAGATGTCGGCGAAGCGATTCGCGAGATGGTCCACCGTTATGCCGCAGGCATTCTCGGCATCCTGGTTTTGCTGCTGGCAATCTTCGCCTGGAAACGTCGTGACGAACCAGGGCAACCGGTCAAGCTGCCCATGGCATTGCTCGTTTTGATCATTGCGCAGGCCACGCTGGGTGCCTGGACAGTCACCATGTTGCTCAAACCGGCGATCGTCACGCTCCATCTGGCCGGCGGCATGCTTACTTTCAGCTTGCTGATGTGGCTATATCTGGCTACGCGCCCGGCCCGTCCGGCCAACACCCTTGATCAACGCAAGCTAAGGGTGCCGCTGGTGGTTGCAACTTCCGTACTTGTCGCGCAAATTCTTCTGGGGGGCTGGGTCAGCACGAATTACGCCGCCCTGTCCTGCCCGGACTTTCCGACCTGCATGGGCCAGTGGTGGCCGGAGAGTAACTTCTCTGAGGGCTTTACGCTGTGGCGCGGTGTCGGTGTGGATTTCGAAGGCGGCGTGCTCGACCAGGATGCCCGGGTAGCCATCCACCTCACCCACCGGATCGGCGCCCTGTTCATAGTCGCGGTTTTCGGTTGGTTGCTACTCAAGCTTTTCCGTACGCCTGGACTCAAGGCCCCGGCCTCGATCCTGACCGCATTGCTGACGACCCAGATTACCTTCGGCATTCTGAACGTCGTGCTTGGCCTGCCCTTGTGGATTGCCGTTGCGCACAATGGCACGGCGGCCTTGCTTCTGGCCTGCATGGTTTACTTGCTGACGCGAACGTCTGCGCCGCAACGGTCGGGTTGATCCAATTTCATGGGCCTGAAAAAAACTATCGGGAGCTTCCTCGGCCTTTGCAAGCTCCGTGTGGTCGCCCTGATCGTCTTCACTGCCATTGTGGGCATGGCTCTGGCGGTTCCGGGGGTGCCCGATCTCTTGCTGGTGGCCATCGCCAGCCTGGGCATCGGGATGGCCGCTTCCAGTGCCGCAGCCATCAACCATCTGCTCGACGCTCGGGCAGACCAGGTCATGGTTCGAACGCGCCATCGTCCCCTGCCCTCAGGCCAACTTGCTTCCGGACAGGTGTTGGCGTTTGCGCTTGGTCTTGCAGCACTGTCAATGATCATCCTGGTGTTGTACGTCAACGTGCTGACGGCGATCCTGACCTTTGCAAGCCTGATCGGATACGCCGTGATTTACACGGCCTGGTTGAAACGCGCCACGCCGCAGAACATCGTCATTGGTGGCGCGGCCGGGGCTGCACCACCAGTGCTGGGCTGGACCGCCATGACCGGCGAACTGCATGCCTATGCACTGATCCTGTTCCTGATCATTTTTGTCTGGACGCCCCCTCATTTCTGGGCATTGGCCATTTTCCGCCGGCATGATTACGAGGCAGCTGATGTACCCATGATGCCGGTCACTCATGGCGTGGAATTCACCCGCTGGCAGATCCTCTTCTACAGCATCATCCTGGTGCTGGTAACCCTGCTGCCATGGCTGACGGGCATGAGCGGTCTTGTCTACCTGGCCGGGTCCATCGTGCTGAACATCGGTTTCATGGGCTATGCGATCGCCTTGATGAAGCCGAAAAGCGAACAGCTTGCCATGCAAATGTTCAACTATTCCGTGATCTACCTGATGGCCTTGTTTGCCTTCCTGCTGGTGGACCACTACCTCACACTGACTTGACCTCTTGAGAGACGCTGCGCATGCCTGACAACCGCCTCAATCCGAACCACCGGCCCGGGACGCCCTTGCATCATCTGGAAGCTCACGACGAGTTCATCGCTCGACACAACGGGCCCGACGAATCCGAAGTCGCGGACATGCTCGGCTGTGTTGGCAGCGAGACCCTCGATAGCCTGATGCTCGAGACCATGCCCGGCAGCATCATCAGCGAGACGCCATTTGATCTGGCTCCCAGCGACAACGAAGACCGCGTTCTGGAAGAGCTCAAGGGCATCGCCAGCCAGAATACGGTCAACCACAGCCTGATCGGGCTGGGCTACCACCCGACTCTCACCCCGCCAGTGATTTTGCGTAACGTGCTGGAGAATCCCGGTTGGTACACCGCCTACACGCCCTACCAGGCCGAGATTTCCCAGGGTCGCCTCGAGGGCATGCTGAATTTCCAGCAGATGGTCATGGATCTGACCGGTATGCCCCTGTCCAACGCTTCTCTTCTCGACGAGGCCACTGCAGCCGCCGAAGCAATGGCCATGCTGAAGCGGGTCAACCGCAAGTGCAAGAGCGACACCTTTTTGATCGACGCGGCTTGCCTGCCCCAGACCATCGAGGTGGTTTGCAACCGCGGCAAGCACCTGGGCTTCGAAGTACGAATCAGCCATGACCTGGCCAGTGACCTGGCCGAGATCGACTGTTTCGGCGTGCTCACCCAGTACCCGACCGCCAGCGGCCAGGTCGTGCCGCTTGATTCAGTCGTCGAGCGCGCCCATGCGCGCGGTGCGCTGGTTGCCGTTGCCACCGACCTGCTCTCTCTGGTCTTGCTCAAGCCACCCGGAGAAGCCAACGTCGACGTCGTGGTCGGGTCTGCCCAGCGATTCGGCGTGCCCATGGCCTATGGTGGCCCTCATGCCGCCTTCCTTGCCACTCGCGACGAATACCGTCGCAGCGTACCGGGACGGATCATTGGCGTGTCACGCGATCGGCACGGAAATCCTGCGCTGCGCATGGCTCTTCAAACGCGCGAGCAACATATTCGCCGAGAGAAGGCCATGAGCAACATCTGTACCGCCCAGGCGCTGCTTGCCGTAATGGCCGGGTTCTACGCAGTCTGGCATGGCCCCCAGGGGCTGAGGAAAATCGCCGGTCGCGTACACCGCCATGCCTGCCTGCTGGCCGCTCAGCTGAAGCAAGCCGGTTTCGAGCTTGAGCACGCTGATTTCTTCGATACCATCAGCGTCCGTGTCGACGAACCAAGGCGCCAGCAGGTGCTGCACGATGCCCGACAGGCCGGTCTCAATCTGCGGGCTGACCGCGAAGGCTTCATTGGCGTCAGCATCAACGAATGCACCCGGCGCCGTCATGTTGCTGCCCTGCTTGAAATCTTCCTGGGTGAGCCCGTGGACATTGAGGCGCTTGACGCCAGTCTGAGTGCCGAGGCTTCGGCCATTCCCGATTCGCTGAAGCGCGAGAGTGATTTCCTGACCCACGAGATCTTCAGTCGATTCCATTCGGAAACCGATATGCTTCGTTATCTGAAGCGACTGGAAAACAAGGACTTGAGTCTGGCTCACGCCATGATTCCGCTGGGTTCATGCACCATGAAACTCAACGCGACCGCCGAGATGATTCCAGTCACCTGGCCGGAATTTTCCGAGCTTCATCCCCTCTGCCCCTGGGACCAGGCGCGCGGCTACCACCAGATGATCGAGGAACTCGAGCAGATGTTGGGGGCGCTCACTGGCTTTGCCGGAATCTCCCTTCAGCCCAACGCCGGCTCGCAGGGTGAGTATGCCGGTCTGCTGGCCATTCGCGGCTGGCACGACGACCGTGGCGACCAGCACCGTAAAGTCTGTCTGATCCCTTCGTCAGCTCATGGCACCAACCCCGCCAGCGCCCAGATGGTTGGCATGGATATCGTTGTGGTCGGGTGCGACAACAAAGGCAATATCGACCTCGCTGATCTCGAAGGAAAAATCGAAAAACACAAAGACCAGCTTGCCGCACTGATGATTACTTACCCCTCGACGCACGGTGTGTTCGAGGAGGACGTTGTCACGATTTGCAACAAGGTACGAGCGGCTGGTGGTCAGGTGTATCTTGATGGTGCCAACATGAACGCTCTGGTGGCCTGGTCGAAAGTGGCCGACTATGCGGATGTCTGTCACATGAACCTGCACAAAACCTTCTGCATTCCGCATGGCGGCGGTGGGCCAGGCGTCGGACCGATTGGCGTGCGAGAGCACCTCATTCCGTTCTTGCCGGGGCACGGCAGCGGTTTGCTGGGTCCGGTTCATGGGCATAACCTGCCAGTGGCCGCTGCGCCCTGGGGGAGCGCCGGCATCCTGCCGATCTCCTGGGCCTACATTCGGATGATGGGCAAGGATGGCCTGCGCAAGGCCACTCAGCTGGCCGTCCTCAACGCAAACTACATCGCCCGGCGCTTGCAAGGGCATTACGACATCCTCTACACGGGCCGCAATGGACGCATTGCGCATGAGTGCATTGTCGATCTTCGTCCCTTCAAGGAAAGCAGCGGCATCAGCGAAGAGGATGTCGCAAAACGCCTGATTGACTACGGCTTCCACGCACCGACCATGTCCTGGCCGGTTGCCGGCACGCTGATGATCGAGCCGACCGAAAGCGAATCCAAGGCCGAACTGGACCGCTTTATCGAGGCCATGATCGCGATCCGTGGTGAAATTGATCAGGTCGCTGAAGGCAAATGGGATGCTAACGACAACCCATTGAAGAATGCCCCGCACACCATCCAGGAAGTCAGCGGTGACGACTGGCCGCATGAATACAGCCGCGCAACAGCTGCCTGGCCGGTTCCCGGCTTGAGATTGGGCAAGTTCTTTGCCAGCGTGGGACGGGTTGACAACGTGTACGGTGATCGCAATCTGGTCTGTTCCTGCCCGCCAATGGAAATTTGGCAGGAAGCCAGCTGAGCCAACACGCTGCGCCGGGAAAGCGTTTTACGGCTGAAGGCCTCCGTGAGTTAATGCGGAGGCCAGCTCGGCGAATGTCCTTTATTCAGGGGTGCTTTTGACCCGGCAATCAGCCTGGTTGCCGGGTCACCATAACGTCAGCTCAACCTCGCAGTACCTACTCTTCTGCGTGAACTTCGTCCTCGTCGTCTTCGTCTGAGGCGGCAACACGAGCCATACCAATCACCTGCTCATTGTCGCCGAGGCGAATCAGCGTCACTCCCTGTGTGTTGCGCCCAAGTCGCGAAATCTCGCCAGCCGACGTGCGAACAAGAGTGCCACTATTGGAAGTCAGCATGACGTCATCATCCTCATGCACGGCCAGGGCTGAGACCAGGGGTCCGTTGCGATCAGAAACCTGAATTCCGATCACGCCCTGTCCACCGCGTTTATAAACCGGAAACTCGTTCATGTCGGTGCGTTTGCCATAGCCGTTGGCGGTTGCGAGAAGCACGTCGGCTGCATCATCCCCGGTAACCAACATTGAGACCACTTCCTGGCCATCTTTCAGCCGTATACCGTTCACGCCGCGGGTCTGGCGACCCATCGGCCGGGCATCGTTCTCGTTGAAGCGAATGGTCTTGCCTGCTGAGGAGAACAACAGGATGTCGCGACTGCCATCGGTAAAGGCCACGTCGACCAGCTCGTCGTCGTCTTCCAGATACACCGCCCAGATGCCGTTCGAACGGATATTGGCGAAATCCGACAGCGGGGTCTTCTTGACCCGGCCGGAGCGGGTGGCAAAGAACACGAACCAGTCGTCCGGGAATTCGCGGGTCGGCAGCACCGCGTTGATGCGCTCACCTTCATCAAGCGGCAGAAGATTGACCATTGGCCGCCCGCGGCTGTTGTGGCCAGCCTGCGGCAGTTCGTAAACCTTGGTCTTGTAAACCTTGCCGGCACTGGTGAACACCAGCAGCGTGTCATGGGTATTGGTGACCCAGAAACGCTCGACGAAATCCTCATCCTTGGTCCGTGCGGCACTGCGGCCACGACCACCACGACGCTGGGCGCGGTAGCGGTCCAGGGCCTGGTACTTGGCGTAGCCGGCATGGGAAAGCGTGACCACCACGTCTTCCGGAGTAATCAGGTCCTCCATGGTGAGATTGAGGTGATCTTGAACGATTTCCGACCGGCGCGGATCGTCATACTGGGCCTTGAGTGCGTCCAGTTCATCGCGAATGACCTGCATCAGCGCATCGGGCTCGGACAGGATGCGCATCAGTTCCTTGATCTGACCCAGAATTTCCTGGTATTCCTCGGCCAGCTTTTCCTGCTCCAGGCCGGTGAGCTTTTGCAGGCGCAAATCCAGAATGGCTTGCGCCTGGGCCGGCGAGAGCTGGTAGCCCTCGTCGCTGAGGCCGTATTCGGGCAACAGGGCCTCCGGCCGTGACAGCTCGGCACCGGCCTGGCCCAACAAGGCTCTGACCATGCCGGCATCCCAACGCCGGCCCTGCAGGCGCTCGCGCGCCTCGGCGGGCGTCGGCGAGGTTTTGATCAGCTGGATCACTTCGTCCAGGTTGGCCAACGCCACGGTCAGGCCTTCCAGGATATGAGCCCGATCACGGGCCTTTCTCAGCTCGAACAAGCTGCGCCGAGTGACCACTTCACGACGGTGGGCCAGGAAGGCCAGCAGCATGTCGCGAATGTTCAACAGGCGCGGCTGGCCGTCGGCCAGGGCCACCATGTTGATACCGAAAACCGTCTGTAGCTGGGTTTGCTGATACAGGTTATTCAGCAGCACTTCGGGCACTTCGCCGCGCTTCAGCTCGACGACCATGCGCATGCCGTCCTTGTCGGACTCATCGCGCAGCTCGGAAATGCCTTCGAGTTTTTTCAGCTTGACCAGCTCGGCGATTTTTTCCAGCAGTCGGGCCTTGTTGACCTGGTACGGCAGCTCGGTCACGACGATGCGCGAGCGACCGGTGTCGTCGTCGGTTTCCACGTGCGAACGGGCCCGCAGATAAATGCGGCCCCGGCCGGTGCGATAGGCCTGTTCGATACCATCTGCGCCGTTGATGATGGCGGCCGTGGGGAAGTCGGGGCCGGGCAGAAACTCCATGATCTGCTCGATGCCCATGTCCGGCTGATCAATCAATGCCAACAGTGCGCTGACCACTTCGCCAAGGTTGTGCGGCGGAATATTGGTGGCCATGCCCACGGCAATGCCCGAAGAGCCGTTGATCAGCAGATTCGGAACTTTGGTCGGCATGACGGTCGGCTCGGATTCCGACTCGTCGTAGTTGGGAATGAAATTGACCGTTTCCTTGTCGATGTCGGCCAGGATTTCGTGCGCCAGCCGGGCCATGCGCACCTCGGTGTATCGCATGGCGGCGGCGGAATCCCCGTCAATCGAGCCGAAGTTGCCCTGCCCGTCAACCAGCATGTAGCGCATCGAGAACGGCTGGGCCATGCGCACGATGGTGTCGTAGACCGCGGTATCCCCGTGCGGGTGATACTTACCGATTACGTCACCGACCACACGGGCCGATTTCTTGTAAGGCTTGTTGTAGTCGTTGCCAAGAACGTGCTGGGCGTAAAGCACGCGTCGATGAACCGGTTTCAGGCCGTCCCGGACATCCGGCAGAGCGCGTCCGACGATCACACTCATCGCGTAGTCCAGGTAGGACTGCCGCATCTCGTCTTCCAGGTTGACCTGGAGCACTTCGCGTGCCATTTCCGTCATCAGGAATTTCCAGTCGTTTTTGTGGGTCGAGTTGGCGCAACGGCGCCCTTCAACGGTCAAAATTCGTGTCCCGAGCACTCCCCCTGCAAGGCCCGGGATAAAGGTGGAATAATACCACACAGAGCCCCTCCCAGGCCCGCTCGGAAAGGCCTCGGAGTCTCATCAAAACCGGTGCTTGCACTGGCAAATCCACCGCAACGAAGTCCATTGTGAATGCCGCTGACCGACCTTCAATTCCAACGCCTTGAAACCGACCGGAAACTGATTGCTCATGCTTGCGGCGGCAGTCACGCCGGCAGTTATCCAAATGCCGTGGAAAGCCTGGACATCGCCTACGAGCGGGGCTATCGCTGCTTTGAATTTGATTTGCAATGGACGCGCGATGGCCAACTCGTCGGGCTGCACGACTGGCGCTCCACGTTGGCCCACTGGTACGACCTGGGCCAGCTTCCGATGCGCTGGCGGTGGGCCAGGCGCTTGCGACCCGGCTGCGCACTGCCCGCTTCGGTCTTCTTCTCATTGCCAATGCGCCTGGGCTGGACACCGATCACCCCGGACCGTCTGCGCGAATGGCTGACCAAGCACCCCGACTGCTGGCTAGTTACTGACATCAAGCGCGACAATGCTCATGCTCTCAACCGGCTTGCTCATACATTTGGGGAATCAAGATCCCGTGTTCTGGCCCAGGTGTTCAGCCTGGCGGAACTAGACCTGGCCAAAAGCCTGGGTTTTGGACGAACAGGCTGGGCCAACTATGGCCCGAAGTGGTCCCTGTCGCGTCTGATTGAGACACTGCCTGGCCGAGGCCTGGATGTGCTGGTGCTGGATGCACAACGGATTCGACCATTACGGGATAAGGCCCTGCTGGAACGTCTTCAGAAGGACGGTCTGGAACTTTGGGTATTCACCGTCAACGACAAGGAACAACTGCGCCGGTTGCCGGCGAGCATCAGCGGTGTGATCACTGACAGCCTGTTACCAGGCTGATCGGCTGCCACAGGACGACCGCTTTGGTGCCCGCTATCGTGAACAGGTCGGTTTTGACCAGGACGTCGCGCGTCCGAATCAGTCATCGCTCACTAGCCATTTCCGATACACTGGTGGTTGAATTTTTACCTGATTACCGATGCGCCCCGAACAACGTGCCCTGTTCGCCAATGAACCGGTCGAACACCTGGTAGTTGACCAGGTTGAATACAGCCTACTTGGAACCGCTCATGTCTCGCGCACCAGCGCAGAGGCGGTCGCTCGCCTGCTTGAAAGTGGTCATTACGACGCCGTTGCTGTCGAACTGTGTCCATCGCGCTACGCGGCGATGACTGACCGCGACGCCTGGCGCAACCTGAACCTTTTCACGGTTTTACGCGAGGGCAAGGCCGGCATGATGATGGCCTCGTTAGCCCTTGCCGCCTACCAGCGCCGCATTGCAGAGCAGTTCGGCATTGAACCGGGAGCCGAAATGAAGGCCGCCATCGAGGGGGCACGTCAGGCCGGTGTGCCGGTGCAACTGGTAGACCGGGAAATTGGCATCACCCTGCGACGGGCCAGTCGACGGCTGTCCTGGTGGCGACGCTGGGTCCTGATTAACGGGCTCATTTATTCGCTGTTTTCACGAGAGAAGATCGACGAGGCCGACATCGAACGCCTGAAGGAAGGCGATATTCTCACCGAAACTTTCAGTGAGTTCTCGGAAAGCTCGCCAGCCCTCTACGAGGCTCTGATCGCCGAACGTGACCAGTTCATGGCAGCCCGATTGCGCGAAGAGAATGCCGATCAGCCTGGTCGCAAAGTCCTGGCTGTGCTGGGCGCCGGGCATTTGTCTGGCACCGTCAAGGCGTTGAAGGCCGATGTCGATCCGGCGGACGAAGTGGCCCGACTGAACGTTATGCCGCCGGCCTCCAAAGTGTTCAAAGCGATTCCCTGGATCATTTTGATTGCCGTGCTCAGTGGTTTTGCCATCGGCTTTTCACGCTCCAGCGAGCTTGGCTGGAGCCTGGTCCTGGCCTGGGTGTTGATCAACGGCACGCTGTCGGCACTCGGCGCCCTGATTGCGCGGGCCCATCCGCTGACGATCCTGACCGCGCTGTTTGCCGCTCCGCTTACCTCGCTTAACCCAACCATCGGTGCTGGCATGGTCACTGGCGCCGTCGAGGCATCGCTGAAAAAACCCCGAGTGGGCGACTTTGAAACTCTTCGGGACGATGTCACCAAGCTGTCGGGCTGGTTCAGGAATCGGGTTTCCCACGTATTCGTCGTGTTTTTCCTGTCCAATCTAGGGTCAGCGGCCGGGACATGGATTGCCGGCGCGCGAATGGTTCAACAATTGCTCTAGCGTAAGCTTGCCTACCGCTGCCGCCGGAAGCGCCGCAGCCATCCGAGTCCAAAGGTCGCAAGCAGAAACAGGTAGGCACCAGCGAGTGCCATGATGCTGCGGTCCGGACCCTCCCAGGCAGACAGTGCGTTGTGTACCCCGAACAGGATGAGTTGGGCACCCACAAAAGCGATGCCGGCGATAACCCAGTCGATCAGGCGCTGATTCCTGGGCCAGTCTGCCGGCGTCGAAAACCAGAAAAGCCAGACCATGAACAAGGAAAGCGGGACGAAAATAAGACTATCAATCAATGGCATATACGCTTTCTTTAATCAAACTTCTGAGACTTACAGACGCGTTCCCAGCATCCACCCGAGGCTCACCCCGATCAGCCACGAACCCAGAGCCAGGCCCAGGTATACCAGCGCGCCCGAAACATTGTCGCCCTGCCACATCAAGGCCAACTCAAGACTGACAAACGAGAACGTTGTCAATCCGCCACAGAATCCAGCCAGCCAGAATGCCTGCCAGCTCGGGCTCATCATCCAGCGGTGTCCCGGTTGACTGATTGCTGCCAATACCCCGATCAACGTAGCGCCCAGAACATTCACCAGGAATGTGCTCCACGGGAAGGCCTGGGGTTGAACGCCGACCAGCACAAGCGATGCACCAAGGCGAGTCGCACTGCCCAGCGCACCGCCGAGGCCAGCCGCCAGCAGGAAGCGAATTGTGTCGATTTTCGTCATACCCGTGGCCCGTTGAATAGCCAGCCACCCAGGAAAAGGCCGAGCAGAGCCATCAGCGGCCCGCTGGTCAGGCTGGCTACCAAATAAGCCACTGCCGATCGGGTGCGTCCGGCGCGAAGCATCAGCAAACTCTCAAGCGCCAGGCTGGAGACTGTCGTGTAGGCGCCGACCATGCCCACGCCAACCACGATAAATAGTTCGGACCGGCCGCCTGTTGCCATAAGCGCAGCTAGAAGCAGGCCCAGCGCGAGACTGCCGGAAGCGTTCACCACCAGCGTTCCATGGGGAAAACGACCCGGCGGGACCTTGAGCCAGAATTGGCTTACCAGCACCCGCAGCACGGTACCCAGTCCACCACCGGCCGCTGCGGCCAGCATCAGGACAGGCCAGGTGCTTTCGGCTGGAGGCAGCAACTCCTTCACGTCGATGCCAAATGGAATTCCAGGTCTGGCAAACCGTCAATACGCGCCAGGACGCGGTCACCGGGATTCAGGCTGCCCACTCCGGCCGGCGTGCCGGTGAACACCACATCACCCGGCTGCAAGGTGAATTCAGCCGACAAGCGCTCAAGAAGCGCTGGCACCGGCCAGATCATGGTGCCCAGCTCAGCCTGCTGGCGGACTACCCCGTTGACCTGCAACGAAATCAGGTGTTCGGCAGCCGGCTGCCATTCCGTTGCCAAGCGGGCTGCTCCCACCGGGCCGGACTGATCAAAGCCCTTGCTGATTTCCCATGGCTGGCCGGCTTTTTTCAGGCGATCCTGCACGTCGCGGCGGGTCAGATCCACACCCGCGGCATAGGCGTGGATGCGATCGGCCCATTCCGAGGCCGACACGTTGCGCCCGCCTTCGGCCAGAAGAACCACCAGTTCCACTTCATGGTGAAGGGATTCGGTTTCCGCCGGAAACGTCACCCGGCTCTGGCCATGCACCGCCTGGGCCGGCTTGGCGAAAAACACCGGGGGCGAGCTGGTGGGGTCCACGCCCATTTCGCGCGCATGCTCGGCATAATTGCGCCCAACGCACCAGGCCTGGCGAACCGGGAAAGCCGGCTGGCCAAGCACGGGCAACAACGGCGGCTCCCAGCGAACCATTCGAGTCATGGCCAGTGCCTCAACCCAGCCGCCGAATGCCGACCGCTTCGCGCAGCTCGGCAATAAACGGACGGCTTAGCTCGCGCGCGCGCTCGGCGCCCACAGTCAGCTCCTTTTCAACCTTGGCCGGGTCACTGATCAGCGCCTCGTAGCGCTCACGCGGCACCGTCAATTCGGCGTTGATCAGCTCGAACAATTGTTGCTTGACCTCGCCCCAGGCGATGCCGTCGGCAAAGGCCTGGCGCATGGCCGCGCGCTGTTCCGGGCTGGCGAAAGCCGCGTAAACCGAGAACACCGCAGCCGAATCCGGGTCCTTGGGCTCGCCCGGTTCCTGGGAATTGGTCTTGATTTTCATGATCGCCTTGCGCAGCTTCTTCTCCGGCAGCCACAGCGGGATGGTGTTGTCGTAGCTTTTCGACATCTTGCGCCCATCAGTGCCCGGCAGGGTCGCCACGTGCTCGTCCACCTCGGCTTCCGGCAGCTCGAAAAGTTCACCGTAACGATGATTGAAGCGCTGGGCAATATCGCGCGCCATTTCCAGGTGCTGAACCTGATCCTTGCCCACCGGCACACGCTTGGCGTTGAACATCAGGATATCGGCGGCCATCAATACCGGGTAGGAATACAGGCCCATGGTCACGCCGAAGTCCGGGTCTTCTTCGGCTTTCAGGTTGGCGTCCACGGAAGCCTTGTAGGCATGGGCCCGGTTCATCAAGCCCTTGGCGGTTACGCAGGTCAGCAGCCAGGTCAGCTCGGGAATCTCGGGCACATCAGACTGTCGATAAAACACCGAGCGTGAAGTATCCAGGCCCAACGCCAGCCAGGTTGCCGCAATTTCCAGGGTAGACCGCTGCACGCGCTCAGGGTCTTCGCATTTGACCAAGGCGTGGTAGTCGGCCAGGAAATAGAACGAATCGATATCGTCCGCGCGCGAGGCGGCAATGGCCGGTTTGATGGCGCCGACGTAGTTGCCCAGGGGCGGCGTGCCGGTGGTGGTAATCCCGGTCAGAACGCGCTGTTTCTTGCTCATGAGTCGTGTTTCCAGAATTCAATACAAGCGAATAGTTCATTGTAACCGCCGGATCAGGCCATCTTCGTTCAGGCTTCCCCTTTGTCGCCGGGCCTTCTATCCTGAGGGTTGAGCACCAACACCTGAAAGACCGTGGAACTGATCGAAGCCGACTACTTGGCAAGCCAACCAGAACGCCCTCCCGAGCAGTTGGCCGAGGCCATTGCGCGGGAGCAGAGCCTGGAAATCCTGGACGCGCTGATTCCCGACCACATCCGGCGTGATTTTCTTGGCCGGGTCCTGTCGGTTGAAGCAATCCGTGACGATCAATGGCGACTACGCATTGGCTACCCTGCCCACCTTGCTTCGGCACAGATCGGCCAGTTGATGCATCTGCTCTATGGCAACGTATCGTTTTACCCGCGCATTCGGCTGGTGGATGTGCGCCTGCCTGCCTCATTGCTCGACGCCCTGCCCGGCCCGCTGGGCGGAATTCCGGAAATACGGCGGCTTGTCGGCAGCCAGAACCGTGCCCTGTTGCTGACCGTGCTCAAGCCCCGCGGCTCCTCGCCGGAAACCCTGGCCAGACTGGCCGAGGCGTTTGCCCTGGGCGGTGGCGATATTCTCAAGGATGACCAAAACCTGGTCGAGACCGATCCGAACCAGTTTCGCCAACGCCTTGCCTGTTGCGCCCAAGCGATTGAACGGGCGGCCCAGACGACCGGTCGGCGCTGCCTGTACCTGCCTCATGTAGCCGGCAGCGGGCAGCACCTGCAAAAACAGCTCGACATCGTGGCCGAACTTGGCCTTCATGGCATGGTGCTGTGCCCCTGGTTCATGGGCATGGAAACGGCTGCGGAGGCCGCGCGTTCCCGTCAGCTGCTATGGTTGGCTCACCCCGCCGGTGCCGGCGTATGGACCGAAACGCCCGATCGCGGCGCGAGCGCCGAGTTGATCTTCGGGCAGTTGCCCCGACTGGCCGGTGCCGACTTGAGCATCTACCCGGGCAGCGGCGGCCGAATCACTGCCCAACAGGTCGATGATCCCGGGATTATTCGTGCCCTGACTCAGCCCCTGGGCCATCACCTGCCCACACTGCCCTGCAGCGGCGGCGGCAAGACCCTGGCACAAGTGCCTGAACTGGCGTCCCGACTAGGACCGGATCTGGCCGTGGTTGTCGGCGGCGATCTGCTTTTGCACGGCGATGGGATTCAGGCGGTGGTGTCGTCCACGATCAGCAAGCTGATCAACGGCAACCCGGGCTCATGAATCGCCTCAAATGGCTCTGCTCGACTCCGGGATCAGTAAAGGACACGTTGAAAACGGAAGGCTCACACTATGCTGCCCAGCATCTGGACGATCATTGGCCAGACCTTCACGCTTCTATTCCTGCTTGGTTTCCTGGCCTTGATCATTGCCATACCGATCTGGTTGTTTCGAATCAGCAGGAACACCCAGCGTCTTGTTGATCTCAAAGAGCAAGAGAGGCAAGACCAAAACCCCACTCCACCTGGCGGGAAGTAGATGCGCCGCATGAGAACCCCTGGATGAAACAAGCTCGCCGGGTCGGCGCAGCGTTACTGAGCCTCGATGACAACGAACCGTACAGTGCCTGCCTGATTCAATGTCGGTTCGAGTGTGCCGGCGGCTTCAGGCCGGTTCTGGATCGACGAAACAACTGATTCCGATCAGCCGGACATGGGCTTCACAGGCCTGAATAGCCCGGTCCTGGACATGTTTTTGTGCTGCTCGAAAGCTGCCAGCACATCAATCGGATCCAGTTCGCCCAGCCGCTCTGGATCAATGGCCTCCCAGCGCGCACGGTCGATGCGTACCGAAAACAGGCACTCATCTTCGTCCTGACCAGTGGATGGATTCATCGCAGTCCGGAATGCCGACAGCAACACCATCTCCAGGCTGCCAATGCTGCGCAGGGCAACGCCGGCCAGCAAGATGGCCAGGGCGTGGACATGCCGGGCGTAATTCATGCGAACCGCCCTGCCCGACAACGGTTTCAGGGTTGGCGCCAGACTTCGCTGATTGAATCCATGCTCGGCGGCGGGCAAATCGTCTTCCTGCGGCAAGTCGATATCCAGGTTCAGCGCATTGCCGTCAAACGAAAAACAGGCTTCGGTGTGAAAAGGAAAATCCAGCCCTTCGATCAGGGCGGATAACAAGGCCTCGCGAGCACCCTGTTCGCCCCGCCCCGCCTGTTCGATTTGCTGGCTGATACGAGCGATGGTCTGCTCGCGCTGCTGAGCATGCTGGCTGAGTGCCTGCTCATGTGCAGCGCGGGCCTGCTCATAGCGCTGCTGGCGCCGACGAAACAGCGGTGGAATCAGCCGCAGCCAGGCCGACGGCGGCTTTTCCGACAGAAGCGCCGGCGGTTGATCGGCCAATTCAACCGGAGGCAGCAAAGCCTCCAGCGGGCTGAAGTCCGCCGTCAACTGGCGATGGACATGGACAGCAGCATCCTGACGGGCTTGCAGTGCCTCGGCCCGGGCCAGGCCCAACTCAATCAATGCCGAACGATTGGCAGCAAGAATCTCGGTCTGAACGAGGTTGGGCAGAGGCGCGTTGCGGGTCGCATCCACCACGCTGGGCTGGTTGGCATCCAGCGGCCAGCGCAGTTCAAGCGCCATGGCCTCTGAGCTGTGTCGGGCTTTTGTGGAGTTCGGCCGTGTCGCACCGGGCCTGTCCAGACGGCTGCGCTTGCTAAGACCAGTACCGGGCAGGCCCAGATTGCCGTAGATACCACGACGACCGGCCGTCACCGTACTGCCGCGTGGACCGGCGCTTAGTGAGACCCCACCCTTGCTCAGGTTCAACCGCAGGCCAGGAAACAATCGCACGCGGCGCTGAAACCGGAACGTCATTTTGCTTGACCCCTTTGTTTCACCAACTGTCAGCATACTCGACCAGGCTGGCCACGCATCTGGCAATCCTGGCCCGACGGCCTCTGCGTGATCGGGAGATGGTATGGTAAGCGGTTCATTCAGACCGGGTGCACAGTGCATCCAAAAAGGAACGACATGCAAATTGCCAATAACAGCGTGGTCGCGATGGACTACACCCTCACCGACCAGGAAGGTCAGGTCATCGATACCTCGGACGGTCGCGAGCCGCTGGTGTATCTCCATGGCCACAACAACATCATCCCCGGCCTGGAGAAGGCGCTCACCGGCCAGGAAGCCGGTGCCGAGATGGACGTGGTGGTTCAGCCTGCCGAAGGCTATGGCGAGTATCGCGAGGAATTGGTCCAGGCCGTCCCGCGTGATGCCTTTGCCGGCGTCGACAAGGTCGAGCCCGGCATGAGCTTCCGCGCCGAATCCAACGCCGGCCCGATGAACGTGATCGTGCGCGAAGTCAGCGACGACAGCGTCACCGTCGACGGCAACCACGCCCTGGCCGGCCAGGTGCTGAATTTCAAGGTCGCCATTCGCAGCGTGCGCGAAGCCACCGACGAAGAAATCAGCGAAGGTCGCGCTGCCGCCTGATTGGTTGAACTGATTGATTTCGACGCAGGGCGGTCCACTGGGCCGCCTTTGTTTTATCCGCTTTCGGTATGATCAAACAGCCGCCCATTTCCCGAGCCCAGCATGACCGACAAGCCGACTGCCTGGCACCACCTTGAGCCCGACGACTGCAGGAAACAGCTCGAAGCCTCCGCCGATGGCCTGAGCAATCAGGACGCCCAAAGGCGACTGGAGCAGTACGGCCCCAATCGTCTGCCTGAAGCCGCCAAGCGGCCGGCATGGCTGCGCTTCCTGTCGCAATTCCACAACGTGTTCATCTACGTGCTGCTGGCCGCTGCCGTGATTGCGGCCCTTTTGGCGCAGTGGGTCGATACCGGCGTCATCCTGGCGGTAGTCATCATCAATGCGCTGATCGGCTATATCCAGGAAGGCAAGGCCGAACAGGCCATGGCTGCCATCGGCAAGATGCTGGCGCTGTCGGCCCGGGTCCGGCGCGATGGGCAGTGGCAGGAAATCGATGCCGACCAACTGGTGCCAGGCGACCGCGTTCGACTGAAGGCTGGCGATCGCATTCCGGCCGACATTCGCCTGACCGACGCCCATGACCTGCGCACCGATCAGGCCGCCCTGACTGGCGAGTCCTTGTCGGTCGGCAAGAACACCGTTGCGCTGGATGAAGACACCGAACTGGCCGACCGCAGCAACATGGTCTATTCCGGCACCATGGCAACCAACGGCCAGGGTGAGGGCATCGTGGTGGTCACCGGTGGCGAAACCGAACTGGGACGAATCAGCGGCATGCTGGACTCGGTCGAAACGCTGACCACGCCCCTGCTCAACCGCATCAACCGCTTCGCCAAGGTGCTGACCGTCATAATCCTGGTGCTGGCCACGGCCGTGATTGCACTGGGCGCCATCCTTCATGGCCTGCCCATACGTGAAGGGCTGTTGGCCGGTATCGCGCTGGCGGTAGCGGCCATCCCGGAGGGTCTTCCGGCCATCATCACCATTACCCTGGCCATTGGCGTGCAGCAAATGGCCGGACGCAAGGCCATCATCCGGCGGCTGCCCGCCGTTGAAACCCTGGGGTCGGTCACCATCATCTGCTCCGACAAGACCGGCACGCTCACCCGCAATGAACTGCGCGCGCGGGCCCTTGGGCTTTGCGACGGGGTTGCCCACGCCGGCAGCGCGGACAAGGCGCTGCTCAAACAGGATCGTGACGACCATCAGCGGCTCGCCAGGGTGGCCGTGTTGTGCAACGACGCCGAGCCGGACAGCGACAGCGGCGACCCGCTGGAACGCGCCCTGCTGGAGCTGGCGGCAGACGGCGAGGTGGACGTTGCCGCGCTGCGTGAACAGCATGACCGGACCCATCTGATTCCTTTTTCCAGCGACCACAAGTACATGGCCAGCCTGCACGGCCAACTGCTGACGGTCAAAGGCGCGCCGGAAGTGGTTCTCGAGCGCTGCCAGACCCAGACCGGCCAGGATGGTGACCAGCCGCTCGACGCTGACGCCTGGCACGAGCGTATCGAGGCCATGGCCAGTGAGGGTTTAAGGGTATTGGCACTGGCCGACAAGAGCATCGACCCGGCACCAGACAAAATTAACGGCGACGAGGCGGTGGCTGATCTGACGCTGCTCGGCCTGGTGGGCTTTGCCGACCCGCCGCGCGATGAAGTCCCCGACGCCGTCAAGGCCTGCCAGTCGGCCGGCATTCGCATCAAGATGATCACCGGCGATAACGCGGTGACCGCAAGGGCCATTGCCAGTGAACTGGGCCTGATCAAAGCTGAGGAAAACGCGCTGTCAGGGCGGGATATCGATCGGCTCGACGACGATGAACTGGCCGAGCAGGTGATGGACACCCACGTCTTTGCCCGAACCACGCCCGAACACAAGCTCAGGCTGGTCAAGGCGCTGCAGAAACGCGGCCAGGTGGTGGCCATGACCGGCGACGGCGCCAACGATGCGCCGGCACTCAAGCGCGCCGACATCGGCGTGGCCATGGGCATCAAAGGCACCGAGGCGTCGCGCCAGGCGGCCGAAATGGTGCTGGCTGACGACAACTTCGCCACCATCGTCGGCGGCATCGAAGAAGGCCGCGGAGTCTATGACAATATCCGCAAGGCCGTGCTGTTCCTGCTGCCGACCAACGGCGCCCAGTCACTGGTTATTCTGCTGGCGGTGCTGGCCGGACTCAGTTTGCCGATCACCCCGGTCCAGATTCTCTGGGTGAACATGGTGGTGGCCGTAACGCTGGCCCTAGCGCTGGCCTTTGAACCGCTGGAGGGTGACATCATGAAGCGCCAGCCACGGTCATTGGGCCAGCCGCTGCTCAGCCATTTCGTGGTTTTCCGCGTGGTGTGGATCAGTGCCGTCATGACCCTGGGCACTTTTGGCCTTTACCAATGGCTGCTGGAGCAAAGCCAGGACCCGGCGCTGGCGCGGACGCTGGCGGTCAACGTGCTGGTCGCAGCCCAGATCGCCTACCTGTTCAACTGCCGGCGCTGGCAGGCGGCCTCGTTTACGCCATCGGCCCTGCTCTCGAATCGCTGGGCCTGGCTCTCGGTAACGGTGCTGATTGTGCTGCAACTGGGCTTCACCTACCTGCCCGCCGCCCAGGCCGTCTTCGACACCGCTGCCATGGCCTTCGATCACTGGCTTCTGGCCATCGCTTTCGGTCTGATCATCTTCGTCCTGGTGGAGATCGAGAAACTATTAACCCGTGCGCTTTCCCTGCGCTTTGCCTCACCGGAAGGCTGATCATGCTGCTCTCCATCAAGAACCTTGATTTTGGTATCGGCGGCCCATTGCTGCTTGAACAGGTCAATCTGGACATTCAGCCCGGCGAGCGGGTCTGCCTGGTTGGCCGCAACGGGGCCGGCAAATCCACCCTGCTGCGCCTGATGGCCGGCCAGATCAAGCCGGACGATGGCCAGATAGTGCTGGCTCCGGGCAAGCGCCTCGCCGAACTGCCCCAGGAAGTACCGCCGGATGCGCCGGGCACCGTGTTCGAGCGTATTGCCTCTGGCCTGGGCGAACTGGGTGGCCTGCTCAGCCACTATCGGCAGGCGGTGGCCGACCAGGATCTTGACGCCATGGGCCGGCTGCAGACCCGGCTGGATGCCGAAAATGGCTGGGACATCGAGCAGCGCGTGGACAAGGTCCTGAGCCGGCTGGAACTGGATGGCGAACAGGCCTTTGCCAGCCTGTCGGGCGGCATGAAGCGGCGCGTATTGCTGGGCCAGGCGCTGGTCAAGGCACCGGATATCCTGCTGCTGGACGAGCCAACCAACCACCTGGACCTTGATGCCATCGAGTGGCTGGAAAGCTTCCTGCTCAGCTATCAAGGCAGCCTGGTATTCGTCACCCATGACCGGCGTTTCCTGCGCGCACTCGCCACTCGCATCGTCGAAATTGACCGTGGCCAGGTCACCTCCTGGCCGGGCGATTGGGACAATTACCAGCGCCGCCTCGACGAGCGGCTGCACGCCGAAGCCCTGGAAAACGAGCGCTTCGACAAGCGCCTGGCCGAGGAAGAAGTCTGGATTCGGCAGGGCATCAAGGCCCGGCGCACTCGTAATGAGGGCCGTGTCAGGGCGCTGAAAAAACTGCGCCAGGAACGCGCCCAGCGCCGCGAACGCGATGGCCAGGTCAAGCTCAAGGTCAGCGAAGCCGGCGCCTCCGGCAAGAAGGTCATCGAGGCGGAGAACCTGGTTTTTCGCTGGGGCGACCAATTGCTGCTGGAGAATTTTTCAACGCTGATCCAGCGCGGCGACCGCATCGGCCTGATCGGCGCCAACGGCAGCGGCAAGTCCACCCTGCTGAAACTGCTGCTTGGCGAGTTGCAACCCCAGTCCGGTGAAGTGCGCCACGGCACCCGGCTGGAAATTGCGTATTTCGACCAGCACCGCTCGGTACTGCGCGACGACTGGTCGGCAGCCGACAACGTGGCCGAAGGGCGCGACTTCGTCGAAATCAACGGCCAGCGACAGCACATCATCGGCTACCTGCAGGATTTCCTGTTCACCCCGGAGAGGGCCCGCGCGCCGATCACCAAGCTGTCTGGCGGCGAACGCAATCGCCTGCTGCTGGCCCGACTGTTTGCACGCCCCTCCAACCTGCTGGTGATGGACGAACCGACCAACGATCTGGATGCCGAGACACTGGAACTGCTGGAAGACCGCCTGGCCGATTACCCCGGCACGCTGCTGCTGGTCAGCCATGACCGTGACTTCCTGGATAACGTGGTGACCAGCGTCATGGTGATGGAGGGCAACGGGCAGGTCGGCGAATACGTGGGCGGCTTCAGCGACTGGGAACGGCTACGGCAGTCGGCGCCCCCTCAAGTCAGCGAGGCCGCGCTAGCCGCACCGACACCCGCCACCAGCGCGAAGAAGCCTGCCTCCAGCGGCAAAAAACTCAGCTACAAGCTGGCCCGCGAACTCGAGAGCCTACCGGCTGAGCTGGAACGCTTGGAAACCGAAATTGCCACGCTGGCCGAGACCATGAACGACCCGGGGTTTTTCAAGCAGGCGCCCGAGCAGATCAACAAAGTCACTGAACAGGCGCAATCACTACAGGCCGAACTGGAAAAAACCTACCAGCGCTGGGAACAGCTGGAAGACCAGGCCGGCTGACCAGTCGAGCGACGGCTTCTGGTTAATCCAGTGTCGTCTGGCTCGAACGGAACAAAGCCGGCACAACCCGAAGCGGCACGACCACGGCATAGGCGAGATAAGCCAGCGCCATCGCCAGCAGCGACACCGACCAATCGAACAACAGGCCCAGCACTACCGGGCCCAGCGCGGTACTGATCACCATCAGGGCGGCATAAACGCCGCGAATCATCCCCAGTTGGGCGGTACCGAACAGCTCGACCCAGACGGCTCCGCTGATCACGCTGTTCATGCCGGCGGTCATCCCCAGCCCGGCAAACAAGCCCAGCAGTGCCAGATGCGGCGGCAACATCGACAAGCCGAGCAAGCCCAGGCCTGCGGGCAACAGCGAGAAACGCAGCAGCGCCCGCGCGCTGAACCGGTCAATGAGGCGGCCACCGGCAAACGCCAGCAGGAACTGGATGCCAGCAAACACCAGGAAGCCGCGGGCCACGTCGGTGAGTTGCCAGCCCAACAGTTCGGCCAGCGTGCCCTGGTGCAAAAACACCGCGGTCACCACCACCGGCGGCACCAACACCACGCTCAGCACGCGCAAGAACCCGGGGTGGCTCAGCAGGCGCCAGCGGGTAATGTGGCCCTCGACCACCCCCGATGGCACTGATGATGGCGTCGAGTCTGCGGGGTTGCTCGGTACCAAGCCCAAGCGCGACGCCCGGCTCCACAACAGCGGCAAGGCGACCGTCACCCAGAGCCCTGCCGTCATCAGCCAGACACCTCGCCAATCGCTGACCCCAAGCGCCCAGGCCACGCATAGGGGAAAGATGGCTTCGCCGAGAATGAATCCGTAACTGGCCATCGCCACCGACCGACCGCGGAAGCGGCTGGCGTATCGGGCAGCCACCACCATCGCCAAATGGCCACACAGGCCCTGCCCGCCCAAACGAAGCAGGAACAAACCCACGGCAAGGAATACCAGGCCGGGCGTCAGCGCGACCAGCAGGGTGCCGGTAACGAGAATTGTCAGGCTGAATACGACGGCTCTCTGAACCGACCAGCGATCAGCGATTGAACCCAGCCAGAACATCAGCAGGCCGCTGCACAAGGTGGCCATGCCATAGATCAACCCGAGCAGTGATTCACTCAGGCCGAACTCACTCCGAAACTCGGCGCCGAACAGACCGATGAAAAAGGTCTGTCCAGCACTGGAAAACAAGGCGGCGATCAGGGCGAATTGGCCAGCAGGCGTCCAGCGTGCAGTTTTGTTTTCTGGTGTCAATTGGCCCTTCATTCTGATACTTCAGTGTTCAGTTGGTCTGTCGGCCTTCAGTGCAAGGCGAAGCGCCACGGCAATGCTGAACCCTAAAGTATCAGGTTGAAGGACCTCTAGTCGGTGCATGATATAGGCTCATTTCGGAAATCATCGAACAGGTTGTTCCCACCATGCCAACCGCCACGGCGAACACGCCGGGTCGTCTCAGCCTCGTCATCCCACTGGGCCCGGGTAGAACCGTCCGTCCGGAATTGCTTGCCCTGGTAAAGCAGGCCCGGGCAGCCAATGTTCAATGCCGTCTCTCGACCACCGAAACCGGTCAATACCCCGGTTTCATGGACGATGAGTTGGTCATTGGTTCACCGGGTAGAGGCCGGCAAATGAACCGCGCGGCTACGCGCGTCACCGATGCACACTGGCTATGGTTTCTTCATGCCGACTCCCGCCCCTGCCCGCAGGTGTTGCCAGCGGCCTTGGCCTTGAGCCGTATCAGCGCCGACGCGCTTTGCTGGTTCCGCCTGGCCTATGCCGCCGATGGACCCTGGCTGACTCGCTTGAATGCCGCGGCGGCCAATCTTCGCTCGCGCTGGCTGGGCATGCCCTACGGCGATCAGGGATTGATCCTGCCCCAGACTTGGTTCGAGCGATTGGGTGGCTTTCGCGAAGACCTGGAGCGCGGCGAGGATCTCGACCTGGTGGTCCGCGCTCAAAAGTCTGGATTGGGTCTTCGGCAACTGGACGGGCGCATCACCACCAGCGCGCGCCGCTACGCCGAGCAAGGCTGGCTGAAAACCACCTGGCATCATCAAATCGCCGCCTGGCGGCTGGTCCGGGATGCCCGACGCGCAACGGCTTGTTCGCCTGAGGATTCGTCGTCGCCACCATGACTGCCGTCGCCATCTTCGTGAAAACACCGGGACTCTCGCCGATCAAAACCCGCCTGGCCAAGGACTGGGGTCGGGAACGGGCCGAGACCTGGCACCGGCTGGCCGCAGCCAGCGTCGCGGCCAGCGCGCTGGCCGCCAATATCGGCCCTGTCTACTGGGCGATTGCCGAGCCCGAGGGCATGGAACATTCCCTCTGGTCAGGCCTGCCCGGCCTGAACCAGGGCAGCGGAAAACTGGGCGCGCGCATGGCCCGCGTGCTGGCCTGGCTGGTGAGGCATCACGGCAGCGGCTTGCTGCTGGGTGCGGACGCACCGCAATGGAACCCGGCCTGGCTTCGTCAGGCGGCCGACTGGCTGCAGGCCGAATCGCCACGACTGTGTCTTGGCCCGGCCCGGGATGGCGGCTTCTGGGCCTTTGGCGCCAATCGCCCCCTCGATACGGTGAATTGGGACCAGATTCGCTACAGCCAGCCTGAAACCGGCCAGCGTTTTCGGCAACTGATGGACGACCAGGGCGACTGGCTGACCCTGCCCACCCTTTGTGACCTGGATGAAAGCCAGGATTTACCGACGGTGCTGGCCGAGCTGGAGGCGCTGCAAAACCACCATGCGGCACATCGATGCCTGTTGGCCTGGGTTCGGCGGACGCAGGCGTCGAAATGACGCAAGGCTTTCTTCCTTGGTGCTAAAGTCCTCCGGTCTTTAACGGGAGCGAACAGCCCATGCGCGACAGCTGGCCATTGTTGAAAGAGACGGATTTTCCGCCGATCCAGCGGGACCGCCTGGATACCTTGCAGATGAACCTGGGTTATCTGTGCAACCTGGCGTGCATTCACTGCCACGTCAATGCCGGCCCGAACCGCAAGGAACTGATGGACCGCGCCACCATGGATGATGCGCTGGCGGTGATCGATCGATTCAGGATCAAGACCCTGGACCTGACCGGTGGCTCACCGGAAATGAACCCGCACTTCCGCTGGCTGGTCGAGCAGGCGCGCGCTCGCGGTGTTCATGTCATGGACCGGCTCAATCCCACGATCATGAATGAGCCCGGCTACGAGTGGGTGGGCGATTTCCTTGCCGAACACGACATCGAGGTTGTCGCCTCCCTGCCCTGCTACTCCCGGGAAAACGTGGACGCCCAGCGCGGTAACGGGGTGTTCGAATCCTCGATCAAAGCGCTGCAAACGCTGAATTCGCTTGGCTATGGCCGGCCTGACAGCGGTCGCGTGCTCAACCTTGTTTACAACCCGCTGGGCGCCAGCCTGCCGCCACCGCAGCAAGCCCTGGAGCAGGACTACAAGAAGCTGCTGGCCGAGACCTTCGATATTCAATTCAACCAACTCTTCACCATCACCAATATGCCGATCAAACGTTTCGGCGCGATACTGCTGGCCAAAGGGGAATTCGAGTCTTATCTGAACCTGCTGAAGGAGGCTTATCAGCCGGCCAACCTGAGGGGCGTGATGTGCCGCAACCTGATCAGCGTTGACTACCAGGGTTATCTCTACGACTGCGACTTCAACCAGATGCTGTCCCTGTCGCTGGATGGCGAAACAGACCGACCGCACCTGAAAGACCTGCTTGAAAGCGGAGAGCTGCCACGCCGAATCCGCGTGGCCGATCACTGTTACGGCTGCACCGCCGGCCAGGGCTCAAGCTGCGGCGGCGCCCTGAACGCCTGACCATATAGCGTTCCTGGCTATAGCAGGCACGTTGGCTCTTAGGGCCGCCTGTTCAATGGAATCAACTTGAGCATTTAGCGTAATTGAAGGCTCAGAGCATCCGGTGGCGCCAGGTGCTTCGGGCCAACCGTGGCGTTCGGCTTGGGTGCCAGGTGAAGGTTCTCGAGAGCTCGGTTGACCTCGAGATCACGCTGTGCTACCGGATGGATTCTCGACCTCCTTGACCAGCGATCAATCGGATGGATGCTGAGGGCAACCGGGAAGCGTCCGCGCCCCGGCTGGCCCGAATCACCTAACGCCCCCCGATGCAGCAGGCTGAGAGATCGCAGGAGGCCAAACCCGTACTTTCCTCTGAACCATCAGCGGGGAGTGGTGTTGGCTGATGGCGAGCGCTGGTGCACGGCGGCGGGCACGGTGTTTCAGCCGCTTCAAGCGCCCGGGACCCATCTTGAAGCCGCTGAGCTCTCAATGGCCTTTATGGTATTCGTTGGCACCCGGGCTCCCTTGAACCCGCTGAATTGACGCAGCCGGATAGCGCCAGCGCTCGCCAGCAGCCGGCGCCGCTCGCCGCCTGCCACCATTACTCAGACAAGTAGTTACTCAGGCAGCCTGCAGGCGTGAACGCCAGACTGCACCGGCAATCAGTAGCGCACTGAGCACGATCAGTGGCACGATCGCAGAGGCTTCGATGGCATCGCCGGATTCCACGGCGTCTACCAGGCCGTAAACCGCCGTGGCATAAACCGCCCATTTGATGGTCAGGCCAATGGTGGCGGAAAGCAGGAAAATCGTCAGCGGCAACAACAGAAGGCCGCCGGCGAAATTGACGACCGAATGGGGGAATCCTGGAAGAATTCTCAGGGCCATCTGGGTCGCCCAGTCGCTTCGCTTCTCCAGCAAGTCCACCACTTTCCGCGAGAAACCGGTCGGCTTCCAGTCGCCCCGCAACCGGCGGCTGACCAGATAGCCGCCCAATGCGCCCAGCACACTGGCGATCACCAGCAGCAGGGTTGATACCACCGGGTGCTGGAACGGCGCGATCAGCCACAGGCCAAAACTGGCCGGCAAACCGAAAGTGAACATGATCACCATCAGCAGCAAAATCCCGGCAATCACCAGCGGCATATCCGAAATCAGCCGCCCCCAGTCGAGCAGATCAGACAGCCCGAACGGTTGCCAGGCCGACAGGCCAAGGCCGGCCAGAACCAGCAGCGGAATCAGCCAGATTGTCTTGTTGCGCCAGATGCTGCCTGATTCCGCCATTCGCTCGAATTCTATTCAAGAAGGCGCCCAGTTTACTCGAAACAGCGGTACCGACTCTTCGGCTTAAGCCTGGCGCAATAATCACTCACCAGTCATCGCCCAGGCTTACGCCCAACGCCGGCAAGACTTTTCGATGACATACGACAATCAATGCAGCCAGCGAAAGGGAGTAAAAAACCATTACCGCGCTTTCCGGCTCGCCCTTCGGGAGCGTGTCTGAGTCGACAACTCGGTGTTGCAAACCTTGGGAAGGGCTGGCCCTTCCCCCAGGCACCCGAGCACGACTTGTTGATGAAGCCGCGCGGCATTCCGGTTAA